>JADBJL010000018.1 GCA_014874455.1 Thermomicrobiaceae bacterium
GAGCCGGGCCTGGTCGTAGCCGCGGGCGACGATCCAGGTGCCGGCAGGTTGCTGGCGAGCGCGCTCGGCGATGCGCCGCACGATGTCGGCGATCGACTCGTTCGGCGGGGTGCGCGCGTCTACCTCCTGCAGGCCGAGGCCGACCGAAATCGGGTGGCAATGGGCGTCGTTGAAACCCGGGGTGACGGTGCGCCCGTGCAGGTCGATGACCTCGATCCCCGGGCGCCGCCAGCCAAGCACCTCGGCATCGGTGCCCACCGCCGCGATGCGCCCTTGCCACACGGCGACGCCGGTGAGCGGCCGGTCTTCACCGAGCTGCCCGGTCATCACGTGGCCATTGACCAGGATCAGGTCGCCAGGCATCGATCCCTCCTCTCCGAAGACGCCCTGCCCAGCATAGCGACCGGCCCGGTCGCGTCAAGCCTGATCCGGGCTGGCCAGCGGTACCCGAGCTTTCTGGCCGGTGCCACACCGGCTCGTCACCGCACTCGGCTACGGCGTCGCTCCGAGCCGCTCGAGCGCCTGCCGGGCCACCTCCAGGTTGGCGTCGTCCTGGAGAGCTCGCCGGTACTCGGCGATGGCCGCGTCGAGGTTGCCCATGGCCTCGAAGGCGCGGCCGCGCTCGTAGCGCATCTCGCCGAAGGTGCCGGCGGTCGCGATCTGGGCCGTCGCCAGCTCCAGCGCGCGCTGGTGGTGGCCGATGTTGTTGTAGGCCGCGACCGGCCAGAACTGGTACCAGAGCATCTTGGGCGGCAGGCCGATGGCCTCGGCGCGCTCGTACGCCTGGACGGCGGCCTGGTAATCGCCGAGCAGGAAGTAGCTGGTGCCGATCGAGAACCAGACGTAGGCGTCGTCCGGCCGCTCCTCGGCCAGCCGCTGGAACAGGGCGAGCGCGCGCTGGTAGTTGCGCTGGGGATCGGCGTCCTCGCCCAGGATAGCCAGCACGCGCGGCTCGTCCTCGGGGCGGTAAACCGGCAGGTAGCGGTAGTTGAAGGCGCGCCAGAGCTCTTCGAACTCGCCGTACGGCAGCAGGACATCGGGGCCGAACATCGAGTCGTTGACGATGAAGCCGCCGCGGCCGTCGTCGTAGCCGCGCACCACGCGGTAGTGCCCGATCGCATCGGGCTTGTGATCGAGCCACTGTGGCGTGATCACCGGGAAGCCAGCGGCAACGAGCCGCTTCACGACGTCGATGGAGCCACCCTCGACGACCCGCGTGCGCAATCCGTATTCGGGAAAGAAGGCGACGAACTGGGGTGGCTCGACGTGCTTGTCTCCCGGGTTGGGACGGAAGACCGGCCCGAGTTGCTCCTGTGTGCGCGTGATCCCGAAGTAACTGAGGACCATCGAAGCCGAGACGGCCGAGCAGTTGTTCCAGGTCTGGTAGGCGTGCGTCATCGGCTCGAGGTAGGCGGACGGCGGCAGCGGCTCAGGCGTCGGAGTCGGGGTTGGGGTCGGCTCCTCGGTCGGCTCCGGCGTCGCTGCCGGCGTGAGCGTCGGCGTGGGCCAAGCCGTCGGCGTCGCCACCGGGCGAAGGCCGGGGCTGGGAGTGGGTGTCTCCTGGACGACGGCCGACGCAGCAGCAGGCGTGGTGGGCGCCGGGTCGATGCTGGCACTGGAGCTTCCGCTACAGGCGCTCGAGGCCAGGATCAGGAGCAGGAATACCAAGCCGCCGGGGGCTCGGGACGGCCTCGCTCGTGTTTGCGTGCTCATGGACATAGGGAACTCCACTGAGCGACGTCGACCGCGCGGGTATGCCAGTCGAGGGTGCACGTGAGGCGATCGCCACCTCTGGAAGCACGGCAAAGTGTACGCCAGGCGACCCCTCGGGTGGCAACCGGGGGTGAGGCCGGCTCACGTCAGCTCGCACGTCCACCAGCCAGGTCACGCTCGCGCTCCTGCCACCAGAGCGCGACGTGGTCGGCACGGGCGATCCAGACGTCGCCGAGGCTGATCGCGTAGTCCAGGAACTGGGTCAGCGCCCGCGAGGGGCCGGGGCGACCGCCGACCCAGGGGTGGAGCGTCAGGCACATCAGCTTGCCCTCGGCGCGCAGGACATCCAGGTCGTCGCGCCACAGCTCGAAGGCATGGCGCGGGGGCATGACCCAGTCGACGAAGAAGCTGTAGTCGTCCCACAGCCTGGACGGCGGCAACTGGATTACCGGCGCGAGCTCGGGGTGAGGCTGCATCGCGACCGGCAGGTCGCCGGCCGCGATGTCCATGTTCCAGCGGAAGCCGAGCTCTTGCAGGAGCGGCACCGTGTGCTCGTCGAAGCGCCAGAAGGGCGACTTGTGCCCGACCGGCACCACGCCGGTAAGGCTCGCCAGCAGGTCACGGGTACGGATCAGGTCTTCCCGCTGCTCGTCCCGCGTCATCGATGCGTAGGTGCGGTGATCCCAGCCGTGCGTCGCGATCTCGTGGCCTGCCCGGTGGGCGGCCAGGACTGCGTCGGGCCGGTCTTCAGCGGCCCGCCCCACCCAGCAGAAGGTGCCCTTGACGTCGTAGTCGGCCAGGATCTCCAGCAGGCGCCAGACGCCGGCCTCCAGGTCGTAGCGTGCCTGGGCGCGCCAGTACCAGTCGTCCTCGCCGTGGTGGGCGATGACGCCGTACTCGCCGTCGACGTCGATCGAGACGACCAGCGCGGCCCGGTGGCCGGCCGGCCAGACCGGTGGCTCGGAGCGTTGCTGTCCCTGCTCGCTCATCATGCTGTTCCCGTCGCTGGGTCGCAGTATCGTCCGCCTCCTGATCGCCGCAGGAGGCTGTGCCTCACCTTCCGCGCGAGCCCATTCTACCCGCCGAGCAGACCTCGGTCGTTCCCCCGGCGCTCCCAGCGCTATGAGCCAGATCGACCCTGTGCCCCGAGGGCACCCAGAAACGGGGAGCCAGCGCCAGCGAGGAAACCGAAGTCGTACCAGTTCCCGGCGCGAGCGGCGTCGTAGACCGGCTGCCCGCCCCAGGCGCCGAAGACGTGGGCGATGAGCACGACCCAGGCCGTCACCCCGTTCCAGAAGCCCCAGAGGAGATCTTGCCACCACATGGCCCACACTCCTCTCTCGCCCGGACAACCTACCGGAAGAGGTCGCGCCCGAGCGACATCGCGACCGCCAGGACGCGGGCGGACAGCCAGCCGTGTGGTCGCATGAGCGTGGAGACCGTCATCATCTGGACGCCGTTCCCGCCCGGTACCGGGACGAGGAGAGACCCCCGGACAGGCACGCGAGTGACCGGTTCAGGGTATACTCCTCACCCTCTGGATCTGCTTGCCCGGTAGCGTACACCGGCACTCGAGAGGGGGACACGTGAACGATGGCTTGATCGACGCCTTTCGGCACAACGCCTGGGCAACGCGGGAATTGCTCCGGGTCTGCCGAGGGCTGACGAGGGAGCAGTTGGACGCGACGACCGTCGGGATGTACGGCAGCATCATCGACACGCTCCGCCACATCGTGTCGTCCGAGGCGAGTTACTGTACCCGCCTCACTGGCGAGGAACCGAGCTGGGATCGCCGCGCTGGCGAGCAGCCTGACCTGGACACTCTCGCCAGGCGCAGCGAGGAGCTGGCCGCCCGCTGGGAGCGATTTCTCGCGGAGCCGTTCGACGCCGAGCGGAACCTGGTGATCCGCTGGCCCGGCGGGACTCACTACAACGTGCCCGCTGGCGTGGTGCTGGCCCAGGCGCTGCACCACGGCAACGAGCACCGCGGCCAGATATGCACCATCTTAACGTCCATCGGCGTGACGCCGCCGGAATTGGGTGTGTGGGAGTACGCCGAGGCGACCGGGCGCATGCAGCCGCGACCGGACTAGCGTAACGAGTTCCGTGACGATTGCAGGCAGGTACGCGGCCGATGGCAAGCGCGATCGACCGCGCCGAGACACATCGGGCACAGCCGTACGGGCAAACTCGCCGCGAGTTCCGGTGCGGCTCAGGGTCGATCCGTCGACACGACCCGAGTGGCTCGACGCGCTCAGAGATCCCGGCGGATCTCAGCGATGGCCTGCACCAGGCGGTCGATGTCCTCCTCGTTGTTGTAGAAGCCGGTCGAGACCCTGGCGCAGGGGGGATGCGCGATCGACCGGATGATGATGTTGTGCTTCCAGAGCTCCTGGACGAGCGCTGGCGGGTCGATCCCCTCGACAGTGAAACTGACCAGTCCGGCCATCCGCTCGCGGGGAGTGATCACGGTGACGCCGGGGAGCCGGCTGAGCGAGTGCCAGGCGTACTGGCCGAGCTCGGCGATGCGCCGGTAGGCCCACTCGTAGCCGACAAACTCGCGGATCCAGGCCAGGCTGGCCGCCTGGCCGGCGATCGCCGGCAGGTTGACGCCGCCGGCCTCGAACCGCTCGGCGGTCGGCTTGGGCAGCAGGTAACTCCCGGCGATCTCGAGTCCGCCCGCCGCCAGCGAGGCGTAGCCGACGACGGTCAGGTTAAGCACGTCCATCGCCTCGTCGGAGATGTAGACCGCCCCGGTG
>JADBJL010000073.1 GCA_014874455.1 Thermomicrobiaceae bacterium
TACCCGCCGGTCGCCGGGGCCGCTCCGGCCACGGCACTGGAGGAGATCACGCTCGAGGTCGCCGCCGGGGAGTTTCTGGGCATCACTGGCTCCACCGGCAGCGGCAAGAGCGCGCTCTGCCTGGCGATCGCCGGGCTGATCCCGCAGGAGACCGGCGGGATCATCGGCGGGCGCGTGGTCGTCGCTGGCTGGGACACCCGCTATACGCCGGTGCCCCAGCTCGCTACCCGAGTCGGGATCGTCTTCCAGGATCCCGAGAGCAACCTGGTGGGGCTCAGCGTGGAGGACGAGGTCGCCTTCGGGCCGGAGAACCTCGGCATCCCGCCGGCCGAGATCGCCCGCCGGGTAGACTGGGCGCTCGCGGTGACCGGGCTGGCGCACGAGCGGCTCCGGCCCTCGGCCCACCTCTCCGGCGGCCAGAAGCAGCGGCTGGCCATCGCCGCCGTCCTGGCCATGCAGCCCCAGATCCTGGTGCTCGACGAGCCGACCGCCCAGCTCGACCCGGTAGGCAAGGAGGAGGTGATCGCCGCCATCGAGCGGCTGCGCCAGGAGCTGGCACACCGGCTCACCATCGTCCTGGTGGAGAGCGACACCGAGGTGCTCAGCCGCTTCGCCGATCGGGTCGTCGTGCTCCATGCCGGCCGGATCGCGCTGGAAGGGCCGCCGCGGGCCGTCTTCGGCCGAACCGAGGAGCTGGCGGCGCTGGGAATCCGAGTTCCACCGCTCGCCGAGCTGGCGGCGCGGCTCAACCGTGCGCTGGAAGCCGAACTCTCCTTCCTCAGCCTGACCGAGGCCGAGGCGGCGCTGGCCCGGCTCCTCGAACAGACCGGCCCGGTGGGGCCGAACGACCACCCGCCCCTGAGGGAGAGCCTGGAAGGCCACCGCGCTGGGAGAACTCCCCTGCTCCACCGAGCGAGTGCCGGGGCGTTCACCGCTCCGAGCCGCGAGCCGAACTCGCTGGTCGAGATCCAGGACGTACGCTACCGCTACGGCGGTGTCTACCTGGCGCTCGATGGGGTCTCGCTGCGGATGGAGGCCGGCGAGTTCCTGGCGCTGGTCGGCCCTAACGGCTCGGGGAAGACGACACTCGCGAAGCACTGCAACGGGCTGCTCCGGCCGGATTCCGGCCGGGTACTGGTCGCTGGCCAGGACACACGCATCACCCGTGTCGGGCAGCTCGCCCGGACGGTCGGCTACGCCTTCCAGAACCCCGACCACCAGCTCTTCCTGCCCAGCGTGGCGGAGGAGCTGGCGTATGGGCCGCGCAACCTCGGGCTGCACGGCCCGGAGCTGCGCGCGCGGGTAGAGGAGGCGCTCGAGCGCTTCGGTCTCGTCCACCTGCGTGACCGTCACCCGACGCTGCTGGGCCGGGGCCTGCGGCAGCTCGTCGCGATCGCCGCGGTCTACGCCATGTCGCCTCGCTTGCTGATCCTCGACGAGCCGACGGGTGGTCTGGACGGCCGCACTACCGGCCGGCTGATGGCCACGCTCGACGAGCTGGTCGCCGAAGGCCAGAGCGTGCTGTTGATCACGCACGATCTCCGGCTGGTGGCGGAGCACGCCCGGCGCGTCGTGCTGATGCACGAGGGGCAGATCCTCGGCGACGGCCCGCCGCGCGAGATCCTGACCGACGAGGCGCTGTTGGAGCGAGCGGGGATGGCGCCTCCCACGATCGCCCGGCTGGCTCGGAGCCTGGCGCGCTACGGCATCCCCCCGGCGCTGACCGTCGCCGAGTTCGCCGAGGCGCTTCTCGCGCGGTTGGCCACCAGCGCTCCGATTCCGCCTCGGGAGGGAGAACCGGCGTGAGCGCCCGTTACGACCTCTACGCGGCGGGAGACTCCTGGCTGCACCGGCTCGACCCGCGGGTCAAGCTCGTCCTGGCGGCCCTGGCGGCGCTGCTCGTCCTGCTCTGGAGCAGCCTGCCGCTCCTACTGGCCGCCCTCGCGCTGGCCCACCTGCTCCTCGCGCTCGCCCGCTACCCCCGCGGGCTGGTCGCTGGCGTCTGGCGCGCGCTGGCGCCGCTCTTGATCCTGATCGTCGTGCTCTGGCCGATCTTCGACCGGCGCGGCGAGCTCGTCGTACTGGGCTTCGGGCCGCTCATCGTCACCGGCGAGGCGCTGCTGCGCGGCCTGGCTACCGCGCTGCGGATCGCCGCGCTCTCGTTCACCCTGCTGCTCTGGCTGGGCACCACCGACCAGCGATCGCTCGTCCGCAGCCTGGTGCGGCTCGGCCTGCCGTTCAGTCTCGGCATGGCGATGACGATTGGCCTGCGGTTCATTCCCACCTTCGCCAGCGTCTTCCAGACGGTCTCCGAGGCGTTCCAGGCCCGCGGGCTCGACCTGCCGCCGCGCGGGCTACGCCGCCTCCGGGCGATGCTCCCGATCCTCGTCGCCGCGCTCGTGACCGCGCTGCGGATGAGCGAGCAGCTCGGCTGGACGCTGGCCGCCCGCGGCGTCGGCGCGCCCGTTCGGCGCACCACGCTGCGCGACCTGGCGATGCGTCCGGCCGACTGGCTGGCGCTCGCGGCCGGGCTGGCCGCCGGGTTCGCTCTGCTCTGGCTCACGCTGGTGGAGGGGCTGGGCCGAGCGTTACGATAGTGCCGGATTACCCCGATCGCCTCGCCCGGCTGGGAAAGGGGCAGGGTCATGGCTGTGCGGACGCACGGGGGAACACCGGCAAGCCCGGCGGGCGCTGTGGCCGGCGAGGAGGGCACCTGGATCTCCGTCGCCGGGCTTCGCCTCTTCCTCCGGGAGCAGGGCAACGGCCACCCGATCGTCCTGCTGCACGGGATCCCCACCTCTTCCTTCCTCTGGCGGCGCGTCCTGCCGGTGGTGGGGCGGGACTTCCACGCGCTGGCCCCCGACCTGCTCGGCTTCGGGCGCTCCGACAAGCCGGCGAGGGGCGACTATACGGTCGCTGGCCAGGCGGATCTGCTCGGCCGGCTGCTGGAACAGCTCGGGATCGAGCGGTATGCGCTGGCCGGCCACGACTTCGGGGCGCTGGTCGCAGCCGAGCTGCTGGCGCGACGGCCCGACCAGGTGACCCACCTGGTCATCCTCAACACCAGCTTCCGGCCAGAGCGCTGGGCCGGCCCCTCGCCGCTGTGGCTGCTGCGCCTCCCGTTCCTCGGCGAGCTGGCGATGGCGCTGGCCCGGCCCTGGATGCTGCGGCTGGCGATGCGGCCGTTCCTGGCCGAGCCCGGTCGGCTGGCACCGGCCGACCTGGATGGCTACTGGGAGCCGTTCGAGCGGGGCTTCCGCACCACGCTGCTGCGGCTCTACCGCAGCGCGCCGATGACAGCGGCCGATTTTCGTCGCTGGCGCGAGGCGCTGAGCCGGTTCGCTGCCCCCTGCCTGATCGCCTGGGGGGCGCGCGATCCGGCTTTTCGCACGGACGAGGCACGCGAGCTCGCGCGCCTGGTTCCCGGTGCCCGGCTGGTGCTCTTCGCGCACGCCAGCCACTTCCTGCCCGAAGACCGGCCACAGGCGCTCGGCCGGCTGATCAGCCTGTTCCTGGAGCGCCCGAAGGCAGTGCCCCACCAGGGCTAGCGCCCCACCACGCTGCCGCCACGACTGTCTCCGGGTTTCCCCTCGAGCGTCCGTACGGGAGCGCGAAAGGATGGAGCACATCTCCTTGCGGACGAATCGGCTGCCCGCCGTGGCCCTCGTCGGGCTGGCGCTCGCCGGCTGGAGTCTCCGCCGGGCGAGGAACGGATCCAATGGACTTACCGCACAGGACAAACGCCTGTCATCTGCCGAAGACGCAGCCGAAGCGCGTAGACCAGGAGGGCGACCGAGACCAGGCCGATCAGCGGTTGAAGCGGCGCAAAATAGGTCAGCGCCCCGCTGGCTCCGAGGACGAGCACGACAAGCTTGTTGCAGACCGGGCATCCGACGGCCAGGATGGAGAGGATTCCTCCGCCGGCAACCTTTCCCTCGCCGGTAATGGGAGCAGGACTCTTCGTGAAGTAGGTGGCCGCGACGAGCCCCAGGAGAACGGACGTCACAGCCCAGAAGGCGTAGTTCAACGGGCCAGCGGGAACCATGCGGGTGAAGAGCGGGTTGGGAATGATCGCGGTCGGGATTCCGGTGAGCACGCCGGCAGCAATGGTCGAGGGAACGGCCAGGAGCCAGTACTGCGCCGGCAGTTGTCGGAGTTGTCCGATCTGCTCGAGTATCATCTCCAAACCTCCGTCATACTTCGTGTGATCACCGGCCCTGTTCAGATCAACGTTGCGAAACTACCAGGGCTCCACGCGCCGAGTCAGCCCCGCTCCCTCGATCCGCTCACGCTGCATGACAGCCAGATGTGCGTGTACCGCTGTACTGCCGTACAACAGACCCGGCTACTGCCCCTGCGGGGCCTGGAAGCGGGAGGGGCACTGCGTCAAGAGGGTGTCGGCCTCAAGCGGCTGGCCCGCGCGGTACCGCCCCTCCA
>JADBJL010000061.1 GCA_014874455.1 Thermomicrobiaceae bacterium
GTACAGAGCCGCGGCAGGACGTGAACCACGACATTGGAATCGTGCTCCGCGAACCAACGGAGGATCGCGGAGACATCCAGTCGGCTGGCGTCACTGCCAAGGTGGTCACAGAGCAGGACGGCGACCCGAACCGACCCGTCCAGCGATGTGCCGTGGTCGCGCCATTGAGCGCTCATCGGTGCACCTCGTCGAGGGTGTCGAGCAGCAGGGCGAGCAGATCGAGGTCATGCCGCACAAGCGCGTCGCACGCGACTGCCGCAGCCGCGTAGACGCCGGTGGTGTCGTAGAGCACGAGCTGGTTAGCGAACACCGGTATCCACGAGCCCAGGAACCGCTCGAGGAAGTGTCGTTCTCGCCGCAGCACCCTCCGTAACCCGTCCACAGGGGCGAGCTCCCATGCTTCCGCTTCCCGCTCGCACAGTACCGCCGTGTACTCGAGTTCGACCGAGAGATGGTCAGGTGGTTCGTGGAGCGACGGTGACAGCGCGACGCCCGCTGCGCGGTACTCGCGCTCGAGCAGGAGCGGGATCCAGCCGGCGGCGCTGCGGTCGGGGTCGAGGTAGCAGGAAGCGTAGAGTGGGCAGCTCGGCCGGCCACCGGGGCCGACGACGAAGAGCGATGTATAGGCAGTCGCGAGTTCCCCTGCGCTCGGCGGAGCCTCCGTGGTCAGCCGGTCGAGTAGCCGCCGCCAGGTCAGGTACCAGTGGAACCCCGCCATTGCCTCCTGCTCGGCGCGCATGGCCTGAGCTGCCTCCAGGAGCTGCGCGTGCCGATCCTCCTGCGGGGGCAGGAAGACGGCTCCCAGGAAGCGATACAACGCTCGACGGAGCCGGGCCAGGTTGGCGAGTTCGGGCGCGTGCCGAGGAGACGTCGCTGTGGGCGTCTCCTGTCCGGAGCTGTGCAGCTCTCGGTTACGGCCACTCGCCCTCATTGCGCTTGCCTGTCCGGTAGGAGCTCGTAGACGACGGCGGCGAGGAAGACCAGCATGACCCCCAGGATGAACAGGGTCGGAGCAAAGGGTACCCGGGGGTTGCTGTAGACCGGACTTGATGGAATGCCCCAGGGAGCGGCCAGGAAGAAGTAGCTCACGGCCTGCAAGGCAAAGCCGACGATGACCATCAGGATCGCGAGCGTCGCGCGCATCACTGAGCTCCTTCCTCCGCGGCATGGACTTCCATAACCGGGAAGACCTTGAAGAACAGGATGTACAGCAGGGCGCCCAGAGCGAAGAGGCCGACGACGATGCTGACCTCGACCCAGGTCGGGGTATACGATCCTTCCGCGTACGGGAGCAGCGTGCCGTGTGTCTGGGAGGGCACGACGATGAGCAGCCGCTTGCCGATAGCTGCCACGTTGACCAGGATCCCCGCAGTAGCGCCGGCGGCCACGACGTTG
Source organism: Thermomicrobiaceae bacterium (assembly GCA_014874455.1). Classification (GTDB taxonomy): domain Bacteria; phylum Chloroflexota; class Chloroflexia; order Thermomicrobiales; family Thermomicrobiaceae; genus Thermalbibacter. The sequence goes on from JADBJL010000061.1 coordinate 1,396, forward strand.
CGGCTCAGGTACGGCAGGAGCAGCAGGAAGCAGAGGAGCGCCAGGGCGACGGCTAGCCAGGCGAGCAAGCGCTGTGCCCCCGTCGAGAACAACGTGAGCAAGTTCAAGCCCTGAAGAGCCACCAGGCTGGCCGGAACGAGCGCTGCGACGCCGAAAACCAGAGCCCAGCGCGGCGAAGTCGCTGGCACGCGTGCTCGAAGTCCAGGCGGCAGGAACGGGAGGAGGAGGACGATCACAGCCAGGACGAGCGCAGCCACCGCGCCCCAAAAGAGCCAGGCGAATTCGCCGGTCAAGAGGCTGAGCGAGATCCGCACCTCGTGGTGGTGTCCGGCATAGGTGGTGGTCAACAGCTCCACGACCATGAAGTACAGGTAGGTCAGAATCAGCAACAAGAGCAAGGTGCCGAGCCAGCGGAAGATTCCCTCGTGCAACTGCTCTCGCTCAGCGAGCACGGCGCGCATGACGGCGGCGATCACGAGCAAGAGCCCGATCCCCGAGACCCCGGCCATCACCACGAAGCCAGGCGCTTGCAGCGTGCTGAACCAACCCGGGCGGCCCGCCTGGATACCGAAGACGAACCCCAGCGTCGAATGCGCGGTCACGAGCAAGGGGACGATGGCGATGGCGAGCCAGAAACTCACGCGCTCGTGGCGGGCTCGCTCGGCCGGGGTGTCGCGATAGCCGGCTGCCCAGAGGCGATAGAAGCCGCGCAGCGGGCCCGGCTGCTGCGCGAGGAGAGCGGCGTCTCGCCGACCGTCGAGGTAGAGGTAGACCAGGCTGGCGAAGAGGTAGCCGGAGATGACGAGGGTGAAGGTTCCGAAGAACGGCGACTGCGGGCGGGCATAGCGGAAGAGGTTGACGATCCCGCGTAGCGGTTGGCCGAGATCCGGCAGGACGCTGAAGGCTGCGAGGATCAGAGCCACGACGGTCAGCGCCTCGGCCATGCGTGACACGGGCCGAAGGTGTTCCAGGTGAAAGAGCCGGATAAGCGCCGCCATCGTGATCCCGGCGAAGCTTACGCCGACGAAGTAGACGTCGAAGCTGATGTAGAGACCCCAGGTCGCTCCGCCCATCGTCCCGATATCGCGGAGCCCCGTCACGACCAGGCCCTCCACGAACTGCCGAGAGTAGGCGAAGATACCCCACCCGACGATGACGAGGAGCGCGGCGAGCAGAAGGTACAACCGGATGGAGAAGCGGCCGATACCGTACGGGAGCTGTTCGACGCGCGCAGCCATGGCTATACCCTCGCTTTCACCTCTTCGATCTGGCGCGACTCGGTGCTCGGCGGATGCCCACCGACGTAGTACACCCGTGGCTCGGTGCCCAACTCCTCGAGCAGCCTGAACGAGGGTTTGCGGCGCAGGAGCTGAGAGACCGTGCTGTTGGGATCGTCGAGGTCGCCGAAATGGAGGGCGAAGAGCGGGCAGTTCTCGACGCAGGCCGGCTGGAGCCCTCGCTCTACCCGCTGCACGCAGAAGGTGCACTTCTCGATCACGCCCTTGAGGCGTCCGCCACCGGCCGTGCGCCGGCGCTCCTCACCGTAGGGCGCGTCGAGGTCGGGGTTCCGGTAGGGTGGCACGGCCCCGCCGGTCACCTGGACAACGTCCTCGTCCTGCCAGTCCAGGTAGTAGTTCTTGGACGGCTTCTTCCAGTTGAAGTAGTTGACGCCGTAGGGGCAGGCGACCTCGCAGTACCGGCAGCCGATGCACCGATCCCAGTCGGTGGCGACCAGGCCGTCTGCTCGCTTGTAGCGGGCGCCGACCGGGCACACCTTGGCGCAGGGGGCATTGTCGCAGTGCATACATGGCCGGGGCATGAACCAGACGTGGGTATCGGGATACTCCCCTTCTTCGAACCGGAAGACGTACATCCAGAAGTTGGCCATCGGCGTGTTGTTCTCCACCTTGCACGCCTGCATGCACGCGCGGCAGCCGGTGCAGCGATCGAGGTCGATGACCATCGCGTAGCGAGCCATACCGCGCTCCCTCCGCTACTTGTAGACCCGTACCTTCACGTGGAAGGACTGGTCGGCGGTATTGGCGACGTACCCTTCGCCGGTAAAGAAGAGGCTGTTGGGTGTGGGGCCCTGCCCAGCCGTCCAGGGATGCCGGATAGCCTCGCCGTAGTGGTGGGGCATCCCGACGGTGTCGGGCCGGATACCCTCCCGGTAACGCGCGATCGTCCGCACCCTGCGCGTCTCGCCGGTGACCGCGTTGTGCGACTCGACCCAGACCTCGTCACCGTCGTTGATCCCTCGTGCCCGCGCGGTGCGCGGGTTGATCTCGACCCACTCCCGGGGAGCCAGCTCGGCCAGGAGGGGGATCTGCGAGGAACGCGACTGCTTGAACTCGATCAGCTTGTAGCTGATCAGGTAGAGGTCGTACTCCGGCGGCGACTCCTCCATAGTGGGCTTGCGCCAGGTCGGGAAGGGCGTGTAATCGCGCCAGTAGGTCTCGGCGACACCGCGACGGCGCATCTCCTCGCGGTAGCGTCCCAGCGATTCGCCATAGAGGCGGTGGCGAACGCCCCCGAAGGGTGGGTCGGTAACGTATCCGTAGAGCTTCGTCGCGGGGACCGGCTTACTATCTGTGACCCCGTTTTTCTCGAAATACGCGACCCCGTCCGTGATGCCTGCCGATTTGGCCCAGCGGTCGAAGATCTCTCGTACGGTCGGCTTGCGGTCGAGCGGGAGCTTGTACTCGTCCTTGAGCTTCAGCGCCTCATTCAGGTGATGGAGGTAGCCGCCTTCCCCGAATAGGATCCCGGCTTTCTCGCACAGGTCGAGGTAGATCTCGATGTCTCCCCGACTCTGGAAGAGCGGCGACATCACTGGTATGCGCAGCGCGGTGGCGTCGACATACTGGTCGGTGGCTGACAGTGGCCCTTCGTACTTCTCGAGGGTGGCTGCCGGGAGCACGACGTCGGCGAACAGGTCGGCCGTCTTCGACAGCCAGGGGTCGATGACGACGACGAACTTGAACTTCTTGTACCCCTCGATCAGGTCAGGCTGCGACGCGAACGCCACAAGCGGGTTGTTCATGTGGACGATGATGACCTCGGGGACGTAGTCGACGCCGTACTTCTCAGGGTTCTGCATCACCTTCGCGACGATCGCCGAGTTGTTGCTATTGATCGGGAAGAACATAGAATCCTTAAGGTAGATATTGTACGGAGGATCCTTGATCTCGATCTTATCCAGCTTCTCGAAGTTTTCGTGGATCTTCCAGGGGCCGACGTCCAGTCGCTGACCGCCGGCGGCGCCGATCGCGCCGAGCAGCATCATGACCAGCAGCATCGCGCGGACTGCCTGGAATCCCAGCTCTTGCTGGGCCATGTGGTACGCCATGATGGCGACCGGGCGATACGGTACCGCGACGCCATCGATGACGATCGTGCTGCCGATACGGGCGCTTTCACCCAATTCTCTGGCGACACGCTCGATGGCGTCGGCCGGTACTCCGCAGACCTCGGCAGCCCACTCGGGGGTGTACTGGGCGACGTGTTCCTTGAACGCCTGGAAGGCTGGCTTCGCGGGAGCGCCATCGACGACGTATTCGCCTTCCAGGGCCGGCTCGATGCCCGGCGAGTCGTACGGGCGCGGCGCATTGCTGGCGAGATCCCATACCAGCTCCTTGTCCTCGCGCCTGAGGAAGAAACCGTCCTCCCCGATGAGGAACGGGGCATTCGTGTACTTGGTGAGGTACTCGCGGTCGATCGTCCCTTGCGCGATCAGCAGGTGGCACAGGGCGAGCGCGAGAGCCAGATCGGTGGCCGGCCGAATCGGCAGCCACTCGTCGGCAAAGTGCCCGGCGCCACGGAGGCGAGGGTCGATCGCCACGAGTTTCATTCCTCGCTCTTTGGCCTGGATGAGCTGTTGCGGCCAGGTGATCCAGCAGAGCTGGTTACCGCCAGCGTTGGTAAGATTCCAGCCCCAGGCCAACAGGTACCGCGTGTGCCGAAAGTCGGGATGCAGTACCCCGGAGATCCCGACGGTATACTCGCCAGCCCGGTAGCCGGCGTCGGAGCAGAAAGCACCGTGATGGAGCCTGGTTGCCCCTGACGCCTTCACGAAGGCTTCGTCGTAGAAGGCCTTCCCTTTGCTCCTCCCCTTTTGCCAGAGGAGGAGCCGGGGGTCTCGTTCGCGGACTTCCCGGATCTTCTCTCCCACCAGCGTCAACGCCTCGTCCCAGGTGGCCTGCCGCCACTGGCCCGGCACCCCCTTCTCGTTCGTCCGGATCAGCGGCGTCTTGACTCGGTTGGGGTCGTAGAGCGCCATGATCTGGGCGACCCCTTTGGGACACAGCGTACCCCGGTTGCGGGGGTGCGCCGGGTGACCGACGAGCCGCACGACGCGGCCATCGATGCGCCTGGCCAGCATGCCGCAGTCTTGCTTGCCGATCCAGCATGCGGTGGGGATCCATTCCTCGCCCTGCTGGGACGACGGCTGCTGCGCCATTAGAGTATCCAGTTCCCCGAAGAGGAACCGGCTCGCGAGCAACCCCCCGCTCGCGGCTGCAGAGCCCTTCAGGAAGGTTCTCCGACTGATCCTCATGGCTCCACCTCGTTCTCACTGGAGCGGCGAAACGAGTGTCGCCTCCTCGGTATGGCCCTTCCTGCCAGTACAGGGTAAGGCATCCAGGGCGAGCGGAATACCCCCAAGGGGTAGTTGTTGTCTGGTCAAGAGGGTAGTTTCGACCCTACCCGTGTGGGTAGGGGGTGGTACTGCGGTAGGCCGGCCTGGCGGTGAGCGCTGGCGCACACGCTGCATCAGGCAGAACCGGCCTGTGGAAGGCCGTGCGGGCCTAGCTCGGCGGGCTAGGCGGCTTGACCAGGCCCGTACGCAGCGCGTAGGCGATGACCTGGGCGCGGTTCTCGAGGTGGAGCTTGGCCATGATGTTCTTGAGGTGGTACTTGACGGTGTTCTCGCTGATGAAGAGGCGCTCAGCCAGCTCGCGGTTGGAGGTTATCCCCTGCACGAGTAGCTCCAGGATCTGCCGCTCGCGGTCGGTGAGTGCAGCCGCCTGTTCCTGTGCCGCAGGCCGCTGGGCCAGCTCCTGGAGGAGCCGGCGGGCCAGCCTCGGAGTCAACACCGGCTCGCCGGCCATCACCGCTTCGAGCGCCTGGAAGAAGTCGTCCGCCTCCAGGTTCTTGAGCAGGTAGCCCTGCGCGCCGGACTTGATCGCCTCGAACAGGTCGGCCTCGTCGTCGGACGCTGTCAGGATGACCACGCGCACGTCCGGCAACTCGGTCGACACCAGCCGGGTGGCGGTAAGCCCGTCGACCTCCGGCATGGTCAAGTCCATCAGGACGATGTCGGGCCGGTAGCGCCGAGCCAGCTCGATCGCCTCGCGGCCGTTCCGGGCTTCACCGACCACCTCGACACCGCGCGCCTCGAGCAGGCTGCGTAGCCCATCGCGAAAGAGCGCGTGGTCATCCGCGATCAAGACGCGCATCGCTTCCCCCTACGGCGAGCGCTTGCCGCCGGAGCGGGATCTCGACCTCGATGGTGGTACCTAACCCCGGCTGGGAGCGGATCGCCAGCGTGCCACCGACCGCCTCTGCCCGCTCGCGCATTGTCGCCAGCCCGAAGCGCGGGTAACCGGTACGGTCGTGTGCCTCCGGGTCGAAACCGCCGCCGTTGTCGCTGACCGCGACGGTCATGGACTCAGTGGTCTTGCCGATCCGGACGGTGACGTGCGTAGCACCAGCGTGCTTGCGCACGTTGGTCAACGCCTCCTGGACGATGCGGAGGAGCTGGAGTTCGGCGATCGTCGAGAGACCGGTGAGCTCATCGCCCGGCGGCTCGACGACGAGGTCGACGGCGATACCGCTCTGCTCGCGCCAGCGCTCCAGGTAGCGCTGCAGGGCCTGGAGCAGCGTCTGCGAGGGGTCGAGGCCGGTGCGCAGCCCGAGGATGCCCTCGCGCACATCGGCGTAGGCGTCGCGGGCGGCCTGCTCGAGCTGGCGTAGGTGCTGCTCGGCGTCGGCCACGCGCCCCACCTGGCCGAGCAGTTCGCGGGCGGCCGAGGCTTTGGTGATGACGTAGCCGAGCACTTGAGCCAGGCTGTCATGCATCTCCCGAGCGATTCGCTCGCGCTCCTCGGCGATGGCCAGGCTGGTGATGCGGCGGTGCAGCCGGGCGTTGGTGATCGCCAGCGCGGCCTGGGTGGCGAAGCGCTCGAGGCGAAGCTGATCCTGCGGCGAATAGGGCGTGTCGTCCTCCCGGTCGGCCAGGTAGAGGGCCCCGAGGACGCTCTCTCCGCTTCGGATCGGAACACCCAAGAGCATGCGCAAGGTCACGTGACCCTCGGGGAAGCGTCGCTCGCCAGGATAGAGGAAGAGGTCATCGATCCGGAGCGTGCGCCCCTCGCGCAGCACCTGGTCGAGCAGCCCGTGTGACGTGATCTCCGAAAGCTTGCACGTGCGGTCGGCGGGGAGACCGGAGGCGAAGACGATCGGCGGCATACCGGCCTGGTCGCGCATCACGAGCAAGCCATAGCGCGCCCCGATGAGCCGGCGCGCCTGGTCGACCACCTGTGCGAGTACCTTCTCGAGGTCGAGGTCGGCGGCGATAGCCAGCCCGGCCTCGTGCAGCGCTCGGAGTTCGGCGTTGCGCTGCTCCAGCTCGGCCTGCTGCCGGAGGATGATACGAAAGATCCACTCGGCGAAGGCGACGATACCGAACAGTGCGAGCGCGATCGCGGTCAGTCGGACAGCCCAGGGGCTGACCCCGCGCTGTTCGAGGAGCTGGCCACCGAGCAGGAGCAAGAGCATGTACGCGGCGGGCGCGAGGATCGCGATCCGCTTCAAGCGGCGGAGTCGCTGCTCCGTGGGTAGTGGTGCAGAGACGCCACGCTGCATCGCCACGCCTGTCCCTTCGAGTCTCAAGGATAACACGTCCTTGACAACGCGCGGCGTTGCGCTATCATTGCGGCAGTTGGGTTTTGCAAGGCCTGGGTTGCGAATCCCCGGCAAACATGGGGGCGTTGGAGGAGAGCCGCGATGTTGACGATGACGCCGGAAGCGGTCGAGCAGCTCAAGGAGTTTATGGAAGAGCAGGGCATGCCCAATGCGCTGCTCCGCGTGTTCGTCGCGCCTGGTGGCTGCTCCGGCTTGCAGTACGGCATGGCGCTCGAGGAGACGGCCGAGGAGGACGACCACGTCGTCGAAATCGACGGCGTGCGGGTCGTCGTCGACCAGTTCAGCGCGATCTACCTTGAGGGCGCCGAGATCGACTACATCAACAGCCTCATGGGTGGTGGCTTCACGGTGCGTAATCCCAACGCCGTGGCGACCTGCGCCTGCGGCCACTCCTTCGATGCCGGCGGCAACGCCGCGACGGCGCAGGGCTGCGGCTGCGGCGGCGGCTGGTAACAGGTCGCGTCGAACTGAGACGCTGAGGTCGACGCACGGGTGGGGTGTGCCCGTGCGTCGTCGCGTGTCCACGACGCTGGCGTGGCCACTCACGGCTCGTCTCAGGCAGAACTCGACCGCCCGCCGGTCGGGCGGGGGACACGCTGCTGGGCGGCTTCGCTCGCTATACTTGAAGCGTGCTCATAGCGACTCGAGCAGGGTCGCCCCTGGGGGAATGTCGGAACTGGCAGACGAGCGTGACTTAGGATCACGTGCCGCGAGGCGTGTGGGTTCGAGTCCCACTTCCCCCACCGACGCGCAAGCGAGACGACGGCCCTGAGCTCGACGTTTCGTCGCACGTACGGTTGTGGGGCGGTCTCTCCTTTCTACGGCATCACTCTATGGTTTCCCGGTCGGTTAATCGTTCCCCCCTCCCTGGCCTGCTGGGTGTCCCCCTCGAACACTCGTGACGGTGAGTGAGAGGCGAGGTACCAGTCGCCTGTACTTTCCGACCTTCGATCTTGCGCCATGACGATCTACCGTGCGAGGCTCTGTGCCGGGACCCGATCCGCGGAAGTGCGACCCGGCGGGGTGTGGATCGGCCGGTGACTGTGGAGGGGAGCATGACGGGGTTCGACATTGCGGTCTCAGCCGAAGCGATCGCTGACTTCACATTGCGCTTGATCCAGACGCCGAGCACGTCCGGCCAGGAGGACGGGGTGGCGCGGCTGGTCTTCGAGGAGATGACGAAGCTCGGCTACACAGTGCAGGTCGACGCCTTCGGCAACGTCGTCGGTACCATCTCTGCCGGGCCGGGGCCGATCGTCCTGCTCGACGCGCACATGGACACCGTCGGTGTCTCCAGCCCGGAGCTCTGGACGCGCAACCCCTGGGGCGAGCGCGTGGGCGACCGCATCTATGGCCGGGGCGCCATGGACATGAAGGGGCCACTCGCGGCGGCCATTTATGGCATCGCCGCGCTCCGTAGCCGCCTGGAGCGCGGGACAGTAGCAGTCTCGGCCACAGTCGCCGAGGAGCTGGTCGAGGGGCCGGCGCTGGAGAACGTAGCCGAGCGCCTGCGCCCGGACTTCGTCGTGATCTGTGAGGCGACCTCGCTGAAGCTGGCGCGCGGGCAGCGCGGCCGCGCCGAGGTCAGAGTGGAGGTGTTCGGCAAGCCCACGCACTCCTCCCGGCCCGAACTCGGCGTCAATGCCGCCGAGGCGATGGTCGACGTCATCCGTGCCCTGCGCGAGCTCCAGCCGCCGCGCCACCCGGTGCTGGGGCCGGGCATCCTGGTGCTCACCGATGTGAAGTCCGAGCCCTACCCGGGGCTCTCGGTGGTGCCGGACTACTGCCTTGCGACCTACGACCGCCGCACGCTGCCGGGCGAGCGGGAGGAGGACGTCCTCGGGCCGATCCGGACGCTCGCCGAGCGCGCCGTCGAAGGTTCGGGGGCTCGCGTCCAGGTCACGCTCGCCGTGGACGACTTCCAGACGTACACCGGCCAGCGGATCGTGGCTCCGAACTTCGCCCCCGCCTGGTTCTTCGACGAGAAGGCCCCGATCGTAGCCGGGGCGGTCGAGGGGCTGCGCCAGGCCGGGATCGCGCCGGAACTCTCGCACTACGCCTTCTGCACCAACGGCAGCGGCACCGCCGGGCGGCTGGGTATCCCGACGATCGGGTTCGGGCCAGGCCATGAAGAGCTAGCCCACCGGGTCGACGAGTATGTCGATGTGGACGATCTGGTACAGGCGGCGCGCGGCTACGCGGCCATCGCCTGCCAGCTCGTGCGCCTGGGAGGCTGAGCATGGGAGTCCCGGTCGCCGCGAGAGTGACGCGCGCTGATGGGTCGAGCCAGCGCTTCGAGGACGTGGCCGCGGCACTGGCCCAGGTGGACAGCGGCCTGGTGGAGCTGCTCTACGACTATAGTCCGGCGCTGGTGCCCGGCTGCCCGCCCGACCAGGGCGGGATGTGGCGCTACCGGGATCTCCTGCCGCTCGACCCGGGGCCGATTGCCTATCCCCTGCCAGTCGGCGGCACGCCGCTGGTCGCGCCCCCAGGGCTGCGCCGGGCCAGCGGCTGTGCCCACCTCTGGGTCAAAGACGAGACCCGCGGGCCTACGGGCTCGAACAAGGATCGTGCGACCGCGCTCGTGCTCGAGCACGCGCTCCGTGGCGGGCAGGAGACGGTCAGTTGCGCCTCTACCGGGAACGTGGCGGCCTCACTCGCGGTAGGCGCGGCCGCGGCCGGCAAACGGGCCGTCATCTTCGTGCCGGCCGAGGTGGACGAGTCGAAGCTGGCGCTAATGCTCTTTGCCGGGGCGACGGTGGTCAAAGTGCGCGAGGGCTACGCGGCGGCCTTCCGGCTCTCCCGCGAGGCCGCCAAAGCTTTCGGCTGGTGCGACCGTAACACCGGCGTCAACCCGCTGACGGTGGAGGCGAAGAAGACGGTCGCGTTCGAGGTCTGGGAGCAACTCGATCGCGAGGTGCCCGATGTGGTCGTGGCACCGGTCGGTGACGGGCCGACACTGTGTGGCCTGGCCAAGGGGTTCCGCGAGCTGGTCGCCTGCGGCGTGGCCGAGCGGATGCCGCGGCTGATCGGCGTGCAGGCGGAGGGGTGCCAGCCAGTCAAGCGGGCCTGGGAGACGGGTGCCTCGCGCATCGAGCCTGTCCAGCCGGCGACCCTCGCCGACGGCATCGCGGTCGGCGACCCGGTCAGCGGAGTGCTGGCGCTGCGTGACGTGCGCGAGTCGGGCGGCGGCTTCGTCGCCGTCTCGGACGCCGAGTTGCTCGAAGCGGTTCGGACGCTGGCGACAGCCGGCGGGCTGCTCGCTGAGCCGGCTGGGGCCGCCGCGTACGCCGGGCTATTGAGGGGGCTGGAGTGCGGGCTGGTGGATCGGACGGAGCGCGTCGTCATCCTGATGACCGGGACACTGCTCAAGACACCTCGTTTCCTGCGCCCCCAGGTGCGGCCTCTCGAGGTCGAGGCCGATCTGAGCGCGCTCGCGCAAGTGCTTGCTGAAGGGGAGGGGTGCTGAGGCTCTTCACGAATCCTTCCGAGCCAGATGGGCGTGCTTACTCCTTGCGCACCGGGCGGTGAGCGCGACATACTGGAAGGCTCGCGGTGGCCGATGTGGGAGGGGCTGTGATGGGCGAATCGGCGCTGGCCAGCTTGCCCAATCGGGAGCAGGTGGTGCTACGGCTCCAGGGGGCGCGGCGGCAGGCCGAGCAGGTAGCGGCCGCACTCGCGGCAGGAGACCTTATCGGGCTAGAGTCGGCGCTCTGTGCGGCGATCGACCAGGCGCTGAAGGCGGTGACCGCGGCGCTCTACGGGTTCAACGCGCTGCTGCCGAGCCCGCTGCCGGCGAGCCGGCTCAACCGCCGCAACTTGCGTGACCGCTTCGCTGCAGTACAGGCCACGAGCGCGGTGCTGGAGCTGATCGACCGGGCGGCCCACCCTCACGAGGGCTGGCTCTGGTGGCTCGACCGCAAGGAGGCGGCCAGCGCCTTCGCTTCGTTGCTTCGACCACCGGGAGAGGCGGCCGACGCTCCAGCGCTCTGGCGCGACCCTCTGGAACCGGCCCATGGGGTAGAGACACTGTCACCTGACCGCTACGTCGCACAGGCGGTGGCGCAGATCGAGCAACTCGTCGAGGACGTGAGCCGGCTAGCGGCTGCCGACGTCGCGGCCTACCGGGAAGCGGCCCGCCGGCAGCCTGGTCGGCTGATCTGAAGATCGGCCCCGCTTCCCCCCGGGTTCGGTGCCGCTTGCTGTCGTAGCGGAGGGCTGCACACCCCGCCGCTGGCTGCCTGATCTCCAGTGTGTACCGAACCTGGCGGTGCGGCGTGCTGCCCCGCCGTCGTGGAGGAAGCGCAGCGGTCTTGCTTTGATCAAATGGATCAGCGAGGATGGGCACGAGCGGGTCGAGAGGCAGGAGGGGGCGAGGGGCACCGATGGAGCGCTACGATGCCGTCGTGGTTGGTTCCGGCCACAACGGGCTGATCGCTGCTGGATATCTGACGAAGGCGGGCAAACGCGTGCTCGTCTTAGAGCGGCGCCCGATCATCGGCGGGGCGACTGTCACCGAGGAGCACTTTCCTGGCTACCGGCTGTCCACCTGCTCCTATGTCTGTAGCCTGCTGCTGCCGGAGGTGGTGCGGGATCTGGAGATGACGAAGTACGGCTACGACGTTCGCCCGTTCGACCCGCAGTACTTTGTGCCCTTCCCCGATGGTCGTTACTTGATGACCTTCCTCGACGAGCGCAAGACCAAGGAGCAGCTCGCCAAGTTTTCCAAGCGCGACGCCGAGCGCTGGGATGCCTATTGGGCGATGTGGAACCGGCTCATCGCCCGCGTCCGCCCATTGTTGCTCCAGCCGGCTCCCTCGATGGAGGAGCTGGCACGGCGCTTCGAAGGGGCCGAAGGGCTGGAGGATCTGCGTACGCTCCTGATGAAGAGCATCGCCGAGGTGCTCGACCTGTTCTTCGAGAGTGAAGAGATCAAGGCGCCACTCTGCACCGGCGGCGTGATCGGTGTCAACCTAGGGCCGAAGTCTCCTGGCTCAGCGTACGTGAAGTTCCACCACCTGCTCGGAAACCTGAACGGCCACCAGGGAGCGTGGGGGTACGTCCGCGGCGGGATGGGCAGCATCGCGGAGGCGCTCGCTGGCTTCTGTCGCGACCACGGGGTCGAGATCCTCACGGACGCGGAAGTCGCTGAGGTCGAAGTGGAAAACGGCATCGCGCGCGGGGTGCGGCTCGTCGATGGCCGGCGTTATGCCGCCGACGCGATCCTCTCGAACGCTGACCCCCAGCGCACCTACCTGCGCCTGGTCGATCGTCGCCACCTGCCGGAAGAATTCGTCCAGGCCGTGGAACGGATCCGGAGCAAGGGCTCGGTGGTCAAGGTGTTGCTGGCGCTCGGCGAGCTGCCGAACTTTACCTGCCTCCCCGGAACCGAGGTCGGGCCTCAGCACACCGGTGGCATCGTCATCAACCCCTCGGTCGACTACCTCGAACGCGCCTGGGAGGACTGTAAGCACGGAAGGCCTTCCGCTCGTCCATTCATGGACTGCTATATCCAGACAGCGACGGAGGACGGCCTCGCGCCGCCAGGCAAGCACACGCTCTCGCTCTACGTGCAGTACGCGCCGTACGACCTGGCCGAGGGTACCTGGGAGGAGCGCAAGGACGAGATCGGTCGAAACATCATCGACACCTTCGCCGAGTACGCGCCCAACATCTGGAACGCAATCGAGCATATGGCCGTGCTCGGCCCCCGCGATATCGAGGAGGTGATCGGCATCACCGGCGGGAACATCTTTCACGGCGAGATCACGCCGGATCAGATGTTCGCGTTCCGTCCGGTACCGGGCTGGTCGGGCTACGAGTCACCGGTCGAGCGTCTGTACCTGTGCGGTTCGGGAGCTTGGCCTGGTGGCGCCGTCTTCGGCGCACCAGGGCGCAACTGTGCCCTCCAGGTGCTGGCTGACCTGGAGCGCCGAGCAGGCTAAGCTGCCGGTCAATCTGGCGACCTGGAACCTACCGGGCGGCACGACGCGCTGCCAGTCGCGGTGGATACGGTCACCTCAGTCCGCGAAGGCGGGTATCACCTGCGTCGCGATCAAGCCGAGCGTTTCCAGGTCTTCCAGATCGAAGGTCTGAAGCATCAGGCGGTCAACGCCCAGCGCAGCACGCGCCCGCACCTGCTCGATGACCTCGGCCGGTGTGCCCACGAGCCAGCCGCGCTCCCGCAGTCGCGCAACCACCTCATCGGGCGACAGCCCGTTCAGGGAAACCAGGATCCGCTGGAGCCTCGCTGCGCGTTCGCGCAGCTCGCGCTCGTCGCGGCCGATCAGGTGCCCCACCATCCAGGAACGCTCGATCTCCCGGGGATCGCGACCGAGCTCCGCGCAGTGGCGCTCCAACGCGGCGCGCTTGGCCGCATACCCATCGGGTTGGAGACTCACGGCGTTCCAGTCGCTCGCGTACTTCGCGGCGATGCGGAGCAGCCGCTTTTCGCCCCCGCCGCCGATTACCAGCGGCACGCCTTCTGGCCGGAGCGGCGTTGGCCGCATCTGGGCCTCTTCCAGCCGGTAGAACCGGCCACTGAAGCTGACCGGCTCGCCCGTCCAAAGCAGCTTGATGACCGTGATCGCCTCTTCTAACCGATCCATGCGCTCGCTGACCGCTGGCAGGGAAAAGCCGAAGGCGCGGTGCTCCCGCTCGTTCCAGCCCGCGCCTAAGCCGAGCCGGTAGCGCCCGCTGGAGAGCCGGTCGAGCGCGGCGGCGTTCTGCGCCAGCTCAACCGGGTGTCTGAAGGTCACTGGCGAAACGAGCTGGCCGAAGACGAGACGGGTGCTGCGCAGCGCCACCGCGGTGAGAGAGGGCCAGAGGGCCAGCGTCTCCCGCTCCGCGATGCCCATGACCGACGTAAGGTGATCTGAGCGCCACAGCGATTCGAACCCGAGCGTCTCGCACAGGTCGATCAACTGGAGCCAGCGTTCCCAGGTGACGTTCTCCTGGGCTTCGATCATGATCCCGAACTTCATAGTTCCTCCGTTCGACGCGAAGAGTGCCCCAGATTGTGGGCGATGGCGTTCTCTCTGTGAATGCCTGGTCGTCCACACCAAGTGACATCGTGCGCCACCACTTAGCTGGCGCATGGAGCGACGCCCGGCCCGGCGTCACTGGCGACATCCGCGACGATGGCGCCGGTAAGCCGCACGATCTCCTCGGGGCTGATACGTAGCATCACGTCGCTCTCCCCGCCCCCACCGTAGACGACCGGCACCTGAAGAACCCTGTAATCGACGACGACCATGAGCGGAGTCAGGTGGCCGACCGGCGGGGTCGCACCCGGAGGGTACCCGGTGAGGTCGATGACGACCTCGGGTGGGGCGAGCTGTGGCTGTCGCAGCCCGGTGGCCTGAGAGAGCTTGCGTCGATCGACCCGGGAAACGCCCCGGGTGACGACCAGGACGACGCGGCCGTCCTTGCCCTGGAAGAGGAGCGACTTGACGATCTGAGCCGGAGGCACGCCGAGCGCGGCCGCTGCCTCGGCCACTGTGGCCGTCGACTTCCCGGGACGCAGGATCTGGGCATCGACGCCGTGTCGCTGCAGATAGTCCTGCAGACGCTCTAGGCCGCGCGACATCACCCTAGCGCCCGATCCCTCTTCGATAAGACGATTGGGGGCATGTCCGGCAATGCCCCCATACGCTCGCTGCGCGATGGCCCGGCGACCGGCTACCCGATGCGCAAGATGCGCGCCTTGATCTTCGCTGCGGGCGTCTCGATCGTCACCTCGTCGCCCACGCGACGACCGAGGAGTGCGCGGCCGACTGGCGACTCGTTGGAGATACGCCCGGCTGCTGGCTTCGCTTCGACCGCGCCCACGATGGTGTACGTCTCCTCCTCACCGTCGAGCTCGATCGTCACCGTGGAGCCGATGCGCACGACCGAGCGATCGGCATCAGGGCCGGCGTCCTGGATCAGTTCGACGCGCTTCAAGATCTCTTCGATCTCCCGGATCCGGCCCTCGATGAAGCCCTGGTCGTGCTTGGCGGCGTCATAGGCGGCGTTCTCGCGGATGTCCCCGTGCTCGCGCGCCTCCTGGATGATGCGGGCGATCTCCGGCCGGCGCCGGTTGACCAGGTCGTCGTACTCGCGGCGCAGGGCCTCGAGACCTTCCGCGGTAATCGGGATCCGTTCTCGTGCCATAGGCTTGTCGCTATCCCTCCTCGGTGCAGCAATGGTGGAAAGCCACGCAAACGATAACCGTACTCGAAAGCGACCATAGATGGTACAGAGGAGTGCGCCCGGTTGCCAAGTTCAGCGTAGCCAGGCGACTCGGTGCCTCGGCGAGCCCGCTTAGACGTGACCCCAGCATGCCGCACCCGCCGCTCTCGCGGCCGGGCGTCGTCGAACTGGCGGCAGGTGGGGACGTTGCCTCCGGGCAGCCTGCCAAGACGCCTCTGAGCCTTGTCTGATTCTAATCGGTTTTCCCTTGCCGCCTACGGGCACGGTGCGTAGAATCACCCCGACACGTGGAGGTGAGCAAGTTTAGACAAGTTTGACGATATTTGCGAAGAAATCGGTGGCGCGCGAGCGCCCCGGCCTTTTAGGGGAAGGGGATGGCTCCAGCATGACGCAGAGAGGGATCGGCTGGAAGTGGGTGCCACGATGAGGGGCCGGCTGCCACCGTTCCGTGTCGGCACGCGCGGCAGCCAGCTCGCCCGGGCCCAGACTGAGCTGGCGCTCGCCGCGCTGAAGCGAGTGGCTCCAGATGTGGCTCTCGAGACCGTCGTCATCACTCCGGCCGGCGACCGGGACAAGACGACTCCGCTCTCGATCCTCGGCGGCCAGGGCGTCTTCTCGAAAGAGTTGCACGAGGCGCTGCTCGACGGACGGATCGATCTCGCAGTCCATAGTGTCAAGGACTTGCCCTCGGAGCTTCCGGACGGCGTCGCCCTCGCGGCGATCGTCATTCGTTCCGATCCGCGAGACGTTTTGGTCAGTCGCGACGGAGCCAGGCTCGGCCAGCTCCCCTCCGGGGCCAGGATCGGCACCAGCTCGCGCCGGCGCCAGGCCCTGCTGCGTCGTGCCCGTCCTGACCTGATGGTCGCCGATATCCGGGGCAACCTCGATACCCGGCTCCGCAAGCTGGACAGGGGTGACTTCGACGCGGTCGTGCTCGCCGCCACCGGACTCCATCGGCTGGGCTGGGAGAGCCGCGTGACCGAGTACCTATCGCCCGATACCTTCGTCCCGGCGCCGGGCCAGGGGGCGCTCGGCATCACCTGCCGGGCCGACGACGAGGAACTGCGCGCGCTGCTGGAGCAGGCGCACGACCCCGTCGCGGGACGTGCGGTCGAGGTCGAGCGGGCGTTCCTGCGCGCGATCGGTGGCGGGTGCCAGGCGCCGATCGGCGCCTACGCGACGGTCGACGGTGGGCAGGTCACGCTGCGGGCGCTGCTCGGGGATTCTGCTCTGAAACGACTGGAATGGCGACAGGTCACGGTTCCGGACGAGCAGGCGGTGGCGGCAGCGCGGGCGCTTGCCACCGAGCTCAAGGCAGCGCTGGGCATCGAGGAGGCGGTGCGGCCGTGACGAGCCGTCGTGACCTGACCGAGCGCGCTGGCGGCACCCGGCCGCTGGCCGGCCGGCGAGTGCTGGTGACTCGCGCCCGGGCCCAGGCTGAGGAACTGGTGACGCGGCTGCGTGCTCTGGGCGCCGAGCCGGTGCTCTGCCCGGTCATCGAGATCGTGCCGCCGGAGGATACCGGCCCGCTCGACCGCGCCATTCGAGACCTCGAACAGTACCATTGGCTCGTCTTTACCAGCGTTAACGGCGTCGAGGCGTTCTTTCGCCGGCTCCGCGATCTGGGCCGTG
Organism: Thermomicrobiaceae bacterium; assembly: GCA_014874455.1. Lineage (GTDB taxonomy): Bacteria > Chloroflexota > Chloroflexia > Thermomicrobiales > Thermomicrobiaceae > Thermalbibacter. The sequence continues at coordinate 18,145 of JADBJL010000061.1, forward strand.
AGCCGGCGGCGCTCGGCGGACTCCGCATCGCCGCCATCGGCCCGGCCACGGCCGCTCGGCTCAGCGAGTACGGCTGTTCGGCAACGCTAGTTCCCACCGAGTTCGTTGCCGAGGCGGTCGCTGCCGCCCTGGTCGAACGCGGTATCGCTGGGCTACGCGTCCTGTTGCCGCGCGCCAGCGAGGCGCGAGCGGTTTTGCCGGACAGCTTGCGTGCGGCCGGTGCCGTGGTGGACGTGGTACCGGCGTACCGGACAGTGCTCGTGGAGCCGCCGCGGGAAGCGCTCGAGCGGCTGCGGGCCAGCGAGATCGATGTCGTGCTGTTGACGAGCGGTTCGACAGCCCGTGCCCTGGCCGCAGCGCTCCGCGGTGATCTCAGCCTTCTGCAGCGCCCGCTCGTCGCCTGTATCGGGCCGGTCACCGCGGCTGCCGCTCGCGAGGTGGGGATCCGGGTCGACCTGGTCGCGGACGAGTACTCGATTCCCGGATTGCTACGGACGGTCGTAGAGGCCCTGGAGGAGAGGATGCGATGAACCCATCAGAGCTGAGCTTCCGACGCTTCCGCCGCCTGCGCCGAACCGAGGGACTGCGCCGGCTGGTACGGGAGACGCGGCTTTCGGTCGATGACCTGATCTACCCCCTCTTCATCACGCACGGGACGGGGGTGCGCCGTGAAGTCTCGTCGATGCCCGGCGTCTACCAGCTCAGCGTCGACCAGCTTGCGGCCGAGGTCGAGGAGCTGCGGGGCCTCGGGATCGGCGCGGTGCTGGTGTTCGGTATTCCGGAGCACAAGGACGAGCTGGCTTCTGGAGCCTACGACGAGCACGGGGTGGTTCAGCAGGCCGTCCGGGCGATCAAGCGCGCCGACCCGTCGATGGTCGTCGTCACCGATGTCTGCAACTGCGAGTACACCTCGCACGGCCACTGCGGCGTGCTGGTCGGGGACGAGATCGCGAACGATCCGACGCTGGAGCTGCTGGCCCGCACGGCGGTCTCGCACGCAGCGGCCGGCGCTGACATGGTGGCGCCCTCCGACATGATGGACGGCAGGGTACTGGCGATCCGCCGGGCACTGGATGAGGCGGGTTTCACCGAGACACCGATCCTCTCCTACGCGGCCAAATTCGCTTCGGCCTTCTACGGGCCCTTCCGCGACGCCGCCGAGTCGGCCCCCGCTTTCGGCGACCGTCGCTCGCACCAGATGGATCCTGGCAACCGTCGCGAGGCGCTGCGCGAAATCGAGACCGACCTCGAGGAGGGTGCCGATGCCATCATCGTCAAGCCGGCGCTGGCCTACCTGGATGTGGTCGCCCTCGCGCGCGAGCGCTTCGACGTGCCGATCGCGGCTTACAACGTGAGCGGGGAGTACGCCATGGTCAAGGCAGCGGCCCGCAACGGCTGGATCGACGAGCGCCGCGTGGTGCTCGAGGTCTTGACCGGCATCCGCCGGGCTGGCGCCAACATGGTCATCACCTACCACGCCAAGGACGTGGCGCGCTGGCTTCGCGAGGGGGCCGGTGCCGAGGTGAGAGCGGTACTCGCCGCTGAGCGTTGAGGGCAGGAACCATCGAGAGGAGGCGACGGGTGACGCTGGCACGCTCGGAGCAGGCCTGGCGAGTGGCCCAGCAGTACCTTGCCGGTGGCGTCAACAGCCCGGTGCGAGCATTCCGCGCTGTCGGAGGTACGCCGCCCTTCATCGAGCGGGGGGCAGGCGCCCGGCTCTACGACCTCGACGGCAACGAGTACATCGACTACGTCTGCTCCTGGGGCGCGCTGATCGCCGGGCATGCCCACCCCGACGTGGTCGAGCGGCTGCGGCGGGCCGTCGAGCGCGGCACCAGCTATGGCGCTCCTACCGAACTGGAGACCGCTCTGGCCCGGCGAGTCGTCGAACTCTTCCCCTCGATCGAGCTGGTGCGCTTCGTGAACTCAGGCACCGAGGCCACCATGAGCGCGATCCGGCTGGCGCGCGCGGCGACCGGGCGAGCGAAGATCGTCAAGTTCACCGGCTGCTACCACGGGCACGCGGACGCGCTGCTGGCTACTGCCGGATCAGGCCTGTTGACGCTCGGCATACCGAGTAGCCCCGGCGTGACGCCGGGTACCGCGGCCGACACGGTCTCGCTGCCGTACAACCGGCTCGATGCGGTAGAGGAAGTGTTCTCCCAGGCCGGCGAAGAGATCGCGGCGGTGATCGTGGAGCCGGTGGCCGGCAACATGGGCGTAGTGCCGCCGGAGGAGGGCTTCCTCCAGGGGCTGCGCGAGGTTACCCACCGGTACGGAGCGCTCCTCATCTTGGACGAAGTGATCACCGGCTTCCGGCTGGCTCCCGGTGGAGCGCAGGAGCTCTACGGCGTGCAGCCCGATCTCACCTGCCTGGGCAAGATCGTCGGCGGCGGTCTTCCGGTCGGCGCCTACGGCGGGCGCCGCGAGCTGATGGAGCTGCTGGCCCCCGTCGGCCCGGTCTACCAGGCCGGCACGCTCTCCGGGAACCCGCTGGCGATGGAGGCAGGCCTTGCCACGCTGGAGCTACTGCGCCGCCCAGGTGCCTACGAGCGCCTGGAGGCGCTGAGCGCGCGCCTGGCCGGCGGTCTACAGCGGGCTGCGGAAGATGCGGGGGTTCCGGTAACGCTCAACCGGGTCGGTTCGATGATGACCGCCTTCTTCACGGACGGGCCGGTCACGAGCTATGAGACCGCCACCCGCGCCGACACAGCGCGCTATGCCCACTTTCACCAGACCATGTTGCGCCGCGGCGTCTACCTCGCACCGTCTCAGTTCGAAGCGATGTTCCTCTCGCTGGCCCATGGGGAGGACGAGATCGACCGGACGCTCGAGGCTGCCGCGGAGGCGCTGCGGGAAGTCGCGTCGTCTTGACGATGTTCAAGGTGAGTGAGGATGCCGGTCGAGCTGCTCAGCATCACCCATCGCACCGCGCCGGTCGGAGTCCGGGAACGGCTGGCGCTGGACGCAGCCGCGCGGGCTGCGCTGATGACCCGGGTGGCAAGTCTCGCGGGTGAGGCAGTTGCGCTGTGCACCTGCAACCGCACCGAGCTCTACTGGCCCGCGCGGCCCGCTGTGACCCATGGTGATGTCCTGGCGCTGCTGGCTGCGGCCGCCGGGCTCGATCCCGGATCGCTGGAGCCTCACATGATCCGGCTCCGGGGAGCGGAGGCGGCGCGCCACCTCTTCCGGGTCGCGGCCGGGCTGGAGTCGCAAGTCCTCGGGGAGCCGCAGATCCTCGGCCAGGTGCGAGATGCGGCCGAGGAGGCGCGGGCGTTGAGGACGGTCGGCCCGGTGCTCGATCGGCTCCTTGCCCTGGCTGTGGTGACAGGCAAGCGAGCACGAGCTGAAACCGAGATCAGCCGTGGAGCAGGCTCGATCGGTCAGGCGGCCGTGCAGCTTGCCCGCTCGCTCCTGGGCGAACTGGCGGGAAAGCGGGCGCTGGTAATCGGCGCTGGCGAGATGGGCCGGCTGGTCGCGGCCAGCCTGGCCTCCTACCGGCCAGGCTGGCTCGGGATCGCCAACCGTACCGGCGAGCGAGCGCTCGCGGTTGCGCGCAAGCTGGAGGTGCAGCCGGTTGCCTGGGAGGCGCTGGACGAGACGCTTGCCAGCGTCGACCTCGCCATCGTCACGACTGGCGCTCCGGAACCGGTGCTGACCAAGCGCCGGCTCGAGCCGGTGGTTGCCGCTCGGCGCGGCCGGCAGCTTCTGCTCATCGACGTGGCTGTACCGCGTAACGTGGAGCCGGGGGTCGCCGAGTTGCCCGGTGTCGATCTCCGCGACATCGATGCTCTGCAGGAGCTGTGCGCAGCGGGGCGGCGCAGCCGGGAGGACGCGATCCCTCAGGTCGAGGCGATCGTCGAAGAGCAGGTACGGGAGTTCCTGGAGTGGGAGCGTGCGCGCTCGGTGGCTTCGCTCATCCGCCAGTTGCGGGAGCAGGTCGAAGCGATCCGCGAGGCGGAGACGGCTCGCGCGCTGCGGCGGCTCACCCACCTGAGCGAGCGAGATCGGCAAGTGGTATTGGCGCTCAGCCACGGTATCGCGAACAAGCTACTCCACCGGCCGATCACGCGCCTGCGGGAGCGAGGCGCGGAGGGCCAGCACCTGGCGACGCTGGCTGACCTCTTCGGCCTGACCGAAGAGTAACCACCGTTGACGGTCTCGCCCGGCGTCTCCGGCGGATCGTGACCTCGGTACCATTCACCGCCGCGTGTTGCGCGACGAAAAGAGAAGGTGCAGGTCACTGCGCCCCGCGACGGCCTTTCGAGCGGTCGCGGGAGCGCTCGTGGTCGGGTGTACGGCCCAGCCATTGGCGAGTGGGGGAGCAGCGCGGGCCGCCGGCAGATACCGTGTCGCCTTGTGGCCACGGCAACCTCTCACTCGTGTAGCCGACGGGCGCCGTCGACTGATGACCGATCTGGCGAAGACAAGTAGCGCCGCGGTCTCACTGCGACAGGCGAGCGAGACGAGAGCGCGCCTGGGCGAGGCCCTTGTCCAGCGCGGGCTGCTCCATCCGGACGAGCTCGAGCGCGCGCTGGAGCTCCAGCGGCGAACGGGCGACCGGCTGGGGCGTATCCTCATCGCGCTCGGGCTCGTGCGGCGCTGGCAGCTCTACCAGGTTCTGGCTGAACTGTGGGGATATCCGTTTGTCGACCTGCTACACCAGCCGGTCGACAAGCGCCTGGCCCGGCGGTTCGACCCTGAACTGCTGGTTGCCCGACGCTTCGTCCCGGTGCGCTGGGAAGACGGCGACGTGCTCGTGGCGACCTCGGAGCCGCCCTCGCCAGCGCTGGCTGAGGCCGTTCGCGCTGTCCTCGGCCCCGTCGAGATCAAGCCCGCGGTGACGACCGATTGGGACATCGACTACGCCATCCGGCAGATCTTCCGGGAGGCGCTGCTCGATCGCGCCACGATGGGCCTGTACTACCGCAATCCGAGCGAGAGCGCCCGCACCGTCTTCACGCGCTGGCAGCTCGGCGCGCTGGTTGCCCTGGGCCTGGGGATCGCCGCTGGCCTGTACCTGGCGACGACAGCGACGCTCATTGCACTCGTCGCGCTGGTCAACGTCGGCTTCATGGCGAACGTGCTGTTCCGGTTCGTCGTCTCGATGGCGGGAGCACAGTTCGAGCACGTGCAGGCCATCAGTGACGAGGAGGTGAGAGCGCTCCGCGATGAGGAGCTACCGACGTATACCATTCTGGTTCCCGTCTACCACGAGGCCAACGTGATCGGGGATCTCATCGAAAATCTCCGTCGCCTGGACTACCCCTCCAGCAAGCTCGAGATCCTGCTCCTGCTCGAGGAAGACGACGAGGAGACGGCCGCGGCCGCACGCGCCGCCCGGCCTCCGGAGACGGTCACGTTCGTGACCGTGCCGAACGGCGAGCCGAAGACCAAGCCGAAGGCCTGCAATCTGGGCTTGTTCTTCGCCAAAGGCGAGTACCTCGCGATCTACGATGCCGAAGACCGCCCGGAGCCCGACCAGCTCAAGAAAGCGGTCGTCGCCTTTCGGAAGGGGCCGCCGGAGCTGGTCTGCGTGCAGGCTGCCCTGAACTACTACAACGCGACCGAGAACGTCCTCACCCGGATGTTCACCCTCGAGTATTCGTACTGGTTCGACTACATCTTGCCGGGGTTGGATCACCTGCGGCTTCCCATCCCGCTCGGCGGTACGAGCAACCACTTCCGTACCGACCTGCTGCGGCAGCTCGGTGGTTGGGATCCATTCAACGTGACTGAGGACGCTGACCTGGGCCTGCGTGCGGCTGCGGAGGGGTATCAGGTCGGCGTGATCAACTCGACCACGTACGAGGAGGCGAACAGCCGCTACGGCAACTGGATCCGCCAGCGGTCGCGGTGGATCAAGGGGTACATGCAGACCTTTCTGGTCCATACCCGCAACCCGGTGAAGCTCGTGCGCAGCAGCGGCTGGCGTAACCTGTTCGGGTTCGTCATGCTGGTCGGCGGCACGCCGCTGACCTTCCTCTGCGTGCCGGTACTCTGGGCACTGTACTTCGCGTGGCTGCTCGCTCGGTCGCAACTCGGGCAGGCGCTGTTCCCACCTGCCGTTCTGTATGTCAGCCTGTTCAACTTGCTGATCGGTAACGGGCTGATGATCTACCTCAACATGCTGGCGGTCTTCAAGCGGCGGCTCTACTCGCTGATCCCCTTCGCCCTTCTCAACCCGCTGTACTGGATGCTCCACTCGATCGCCGCCTACAGAGCGCTGTGGCAGTTGCTCACACGACCGTTCTACTGGGAGAAGACGCTCCATGGCCTCAGCCGTTACGCGACCTCGACAACCGATCCCGTTCAGCCCGGAGAGCCTGCCGCCTGATGCGTTGCGGCTGGCCGATGTGAGCTGGCGCGGCCACCTGCTTCGGGTGGCGCTGTTTAGCCTTCCCTTCGTCGCCCTCGCACTCTATACCGACTGGGTCGGGTTCCTGAGCGATCCACACGCGCTGGTGCTGGCCAAGGCGCTCCTGGCCGCCGACCGGGGACGGCTGGAGGTGATCGGTTTTGTGTACCCTCCTTTACCCTTCCTGCTGGCCACGGTCTGGCCGAGCGCCTGGACAGTGTCGCTCCTGTGCGGGATATCGGCCGGCGCGACGGCCTGGCTGCTCTGGTACGACCTGCGACGCACGGAGCTCCCGCTGGTCGTCCAGACGCTGTTGCTCGCCAGCGTGGTTTTGGTGCCGAACGTGCTCTTCCTCGCAACACAGTCGTTGCCGGAGATGCTCGCTCTCCACCTCTTTCTGGTCGCCTGGCACTATTTCCTGAACTTCGTGCGTAACGGGCACACGTGGAGCGGGTTCACCGCAGGCCTCGTGCTCGGGCTCGCGTTCTTCGCGAGCTTCTATGCCATCGTCTTCGCGCTCGCGTTCGCGGTCTCTTCACCGATCTACTCGCACCTGCGAGCGGACGGCGAGGATCGGTCTCCTCAGGCGGACATGGCGAGGATGATGGTTATCGTCTTCCCGGCGCTCTGGTCACTCGCGAGTTGGAGTTACCTCAACTGGGTCTTTACTGGTGACCCGCTCCGCTTTCTGAGCGATCCGGTAGCGCCTGTCCTGCTCCCGGCGGCCGGAACCGGTTCTGTTGTGGATGCGGCAGTGTGGGGCGCGAGGCAAACGTTGACAGAGTTGCTGCACCAGCCGCTCTTCCTCGCGGTCGCCGCACTGAACGCGGTGCAGAGGCGACGGCGGATCATCGCCTTTGTCTCGATGCCGCTGATCCTCGTCACGATCCGCGCCGCTGGCTTCGCGTACGGTGAGCTGCTTGCGTTGGGGACATACAGCCTGGTCGCCCTGGCCGGCATCCCGCGCCGGGTTTCGCTCCTGGGTAGCATCGTGCTGGTCGTGGTCGCGCTCCTGCAAGTGGTGACGAGCTCGACGCTCACCACCCAGCATCCCTGGCTTATGGACTGGCGGAACGCTGTCACCCTCGGTCAGATCACCGTTGAGGCCAGGTCGGAGCGTGAACTCGCAGCCAGGCTGGCGCAGGCTCCACCACGCTCGATCCTTGCCGACGACCGCAGCACATCCCGGGTGATCGCCCGCGCAGGAACCGCCAGGCCTTTCCTGCTGCCGACCGATGCGGCGTTCGCCTCGGCACTCGATCGGCCGCGGGAGCAGGTGGCCTACCTGCTCGTCGCCAGCGGAGCGGCCCATCCTGCAGACGAGGTGAGCCGGCGATTCGCCGAGCGTCCGCCCGATGGCTTTCTCCTCGACGGTGCTTCGGCTGGCTATTCACTCTACCGGCGTATCGACGCTCCCCCGCTGCTCGGCCAGCCCTGACGCGACCAGCGGCGTCCTCGCGCTCACTTTGGGTCGGAGGCGATGGAGATCACCCCTTATAGGTCAGCACCCGGCCCCAGAGGCTGGCGGTACCCCAGATACCCGACCGCAGGCACTCGAGTTGCACGATCTGGCTATGGTCGACGAACAAGTTGACCTCTGGCCCGTAGTGCTTGATGTACCACTCGAAGACCGGTGGGTCGGCTGCTTCGAACATGACTCGTTCCAGTCCCAGCGCGTTGATGATCTTCGCCACCGCGTCCGTGCGCCATGCGCGCACGTTCTCGGTGATCCCCTCGGATTCGACCATGATCATCCAGGCGCCAGCATCGAGGTAGCGCCGTGCCTGGGCGATCGCCCACTCGACATCGCGCGTCCCTTCGGCCTCGAGCGCTTCGACCGCGCTGGCCCCACCGGCGCCGAACTGGATGCCGACCTCCGGCTTCGGCTTGAGACCTGCCTTCTGTACCCGCTCGATCAAACGGAGCACGTCGTCCGTCGGCAGCGTGACGAACCCGGTCGAGATCTCGATGATGTCGAACCCGACCGCCCGGCACTCCTCGACATAGCGGTCGACCGCCTCCGGCCCCTGCACGAGGACGCGCTCGATGAAGCCGCCGGTCGAGACCTGGACGTCGTAGCGGTGGCAGAGCTCGACGATCTCGACGAGTCGGTCGCGCGGCATCAGCGCGAACGACCCACCAGCGAACTTGAGGCTATCGACCCAGGCGCCCATCGTCTCCAGGATGTCTTCCAGATACCGCTTGCCCATCGGCGAGTAGTAGGGGCCGCGGATTTCGGTGATGCCGCGCGTTCGCGGCTTGGCCCCGCGCTCGTTGAGGCGAATGAACGAGAACGCTCGTTCGCTGCGCTCGCTAGCTACCATCGCGGTCTCTCCAATCCCGTCCTCTCCGGGAGTCGCTCACGGCGTTTCTGCCCGACGGGGCAGGCTACAGGCGAGCGAGCTGAGTGAGCTAATCTACCCGGTGGTCATCCTGTATCCCCGGCTCTCGCGTACGCTCGCACCTCCGTCGTCAGCACGCCGCTCTCTATCCTCAACGATGCGATCGTAGCATGCGAGCCGCTGGCCGGCCCGCTGCGGCGCCAGCACGCTACTTCTCAGATCCGCCGGACTGCCGGGCCACTGGAACGAGCTCGAGGGTGGCGACGGTCTCACGCAGGACAGCCTCGGGTGTCCAGGCGAGCCGGAAGCCGGTGCCGCGCAGCCAGAGGCGGAGCTGGTCGTCGTAGTGAGGCGAAAGCGGGTTGCCGGACTGGCCGCCCGGCAGCGCAACCCTGGTCTCGTCCCAGTTGCCGACGTCGACGACGAGACGGAGCGACGCCATGAAGGTGACCCGCCCGGTGGGATCGAGCAGGGTCGTGCCCGCGGCTGAGACGGTATTCGCGTCGCCGCCCCAGGGGAACGGCCCGAGGTTGAACAGGCACTGCAGCAATCTGGGGGCGCGGAGCGGATCGGCGAGCGGGTGAACCAGCGTCAGCGGGCGCACCCGGCCCCAGGCCCAGCCGTCGGGGTCAGGGCCGTAGCGACCTTCGAGGTAGCGCACGGCCGAGGCTAGGGCCTCGGCGATCACCTCGTCCCAGGGGCGCTCGAACCAGCCGTCAGGCTGCGCCCGGAGCAGGCGCACCAGGTGACCGGCGCGCCGGATGCTCCAGCTCGACCCATCGCTGAAGCCGCCGAATCCCTGGCCGAGCACCCACTCGGCACTGCGCGGTGCCTTGGCTGCCACGACGCGGCGGGCCAGCTCCGCAAGGAAGCACTCGAAGACGCTCGCGGCGGCTGAGTCGGCGGCCACCAGCCCGTCCCACTCGCGCAGCAGTCTCAGCGCCAGTTGTGCGGCTGGATCATCGGCAGCGACGGAGAGGACGACGTCGCGTAGTTCCCGCCACGGAAGAGAGAGGACATCGAGCTGGAGTGCCTGGGTGCTCCGGATATCCCAGTCGGATCGCGAGCCGAGCGCCTCGATGATGCGGGCAACCCGGTAGCCATCCAGGTGGTCGACCCCGAGGAAGGGGCCATCTCCGTCACGCCGCGGTCGGTTGTTCGCCGTGGCGATGAAGCCGGCTGGCGGGTTCTCCGACCAGGGCAACGCGTCGGCGGGCACGAGCTCGGGCTCCCAACCGGCGCCGGGCAGCCAGCCAGGCTGGGGAATCAGTCCGGAGCCGCAACGGCGGCGTGGCACCTGGCCGGCGAGCTGCCAGCCGATTGTCCCAGTGACATCGGCGTAGACGACGTTAAGCGGGATATGCGGCCATTCGGCCAGTGCCTGGCGGAACTCGGCGAACGAGCGCACCCGGTGCAAGCGGAGCAAGCCACCGATCGGCAGGGGGTCGAGCCAGACCGCGCGGAGCGACAGCGCCCGCGAGACGCCCGTCAGGACAGGGGTGACGATCGGCCCGCGGGGGGTCTCGAGCACGACGTCCTCGACGGGGTGTGAGCCGCGAACCTCGATGCGCTCGCGCCGGAGCCGGCAGGGCACGAAACGCTCGCCTTCGCGGACGGAGCGCCCATCGGGCCCGATCTCTTCCAGGAAGAAGTCGGTGTTGTCAGATAGGCCAGCGGTGACGCCCCACGCCGCGAACCCGTTGTGGCCGGCAGCGATGGCCGGCGTCCCGACGAGCGCGGCGCCAGCCACGGCCCATTCGGGCGTGCGCAGGTGTGCGAGGTACCAGTAGGGTGGCAGGATCGGGTCGAGATGCGGGTCGTTGGCCAGGATCGGCCTGCCGGTGGCGGTGCGCCAGGCGGCGACGACCCAGTTGTTCGATCCGCCGCCCCGAATCAGCGGCTCCAGCCGAGCGAGCTCGTCAGCCAGGCGGTCGAGCATCGGGCCGGCGTCGATACCGGGCGGATCCGTCACCGGGTGCCAGTCGGGATAGCTCGGATCGAGGGCGCGGAGGGCGTCCGCTCCGTCTTCGATCAGCACTTTGAGGCGTACGAGTTCGGATGTCCAGTTCGAGGCCAGAGAGAACGACATGACCTTGACGATGCCGAGGACGTCGGCGAGATCCCATTGGCCCGGGCGGCCGCGCAGCAGCACGAGCTCGTGCGGGCGGCGCTTCAGGCCGTGCCGCATGCCGGCATTGATCCCTTGCGCGAAGGCACCGGCCAGAGCGCGGAGCTCAGGCTCGATCGCGTCGAGCTGGCGCTCGGAGGCGCGGCGGAAACCGACCCGCCGGGAAAGGCGGTCGATCGGTAGCGCTGGGGGGCCCAGTAATTCGGCGACCGTTCCGCGCACCACCCGGCGCAGCAGCTCGAGCTGGAACGCCCGGTCTTGCCCCTGGCAGAAGCCGAGCGCGTACCAGGCATCGGCGTCCGTCTGAGCATCGATGTGCGGGACGCCCCAGCGATCGCGGCGGATGACGACTGGCTGCCGGAGTCCCGGAACCGTGAGCCGTCCCTCGGTGATCGGGAGCCGGCGGCCGAGCAGCAAGCGGACGAGCAGGCGCACCCAGAACCTCGACATCGGCGACTTCCCTCCCAGGTGAGCGCGGCCCAGCATTACGAATGCTAGCGCGGCACGCCCGGACGTCCCGAGATACGTCGTCGGCGGCTGCCAAGTTGCCCGACTGTTTATCGAAGCTGGGTCAGCAATCCGAGGAGCACCAGCGACAGGAAGACGACCAGGCAGAGCACCAGCCCGAAGAAGACGCCGAACAGCGCGGCCCGTTGCACCTCGCTGCCTTCGCCTCGCCTCATCCGGTGGATCCAGCCGGCCAGCCCCCTGCGTACCATGCTCCTCCGCCCGTGTTATAGCAACGTAGCTTGCCACCGCGCCGCGCTTCACGCCACACCGGACGGTGACCGAGCAGGTCATGGTTACCCCAGCGATCGCCGCAAGGATACCGAGAGCCAGTAGTCCCTTCGAGAGCGCGGTCTATGCGCAGCGACCTGGCAGAAACCCCCGCAGGCGCGCGGTCGCAGCGCCTGCGCCGATCCCGGCCGCAGCCATCTCCACCAGGATCGCGTCCAAGGCCGTTCCGCCTCGGAACGCCTCGATAGCGGCGCTGGCGACGGTGAACAGGTCGGGGGGTCAGGGGGTACGAAGCCGGCGAGGACAACGACGACGGCGATCACCTCAGCCGCGGTAATTACTTGCGTGGAGCACCAGCACCGTCCCCGCTGTGCCCGCCGCGGCAGTGGAGAAGTACAATTGTGCGCATCGAGGCACAGCACGCGAGGAGGAGCGCGCTGTCGTGATCGGTACCGTCGCCGCCTTAGGTCAGCGGGTCATCGAGAACGTCGGCCGGGTGATCATCGGCAAAGACGCTGTGACCGAGCTGATCCTGGTCGCGCTCCTCTGCGAGGGGCACGTCCTCATCGAGGACGTGCCCGGTGTAGGCAAGACCACGCTGGCCCGTGCCATCGCGCGCTCGATCGGCGGCCGGTTCCGTCGCATCCAGTTCACGCCCGACTTGCTGCCCTCCGACATCAGCGGCCTCACCTTCTTCAACCAGCGGAGCGGTGAATTCCAGTTCCGGCCGGGCCCAGTCTTCACCAACATCCTGCTCGCCGACGAGATCAACCGGGCCACACCGCGCACGCAGTCGGCGCTGCTCGAGGCGATGCAGGAGCGTACGGTGACGGTCGAGGGCGAGAGCATGTCGCTGCCCCGTCCCTTCCTCGTGCTGGCCACCGAGAACCCGGTCGAGATCGAAGGAACCTTCCCGTTACCGGAGGCGCAGCTCGACCGCTTCTTGCTCCGGATCGTGATCGGCTATCCGGAGGCTGACGAGGAAGTCGCGATGCTGGCTCGCTTTCAGGCGCGGAACCCGTTGGACGAGCTGGAACCGGTGACCACGCCGGAGGAGTTGCTCCGCGCGGCGGCGGCCTGCCGGGCGGTCTACGTCGAGGACGACTTGCGCCGGTACATCGCTGAGATCACGCGGGCGACCCGGCGACACGAGGCGATCGAGCTGGGGGTGAGTCCCCGGGGTACGCTCGCACTCTTCCACTGCGCCCAGGCCCTGGCGGCGCTCCGCGGCCGCGACTTCGTGCTCCCCGACGACGTCAAGGAGCTGGTGACCCCGGTGCTCGCCCACCGGATCATCCTCAGTCCCGAGGCGCGGCTGCGCGGGCGCGACGCCCGGCAACTCCTCGACGAGATCGTCGAGAGCGTCAACGTCCCGGTCGAGCAGCTATGAGCGTGGCTTCGCTCATTCAGGCCGTCCGCACCCTCCGCGCGAAGCTGAGCGCCTGGAGCCGGGAGCCTGTGGAGAGCCGTTTCTTCTCCGCGCTGTGGTTCTACGGAGCCAGCATCTTGCTCGTCGCGGGCGTGCTCGCCGGGCAGCCGGCGCTCTCGCTCATGGCTACAGCCGTGTTGGCCGCAGCCACCGTGAGCTGGCTGTGGGCGCGCTCGAGCCTCGACCAGGTCGAGCTGGTGATCTCCCTCTCCGAGAGCCGTGTCTTCCCCGACGAGTCGGTGGTGCTCACGGTCTCGCTGGTGAACCGGAGCTGGCGGCCGGTGCCCTGGATCGACCTCACGCTCCAGATCTCCGACCGCCTCAAGGTGCGCGACTTCGAGGTCGTCCCCAGTTCCTGGTACGGGATGAACGCGCTGCACCTGACTACCGCGCTCCGCTGGTATGAGCGGGTACGGCTTACCTTTACGCTCGACTGCCCGGAGCGGGGCGCATTCGCCGTCGGCCCGGCCGAGCTGCGTGCGGGCGATCTCTTCGGTTTCTTCGCCCGTAGCGAACGGCGGGCTGTCACGCAGCCGCTGCTCGTCTACCCGCGGCGCGTGCCGCTGAGCGAGCTGGGGTTGCCGGCGCGCTATCCTTTCGGCGAGACCCGGCTGCAACGCTACCTGTTGACCGACCCGACCCGGCCGATCGGGGTGCGCGACTACCACCCGGAAGACAGCTTTCGCACGATCCACTGGAAGGCAACGGCCCGCGCGCAGCGAATCCAGGTGAAGGTGTTCGAGCCGACCGCTGCTGTCCAGGTCGGGATCTTCCTCAACCTGGAGACGTTCGAGCGCTACTGGGAAGGGATGGACTACGTCCGGGCCGAGAGCGCGATCGTGGCGGCGGCCTCGCTGGCCACCTACGGGCTAGGGCAGCGGTGGCTGGTCGGCATCTACGCGAATGGGGTGCTGTCGGGTTCGGATCAGCCGCTGCGTATCCGACCCGGCCGGGGCCCACGTCAAGCTGAGGCTATCCTCGAGGGGCTGGCGAAGCTCACCCCGCTGGCGGCGAGCAGCTTCCCCCGCCTGCTGCGCAATGAGACCCGACAGTTCCCGTGGGGGAGCACCATCGTCGTGATCTCGGCCCTGATGACCGAGCCGCTGGTCGCCGTGCTGACCCGGTTGCTCGATGAGGGGCGACAGGTCATGCTCCTCCAGATCGGGGACTATGCCGCACCGGCGCTCCCTGGTTTGTATATCCATCGCTTGCCCGAGAACCTGTTGGGGCCACAGTGGGCCGGTCGGCATCGCTACGTGCTCGCGGTAGACGGCGGGAGACTACCGTGACGGCGCGAGAGTGGCTGAAGTCGCTCTTGCCGGCATCGCTCCGCCCGGCGATCGACTTGCGGATCGAGTCGCTCGCCGCGACGATGATCCTGGCTGAGGCGGCAATCGTCTACGTCTATGTTGGGGCGCTGCTCCCTGCCAGCACGGCCCCGTTCGCACCGTTCCCGGCGCCGCTGCTCGTTGGCTTGATGCTGTTCGGCTACGCGCTGCCCCGCCTGCTGGAACTCCTGTACGTGCGCAGCGGCGCCTACGAGATCGTAATCGGCGCTGGCGTGTGTGTCTCGCTCGTGCTGGCCGTCAGGCTGGCGATGTTCCCGTCCTCTCCCTGGCTGGACTCCGATTGGGTGTCTGGCTTGGCCCGGTCGCTGATCTTCCGGCCGAGCGAGGCCGAGCGCCCGGGCTGGGGGGTGGTGGCGGTGGTCGCCTATGCGTGGTGGCGCGGGCGCACGCGCGGGGAGCCGTCGCTCGAGTCGACCTATGAGCTATTGCGCTGGGGGAGCCTGCTGCTTGCGGGCGGCCTGTTGCTGGCATTGATCGCCTCGCCGCCGGAGGGGGCTCTGCGCGCGCGACTTCCGGAGGCGGTGCTCTGGTTCGTCACCGCGGCCCTGGCCGGGATCGCGCTCGCGCGCTTGCGGCTCGAGGCGTTGCGGAGCAGCGGGCCGCTCGGCGGCACGTGGATCCTGGCTGTGGTCGGCGCGCTGGCCTTGGTGGTAATCCTCGCTGTCGCCATCGCCGGGATCGTGAGCCGGCAGGTCTTGGAGCTCCTGTGGCTGGTGCTCTGGCCGGTGCTCTGGGTGATCGGGCTGCTGCTGCGGGTCGTCGTCCTCGTGCTGGCCTTGGTCACGTTCATCCTCATCCTGCCGATCCTCTGGTTCCTCGAACGGCAGGGGCTGGGGCGCTCGCTCGTCGGCGGCCGGGCCAGCTGGTTGCTCGAGCCGCTCACCCGACTCCAAGGCGTGGCTCGGCTTCAGATCGCGGTGGCCGACCCGGTGCGCTACCTGCTGGCTGGGCTGGTTCTGGCGACGGTTGTCTCGTGGCTCGTGCGCTGGGTCTACCGGCGTCGGCGCCGGTGGCGCGTGCCGACGCCGGAGGAGCGCGAGCTCGCGCTGGAAGGCCCGCCCTCGCTCGACGGGCTCCGCCGGCGCCTGCACCGGATCCTGCGCCGGCGATCCGGCCGGCCGGATCCGCTCGATGCGCTGCGAGGAGATCCTCGCTGGCGCGACACGCTCCATATCCGGCTCGCGTACCGGCGCCTGCTACGCGTCGCCGATCGGGTGGGGCTCGGTCGCCGCCCGTCGCAGACACCGCAGGAGTACGAGAGGCTGCTGGCTAGCGCCCTGCCTGAGATCGGAGAACCGCTCGACGAGCTGACGCAGCTCTATCAGGCGGCGCGCTACCGGCCGACGCCGGCCGAACCGGAGGCGGCGGAGCGGGCGCAACGCGCGCTCGCCTCACTCCTCGTTGTGCTCCGCCGGGGGCGTCTCAGGTACGAGTAATCGACCCGATGCCGGGGCGATTCGAGAAAGCGGCGTGTCTTGACGGGTCGCGAGGGGAATGCTAGAGTGCGCGAAGCCTGGTAAGCGCATTGCGTGTGCACGTCGGTCTACCGAGCTGGCTGTTGTGCCGGTGAGCGTGTGAGGAGGAAGAGCGATGCCACGCTTCGACGAGTTACTCGAGCGCACGCCTGCGGTCGGCCTGACCCGGCGAGTCTTGCTGAAGCGGGCAACGGCCGGGGTGGCTGGGCTTGCCGCTTTCGGACTACTCGCAGCGTGCCGGGGCGCGCAGGAGCAAGCGACGCCGGAGACCCCAGCAGCCCCCGCAGCGGCTGCGTCGCCGACGCCGACGAGGCCACCGGCCATCGTCACTACACCGGCGGTGGTGACCCCGACACCCGCGCCGGAGGGCAAATACGGCGGAGAAATGATCGTCACCGGCCACCACGAGATCGCCAGCCTGCACCCGGACGACGCGGGCCCGACCGTCCACTGGGTCATCGTGACCCAGATCCACAACGGCATGATCGAGCTCGACGAGAACTACCAGCTCGAGCTGGTGCTGGCAGAGTCGTACGACGTGGCCGAAGACGGGCTGACCTATACCTTCAAGTTGCGGGACGGCGTCAAGTTCCACGACGGGGAGATCTTCGATTCCAACGACGTCAAGTATACGTTCGAGTGGTACATGAACCCTGACAGTGCCGCCGTCAATGCGGCGCTCTTCCGAAATATCGACCGGGTGGAGGCGCCGGACGAGCGCACGGTCACCATTCACATGAAGCAGCCGGATGCGCCGTTCCTCGTACGGGCCGCGACGACGTTCATCCTGCCTGAACACCACCACGGCAAGGTGGGCAAGGAAGGCTATGCCTCGAATCCGATCGGCACTGGCGCCTTCAAGCTCAAGGAGTGGCGCGCCGCCGAGTTCACCACCGTCGAGGCGTTCGACGAGCACTTCCGTGGCCGACCGTACCTCGACCTCTTCACCGAGAAGATCGTGCCTGAGGCATCCGTTCGCGCGATCATGCTCGAGACCGGCGAGGCGGACTCCGCCGTCTGGCCGCTGGTGGCCGAGGACAACCTCCGCTTTGCCGAGGATCCCAACTACACCGTCTTCCGTACCTCCTCGGTCGCGGTCAACCACTTCCCGCTGAACAACGAGCACCCGATCCTCAGCGACAAAGCGGTACGACAGGCGATGATGCACGCGATCGATCGCCAGAAGGTGATCGACGATATCTTCCGCGGCACCGCCGTGCTCGCGACGGCGAACCTCTCGCCGGCGCTCGAACAGTGGTATGAGCCGAACGTGAAGCAGTATCCCTACGACCCGGAGCGGGCCAAGCAGATCCTCGAGGAAGCCGGCTGGGTCGATACCGACGGCGACGGTATCCGGGAGAAGGACGGCGTCAAGCTCTCGTTCACCTGCACGACGATCACCGGCGACCAGGCTCGGCGCCCCGAAGCCGAAGTCGTCCAGCAGTATTTCAAGGCTGTCGGCATCGACATGCAGCTCGCCGAGGCGCCCACGGCCACCATCCTCGAGAAGATGCGCTCGGGCGAGATGGATGCTTCGCTCTTCAACTGGACGTATGGGGGTGGCGGCGGCGACCCCGATGCCTCTGCCACCCTGCGTTCGAACGCGGTCAACAACTTCTCGCACTACAAGAACCCACGGATGGACGAACTCCTCGATAACGGCATCAAGGAGGTCGATCCACAGAAGCGCAAGGAGATCTATAGCGAGATACAGAAGCTGGTGGCCGAGGACGTGCCGTTCCTCTACATGATGTTCTGGGACTGGTTCAACATCTTCACCAAGCGGATCAAGGGGTTGCCCGAGTCGGCGTTGACCGGGTCGCAGCTCTACCGCAAGGCGTACCAGTGGTGGATCGAGGAATGAATGCGTGAGCGCCTTCTACCTACTCGCTGAGCTGCAGGTGGACTGATGTTCCAGTACATCGTGCGCCGGCTTCTCCAGGGGCTGGTTGTCATCTTCCTAGTGACGCTGGCGACGTTCGGGCTCATGCACCTGGCCCCGGGAAGCCCGGTCGATATCATGATCGGCGAGGCCGAAGTCTCGCAGGAGGTGATCGATGCGATCACCAAGAAGTGGGGACTCGATCGGCCCTGGTACGAGCAGTACCTCGTCTGGCTGGGCAACATGCTCCGCGGCGACTTCGGCCAGTCGATGGTGCGCACCGGAGTGCCGGTAAGCCAGATGCTCCTGGAAGCTGCGCCGGTCACGCTGAAGCTGAACCTGTACTCATTCGCCATTGCCGTCCTCATCGCGATACCGGCTGGCGTGCTGGCTGCCGTCCGGCGTTACTCCCTGTTCGACTACTCGAGTATGGTTGGTGCCACGCTCGGCGTCGCGCTCCCGAATTTCTGGATCGGCCTCATGCTGATCATCATCTTCGCCCAGAAGCTGCGCTGGCTCCCTTCCGGCGGCTCCGGCTCGTGGCAGCACTACATTCTGCCGGTCGCCGTGCTGGCGACGGAGCAGATGGCTGTCCTGGCCCGCCTGACGCGAGGGGCGACGGTGGAAGTGCTCCACCAGGACTTCGTGACCACCGCCCGCGCGAAGGGGCTTGCCGACGTGACGGTGATCTTCCGGCACGTGGTGCGCAACGCGCTCCTACCGGTGATCACCATTATCGGCTACCGGCTGGCGTTCATCCTGAGCGGCACCATCGTCGTCGAGACGGTCTTCGCCTGGCCCGGCCTAGGCCGCCTCTTCATCCTCTCGATCGACCGGCTCGACTACCAGGTCGTCCAGGCGATCGTCTTTCTCTTGACCATTCTCGTGGTCATCGGCAACCTGCTGACCGACCTGGTCTATGCGTACATCGACCCGCGTATCCGGATCCAGTGAGGAGCCGGGCAGGATGGCCGAGGTGCGTCGCTCTGCCGTTGCCACAGAACGGATCTCGGGCCTGACAGGATTCGAGCGTGAACGACGATCGGAGTTCTCGCGCGCCTGGCGGCGCTTCAAGCGCTATCGCCCCGGGCTCGCAGGCCTGGCGTTCATCGGCGTGCTGGTCGTGTTCGCGCTCGTCCCCAGCCTCTTCGCCCCCTATGACCCGATCGCCCAGGACACCGCCATGCGCGGGGCCCCGCCGTCGTGGGCGCACCCCTTCGGCTTCGACCACGTTGGTCGGGATATCCTGAGCCGGATCATCTGGGGCTCGCGGATCGCGATGCTGGTCGGGCTGGGAGCGACCGCGATCGCGGTCACGATCGGCGTGACGATCGGAGCAACGGCTGGCTTCTTCGGAGGCTGGGTGGACTCGATACTCTCGCGCTTTGTCGACACCCTCTTGGCTTTCCCCACGCTGGTGCTCCTCATCGTCCTCGCGGCGATCATCGGGCCCAGCTTGCTGACGGTGATCGTCGTGATCGGGACGACGACCTGGGCGTCCTACGCGCGCGTCGTCCGAGCCGACGTCCTGAGCCTGCGCGAGCGCGAGTTCGTCCTGGCTGCCCGGGCTTCCGGCGCCAGCCAGGCGCGCGTCATCTTCCGGCACATTCTCCCCAATGCCATGGGGCCGGTGATCGTCCTCGCTACGCTCGGGATCGGCGGCATCATCATCCTGGAGTCCGCGCTCTCCTTCCTGGGGCTCGGCGTGCAGCCGCCGACGCCGTCCTGGGGCGCCATGATCAGCGATGGCCGGGCTTTCATCCGCCATTACCCGCAGATCGCGATCGCGCCGGGGGTGATGATTACGCTCACGGTGCTCGCCTTCAACTTGTTCGGCGACGGGCTGCGGGATGCGCTCGACCCACGGCAGCGGGAGTAGGGCCGGCAGCGCCGGTCTGGGTCGGACAACACATCCAGGGAGGGCGGTGATGCGGATCGCGATCGGCGGTATCAGCCACGAGAGCAGCACGTTCTCGGTCGTGCCGACGACGCTCGAGGACTTCGCGCAGCGGTCGCTGGCCGAGGGGCCGGAGCTGCTCGACCGCTACACTGGTACCCGAACCTGCCCCGGCGGCTTCATCGACGCCGCGCGGGACTTCGCCTTTACGCTCGTCCCCACGCTGATGGCCTCGGCGGTGCCGGGTGGGCCAGTGACGGCCGAGGCCACGGCGGAGTTGACACGCCGGCTGTGCGAGGGCCTGCGCTGGGCTCTCGCCGAGGGGCCGCTCGACGGTGTGCTCCTGGCGCTCCACGGCGCTATGGTCTCGGAGCTGGACGACGACGGCGAGCGCTATATTCTCCGCCGGGTGCGGGAGGTCGTCGGGCCGAAGGTGCCGATCGTGGTCACGCTCGACCTCCACGGCAATATCTCGCAGGAGATGGTCGACCTGGTGAGCGTTGCCGTCGCCTACGACGAGTACCCGCACACCGATACCTGGCAGCGGGGCTACGAGGCCGGCCTGCTGATGGCCCGCATCGTCCGCGGCGGCGTGCTCCCGGCTTCGGCGCTGGTCAAGATCCCGCTCCTGGCCGGGCTCCAGCGGCAGTACACCCACGCCGAGCCGATGCTGGGCATCAAGCACCTCGCTCGCGACCTCGAGAACGAGAGCGGGATCCTCAACGTGAGCTACCTGCCGGGCTTCCCCTGGGCCGACATCCCGATCACCGGCTTCAGCGTGATCGTGACCGCCGAGGGAGATCGCCAGCGCGCCCACCGCGCGGCGTGCCGGCTGGCACAGGAGGTCTGGAACCGGCGCGAGCAGTTCACCGTGCGGCCGGTACCGGTGGACGAGGCGGTGCGGCGCGCTATGGCCGCGCCGGAAGGGCCGGTCGTGCTGGCCGACATCGGCGATAACCCCGGCGGCGGCGCCCCGGCCGACGGCACGGTGCTGCTGGAGGCGCTGCTGCGACTCGGAGCGAGGCGGGCCGCGCTGGCAGTGTTACGCGACCCCGAGGTCGTCGAGCAGGCGCGGGCGGCAGGCGAGGGAGAAGTGATCACCATCGCGCTCGGCGGCAAGACGGACGACCGGCACGGCCGGCCGCTCCAGGTCACAGCCCGGGTCGTGCGGCTGACCGAGGGCCGCTTCACCCACACCGGCCCGATGAACACCAGCATGACTGTCGACCTGGGGCCGACGGCGGTGCTCGAGCTGCGTGGCCAGCGCGACGGCTGCGTGCTGGTCGTAGTCACGACGCACCGCTACCAGCCGACCGACCTGGGTGTCTTCCGCAGCCAGGGGATCGAGCCGACGGCCCAGCAGATCCTGGCCGTCAAGTCCTCCGTCCACTTCCGGGCCGCCTTCGGCCCGATCGCCTACGAGATCATCGAGGTGGACACCCCGGGCATCACCAACCCTCGGCTCGACCCCGCGGCCTACCGCAAGCTCCCCCGGCCGATCTACCCGTTCGACCGGGATCTGGAATGGCGGATCGACCTGTAGCCTCCGGGCCGGGCGGCTAGGGGATCTACCAGGAACCAGGTCGCTCGGTGCTGGCCGCTCTACCGGCCGGTACCGGGGTCGATGAGGAGAAGGGAGGGAAGGGAGCATGGCGAAGCCGATCGTGGTGACGGCGACCGGCGACGCGCTGATCACCCGGCGGATGCCCGACTATCCGGACGAGCTGTTCCGGCGGCTGGTCGGCCTGATCCGCTCGGCCGACGTCGCCTTCACCAACATGGAGATGACGCTGAGCTACTACGAAGGCTCGCCGGTGGTCGAGAGCGGCGGGATGAACCTCTCGGCCGAGCCGGGGGTGGCGCGCGACCTGCGGCGCATGGGGTTCAACCTGACCGCCTTCGCCAACAACCACACGTTGAACTATGGCGAGCACGGCTGCCTGGAGACGCTGCGCGTGCTGCGCGAGGTCGACTTCGTCTGCGCTGGCGCCGGTCGTCACCTGGATGAAGCGCGCAGCCCGGCCTACCTGGAGACGGCGGCCGGCCGCGTCGGGCTCGTGGCCTGTGCCTCGACCTTCGCCAAGGGGCAGGAGGCCGGCGCCCAGCGGCCTGATACCCCGGGCCGGCCGGGGCTGAACCCGCAGCGGTTCGACACGCTCTATGTGGTGGATCAGGAGCACTACGACGCCGTCAAGCGCATCGCCGAGCTGACCGGGGCCGAGAAGTGGCGCCAGTGGCGCATCTGGATGGGCTTCGGCAAGCCGCCCAAGCGTGAAGGCGAGTTCATCTTCGCCGAGCGCTCGTTCATCATCGGCGACCGTTTCGAGATCCGCACCGAACCCAACGAGGACGATTTGGCCGGCAACCTGCGCTCGGTACGGATCGCGCGTGAGATGTCCGACCTTACCTTGGTGAGCATCCACGCCCACGAGCCGAAGGACGAGATGTGGAAGCCGGCCGACTTCATCGTCGAGTTCGCGCACGCCTGCATCGACGCTGGCGCCGACATGGTGATCGGGCACGGGCCGCACATGCTGCGCGGCCTGGAGATCTACAAGGGTAAGCCGATCTTCTACTCGCTCGGCAACTTCATCTTCCAGTACGAGTACCTGCAGCGCATCCCGGCGGACGACTACATGACGATGAGCGCCGACCCCTCGATGACGCCGCCGGAGGTGTTCCGGCTGGTCTCGCAGAACGACACCCGGAGCTTCCCGGCCGAGCCACGCTACTGGGAGACCGTGCTGCCGCTCTGCACGTTCGCGGGCCGCGAGCTGTCGGCCATCGAGCTGCACCCGGTGACGCTGGGGCCGGGGGCGAGCTGGCCCCAGCGCGGCACGCCGCGCCTGGCCGAGCCGCGCCACGGCGAGGAGATCCTGCGCTGGATGGCCGAACTCTCGGCGGCGTACGGCACCGTCATCGACATCGTGGACGGCGTGGGGCGGGTTCGGCTCTGAGGGGCACTCAGTCCCGAGGTGAGGGCACTCGCCGCTTCCCTCACCCCGGCTTCACCACCGCTCTCCCGCACGATGCGGAAAAGGGGACGAGGCCGAGGGTAACTTCGGGCAC
>JADBJL010000038.1 GCA_014874455.1 Thermomicrobiaceae bacterium
GATATCGACCACCCAGATCTGGCGGTACTTGTCGTCGAGAAAGCCCTCGCCGTCGTAGCGGTAGCGTGCGGTGCGGATCACCCGCACGTCGGTATCCGGCCGATCCTCGCTGATCCGCACCTTGCTGACGAAGGCGATGGCGCGGCCGTCGGGCGACCAGACGGGGCTCTCCACCCCCTCGTCGAGCCGGGTCACCTGCCAGGCCTCGCCGCCCGCGACCGGCAGGCACCAGAGCTGACTCTTCTCCCCGCCCCGGTCGGAGAGGAACGCCAGCCAGCGACCATAGGGCGACCAGCGCGGGGAGTGATCGCGCGCTCCCTTCCGCGTCAGCGGCCGGGGAGCCCCGCCCTCGACCGGCACGATCCAGATCCGGCTCGAAGAGCGGTTCTGCTCCCAGTCGGCCGTCGCGACCACGAAGGCGACCAGCCGGCCGTCCGGCGACACCTGCGGGTCGCTGACGACCCGGATGCGCAGCAGATCCTCCGCCTCCACCGGCCGTCCCTCAGGCATGGTTCCCCTTTCCCCCGGGCGTGGCCCGCACACCACGCCTGATCGCTACTCCTGGCGAACGCAGGCGCCCGCGTAGGGCGGCAGCGAGAGGCTCGCCGGGCGCGACTGCCAGGAGACATCATCTTCGGTGGCGAGCAGGAGACGCCCTCCCGTCCAGCCCGCGAGGGAGATCGTAGCCGGCTCCGGGCCGTTGTTCAACGCGACAGCGTATGGTCCACAAGCGTAGGCGAGGAGGCCAGCGGCATCGTCGATGACAAGCGGGGTTCGGCCGTCGCGCCATACCCGCCCGCCGGCCCGCCGCAGCGCGATGAGGTCGCGGTAGAACTGGAGCAGCTTCCGGTCCTGTGCCTCCCCCCAGAGCATCGGCAGGCGCGCCTCCTCCGGATGCCCGGACCCGTCGGGGTAGCGCACGTCCCGCACCTGGCTCAGCCCGATTTCCGTGCCATAGTAGATGATCGGCGGGCCTGGGAGGGTGAACTGGCACAGCGCGGCCAGGCGCAGCCGGCGACGATCCCCGCGCACGGTCCAGAGGAAACGGTTCATATCGTGGTTGTCGAGGAAGCTGGGAAGCACGAAGTCCGCCGGGAAGAAGGAGAAGTGGCGGCGGAGAAACGACTCGAATTGGCTGGCGCTTAGCCTCCCAAAGCTGAAGAAGGAACGCATGGCCTCCAGCAGCAGGAAGTCCAAGCACCCATCCATCCGGCCCAGGTAGGTACGCTGGAGCGCGGGAGCCTCGACGACTTCGCCGATCATCACGCTGTCCGGCTTGACCGCCCTGGTGGCGGCGCGGAAGGCCGACCAGAAGGCGTGCGAGGGGCCATTAGCATGGTCCAGGCGGAAGCCATCGAAGCCGGCGGCCAGCCAGCGCTGCGCGTGGCCGATCAGGTAGTCACGAACCTCGGCCACGTCGGTGTTGAGCTGGGGAAGGTCTCGTACCTGGAAGAAGGTGCGGTACCGGTGCGGCCACTCATCGAAGAAGAACCAGCCCACCTCCCGGCTTGCCGGATCCGCGAGGGCAGCCTGGAAAGCCGGATGCTGGGCGGAGACGTGGTTAGCGACGAAGTCCAGGATGACGCGCAGCCCCCGGCGATGCGCCTCCTCGAGCAGTGCTAACACGTCTTCCTCCGTCCCGAGCCGCGGTTCGACCTGGCTGTAGTCAGTGGCGTCGTAGCCGTGGTGGGAGGGGCTGCGGAAGATCGGCGAGAGCCAGAGGCAGGTCACACCGAGCTCGGCCAGATAGTCGAGCCGAGCAGTGATGCCTCGCAGCGTGCCACCGTAGAAGCCTCCGAGCCGGTCGGCTGGTCGAGCGAACTCGCGGCCCGGGTCGGGTGCGAACCGGTCGACGAGAAGGTGGTAGATGACTGCGTCCTGGATCCAGGCGGGCGTGGTCTCGCGATCGACGACGAAGGCGAAGACGCGCGGCCCCTCTTCCCCCGCCTGAACCGAGTACCCATCGAAGCTCCGCCAGGCCTCGATGATGTAGCGCACCTCGGTGCCGGCTGCTTGCGGCGGGATAACTCCCTCCCACCGCTCGCGATACCCCCAGACCAGCGTGTCCCACTCGACGGCGACGCGCTCCAGCGCCACCGCCTGGCCGTTCAGCGCCTGACCGCGGGCGCCGATCGGCGTCGAGCCATCGGTCGTGTAGTAGAGGCTGACCCGGTCAGCCGCAATCTCCGGCCCGAGAGAGACCTCGACCCGGATCGCCTCGCCGGGAGACGGGTCGGGCGGGGAGAGCCGAGGCTCGTGCCACAGCCCGCGCCGCTGCCGCTTCAGGTGCTCGACTCGTTGCTGCTCGGTCGCGAGAGTGCCGAAGATGAAGTCCGGAACGACCTCCTGATCGCTCTGCTGAACCACTGCTACCCCTTCACTCCTCCGGTCGCCAGGCCGGAGACCAGGTTACGCTGCACGAGCAAGAAGAACAGCATGACCGGCACCGAGACGATCAGTGAGCCGGCCGCGAAGTACCCCCAGGGGATCGACCGGTCGACCTGCATGCCTACCAACCCGACGGGCGCCGTGAAGAGCTCGCTCCGGTTCAGGATCGTCTGGGCGACGATGAACTCGTTCCAGCCGGACATGAACCCGAACATCGCGGTGACGGCGAGCACGGGCCGGGCCAGCGGCAGGATCACGCGCAGGAACGCCTGGGTCGGTGAGGCACCGTCGATCAGCGCGGCATCGACGAGTTCGGTGGGCAGCGTGTCGAAGTAGCCCTTCATGTTCCAGATGCTGAAGACCAGCGCTCCGCTCGAATAGGCCAGGATCAGCCCGCCGTGATTGAGCAGGCTCAGGCGCTGCAGGAGGAGGTAGATCGGTACCAGCGCCAGCACCGGCGGGAAGGCCTGCAAGGCCAGCAGCACGGTGAGCAGCGCCGAGCGAGTGCGGAAGCGAAAGTGCGAGTAGGCGTAGGCGGCTGGGGTCGCCAGCGCCAGCGTCGCCAGAGAGGAGAAGAGGGCGATGTAGGTGCTGTTACGGATCCAGATCGGGAACTGGGTCTGGATGAGGATGTAGCGGTAGTTCTCCAGTGTCAGCGACGACGGCCAGAGCGAGCCGGCTAGCGTCGTGGAGAAGAGCGTCTGTCCCGGCCGCAGCGACGCCGTAACCAGGAACCAGACCGGGAACAGCGCGAAGGCCAGCCCCAGCACGATGACGAGGTAGCGCAGCCCGAGGGCGGGCAGCACCGGACGGCGCCAGCGGGCAGCACCGGCCCGTTCACTAGGGAGGACTCGGGGCACGCCAGACTTCGCAACGATCGCCATGGCCGGCCTCCTCACTCGTAGACAGCGCGGGTCAGCCGCGTCACGCGCACGTGGATCAGAACAACGGCAAGGAGCAAGAGGAAGACCAGCACACCGAAGGCCGAGCCCAACGCGAAGAAGTTCTGGCGGAACGCTTGCTTGTAGACGTAAATCATCACGAACTCGGTCGCCCCTGGCTTGCCGACGCGCGTCAACGGCCCGCCCTCGGTGATCAGCCAGACGGTCGCGAACATCTGGAAGGTGACGATCGCGCTCAGCAGCATGGCCGGCATCACGGCCGGGCGCAGCAACGGGAGCGTGACGCGAACGAGCTGCTGCCAGCCGGACGCGCCGTCGACCTCGGCCGCCTCGTACAGCTCACGTGGGATCGACTGGAGCGCCCCCAGGATCACCACCAGGAAGAAAGGGAAGCTCATCCAGACGTTGACGATGACGACCGCCGCGAAGGCGAGCCAGGGACGTTGCAACCAGCCGATGTCGCCCGGCAGCCCCAGCAGTCGTAGGGTGTTGTTGATGGTGCCGAACTCCTGGTTGAAGAAGAACTTCCAGATCAGCGCAGCGACGTAGCTCGGCACCGCCCAGGGAATGATCAGCAGCGTGCGCCAGAGTGCCCGCATCCGCACGGCCGGGCTGTTCAAAGCCAGGGCCAGGATCAGCCCTACCACGAAGAACAGCACGACGCAGATCAGCACGTAAAGCACAGTCCGCCCGACGACGAGGTAGAAATCGGCATCCAGGCTGCCGAGCAGCCGGCGGTAGTTGTCGAGCCCGGTGAGCTCATAGCGCCGGAGCCGGAACGGGCCGTTGCGGTTGGTCAGCGACATGTACACGGTATAGAGGAGGGGAACCACGCTGAGAAGCACGATTCCGACCGTCGCCGGGCCGACATAGAGCGTCGCGCGGAGGGTATCGACCCAGCGCCGGGGCAATCGCGACGGCGTGCGAGCGGTGGTTGGGCGCACCGGGAGCTGAACGGCCATTCGCGCCCCCTTTCCTGATCGAGGGGCGGGGCGGGCCGCCACAACACCCCCAGCCCCCCCCCCCAAAACA
>JADBJL010000072.1 GCA_014874455.1 Thermomicrobiaceae bacterium
AGCCGGGGACACGCCACCTTCCTCGACGCACCCAACAGTGTCCTGGTGATCACCGCATGGAACTGTGCTGGGGTCGCGGCAGCCGTCGAGACGAGGAGATTGCCAGGGATGCATCCTGAGCGGACAGGGCCGCACGTGCAGGCAGCGACGGTGAGCCGCCTGCGTGCTGCACCGTTCGAGTTCGGGCTCATGGCCAGCCTGTTTGCGTTGTACTACGTCACGCGGGGGGTCGCGGCCGGCCGGGCCTACGATGCGTTCGTCCACGCCTTCGAGGTGATGCACCTGGAGCAGAAACTCGGGTTGTTTCGCGAACTCTGGATCCAGGGCTGGGTCTTAGGCATGCCGGCACTCGTCCGCTTCCTCAACTTCGTCTATGCGTACACGCACCTGACCGCTGTCGTGCTCTTCGGCGCCTGGGTCTTCCTCCGTCACTACCACTTCTACCGCCAAGTCCGAGCGATCTTCCTGTCGATGCTGGGAGTAGGGCTCCTGAGCTATACCCTGTTCCCGCTGGCGCCGCCTCGGTTCTTCAGTTGGCGCGGCTTCGTCGACACCCTGGCACTCTACAACGGGGTCAACTACGATCACCCGGGTATCGCGACGCTCTACAACCCGTTCGCGGCGATGCCGAGCCTGCACGCGGCGTTTGCGCTCTTCAGCGGCATCGGCCTGATCTGGATCGGCCGGCGTTGGTTTCACTGGGCGCTCGGTGTTATCCACCCGATCCTCATGGCGCTGGCTGTCGTCGGCACCGGTAATCACTATGTCCTCGACGTGATCGCTGGCTTCGCGCTGGCGGCTATCGCCTGGATCGTAGTGCCGCGTCTCCTGCGATCCCGAGGTGACTCGTTGGACGATTGGCTTACCGTGACGCCTGCAGCACGTTGAGGCGCCACTCTGCTTCTGCCCCACACTTGCCCAGCCGCTCGCGAGGAGTGTGTCGCTCCCGGTAGCCGTTGACGAGTCATCGGCGATGGTGCTATTTATGTCGTATGGGCAACTTGAGTGGGACAACCGATGCGCAGCGCGAGGCGCCAGTGCCCGCGGAGTGAGGGGAGCGAGACGATGGCGGAAGGCAGGGCTGGGCTCCTGGTCGTCGATGTACAGAACGACTTCGTTCCCGGAGGGGCTCTCCCGGTTCCCGAGGGAGACCGCGTCGTGCCGGTACTCAACGAGTATACCCGGCGCTTCCGCGCGGCCGGTCTCCCTGTCTATTTCTCGCGCGACTGGCATCCGGAACGAACGAAGCACTTCAAGGAGTACGGCGGGACGTGGCCTCCGCACTGCATTCAGGGGACGCGGGGTGCTGAGTTCCATCCGGAGCTCGAGGTGCCGCCCGACGCGGTCATCATCACCAAGGGCGCCGACCCGGAGGAAGACGCGTACTCGGCATTTCAGGGTCGCACGCCCGAAGGTGAGCCGTTCGCCGAGCGTCTCCGGCGCGACGGCGTGACCCATCTCTACGTTGGCGGGCTCGCGACCGACTACTGTGTCCGCGCGAGCGCGCTGGACGCGCTCAAGCAGGGGCTGCGCGTAACGGTGCTCCTTGACGCCGTGCGCGGCGTCGACGTCCAACCAGGCGACTCCGAGCGGGCGCTGGCCGAGCTGCGTGAGGCCGGTGCCGACACAGCGACACTCGACTCGCTCCGGCTCGAGGAGGGCGCTGCTCAGTCCACCTCCTAGAGTACGGCGACGGGTCGCTGTGCTCCTGGGAGCCGACGCGCTTCGCGCCGCTCGCGGTCGTGCGGCCAGGCAGCTGGCATCGATATCGACGCGCAGATCTCCCCTGGCTACGGCTCCGTGGCGACCACCGAGGACGCGCCGGGCGTATCGGTCGAGGTGGTACGTTGCCGGCGGGCGGTGCAGGCGACCCGGAGGCTCACGCTGATAGCCGCGAGGTCGGCGGTACGCGGCAGGGAACCGACCGGCCAGTGACTGGTGGGCGGCATTCGCAGCCGTGCAGTCCCACCCGAGGTGATACAGAACACCAGCGGGCGAACCTGGCACGTGCTGAAGAGGGTGTCGAGCAGCTCGAACCCGTCACAATCCGGCAGAATCGGGTTGAGGAACACCGCGTCCGGGTGCCAGCGCTCGATCGATTCCCTGGCTTCACCGCCTTCTGTCAATACCCGTACCTGCGCCCAGCTCGCCAGGTGGGACGACAGCTCGCGCGTGAATTCCTGGTCATCGTCGACGATGAGAATACGGATCGGGTCGGTCACTGTCTCGGGCTCCTGAATGAGCGTGCTGCTGTGACTATACCCGCTACTGGTACTCACGCCAAGCATCCACGAGAGCCACTGGGACAGCCAGGGCAATCTCTCCTACACCCGCAGGGACGATCGGGTCAGTCGCGCCTCATACCGCTGGCGCACGCGCCTAGCCCGCCAGCGCTACGACTGGGACGCACCAGCCGAAACGATCTGGGCTCAGCCGGCTATCTCGTAGCCGGCCTCCGCGATGCCGGCGCGGATCTGCTCTTCGGACACCGAGTCGTCTGCGATCACCGTGACGAGCTTCGTGTCCAGATCGACATGGACGGATCGGATCCCGGGGATCTTCTCCAGTTCGCCTGTGATCGCACGCACGCAATGCTGGCAACTCACGTCCGGAACGCGGTAGACACGCTGAACCATTTCGACCTCCATCGTGCTTTCTTTCTTCCCACCGATTATACCCGGTGGGGGTATGGCGCGCATGAGTATAGCTGATCGGGTGGGTATGCACACAGGGAGGCGGCCGACTTCCACCCGGGTGGATGCTGGCGGGTACCGAGGACAGGAAGCCCCAGCGCTCGCAACCGTGCTATGCTGTGGTGTGCCCGAGCCGGGCTGGAACGTGAGGTGAGCAACCGCATGGCACAGACCCTCAGTCCTCGTTACGTCATTGCCAACCGTGTGCCCCTTGCAGCAATCGACCTCACGTTCCGTATCGCCAGCGCAGCCGTGCTCTCCCGTGCCGGGCGCTATCGCTTTCTAGTTGGTGGCATCAGCCCCCGGCAGCTCGCCGCGACACTGGCCCGCATCCGCGCTTTGCGGTCCTGGCCCGTCGCCTGGGTGCGAACAGCGCGCTCCTACCTTGTCCAGGCTCGCGACCGTCGCCGCTCCGGTGACCTCGCCGTCGCTGCCCAGCAGCAGCGCTCGGCGGCACTGTGCTACCACTTCGCGCAGATCTTGGAACTTCACGATCTGGAGCGGCGGCGCCGACTCTACCGGCGGGCGGCGAGCCTGTTCCGGGAGATCGCACCTCATCTCGCTCCCCCCGCCTATCCGGTCGAGCTCGACTGGCGAGATACGACGCTGCCAGGCTACCTCTGCCTGCCTGAGGGGGCAACTCGACCTTCCCCACTGGTCGTCCTGCTGAACGGCTCGAGCACGGTAAAAGAGGAGACGATCGGCTGGGCCCTACCCTTTCTCCGGAGAGGCGTCGCCGTGCTTGCGCTGGACACTCCAGGGAGTGGCGAGGCGTGGGATCGTGTCCTGGCCGCTCCCGGCCAGGAAGATATCGCTGATGCTCTTTTGAACTTTACGTCTATTCATCCCCTGCTCGATCCAGGGCGCGTCGCGCTTCTCGGCATCAGCCTCCGCGGCGCGATGGCGGTACAACTCGCCGCCTACCAGCCAGAACTGGCAGCGGTCATCGCCGTGACGCCACCGTATGACCCTGCGCCTTACTTGCCCTACCTTCACCCACTGGTACGGCAAGATGTGGCATGGGCTATCGGGGTCGACCCGGCTGATCTTCCCGACCTGGCCTCTCACATCTCGCTCGTGGACACAGTGCGAGCGCTGCGGGCTCCCCTCATGGTCGTCGGGGCCGGAGCCGACCTGATCGTCCCTCCTGCCGAGTCGCTGCGACTCTACCGCTCGGCCGCTTCGCCCAAGCACCTCCTCTACCTTCAGGAGGCGAACCACGTCGGTTTCACCCACCTCGAGCAGTGGACGGCCGCGGCGGCCGACTGGCTCGCGACAACGCTGGCGCACGCGAGGCCACGGCGGGCCTAACACCGCGCAGCAGTGAGGCTGGCTCCCCCTCGCAACGTCCCCGCCTCCCTAGAGCCGTGCGTGCGCAGTCTGTCACCGCACTCCGGCGTGTCAACCGCCGAGGCGATCGCCTTCGCCCGCGGGAACTTCGGAGCCATCGGGGCCAGTCACTGCACCATCGGAAGGTGGCGTCGTCTCCGGCGCCGCCAAGCGGCTCAAGGCCGCCTCCTGAGCCTGCCGCGCCTCCAGCGGCTCGGCCGGTTCCGGCAGCGGCGGCGGGATCACGAGCTCGAAGCGCTCCAGGATCTCGCGGATCTGCTGCTCGTTCA
>JADBJL010000019.1 GCA_014874455.1 Thermomicrobiaceae bacterium
CAGCGAGAGCCGATCCGGCATCCCGTCCTCGCGGCACAGGCTGCGGTCGCCGAGGCGCCGCCGGAGCCGGGGCGGGTACGCGCCGCGCCAGCGGTGCGGCGCCTGGCGCGCGAGTTGGGGATCGACCTGTCGCAGGTGCCGGGGTCGGGGCCGCACGGCCGGGTCCGGATCGAGGACGTGCGCGCCTACGCGGCACGCCTGCGTGCGCGGCCGGAGGCACCACCCGAGATGGTACCGGCGGCTCCGGTGGAGGAAGAAGCGGCGGCGGTCGTCGCCCCGGCGCCGCGGCCGGCCATCGGCGCGCCAGCGGCATTCCCGGCACCCCCGGCCTATCGCACGCCGAAGGGCTACGAGGGCCTGGAGGAGCGGGTGCCGCTCTCGGCCGTGCGCCGGGCCATCGCCCAGCAGATGGTCGTTAGCCACCTCTACACCGTGCGCACGCTGGCGGTCGACGAGGCCGACCTGACCGAGCTGGTGCGGCTGCGGGAGCAGCTCAAGCCGGAGGCGGAGCGGCAGGGGGTGAAGCTGAGCTACCTGCCGTTCATCTTCAAGGCTGTGGTGCGGGCATTGAAGAAGTACCCGCAGCTCAACGCCAGCCTCGACGAGGCCCGTGGCGAGATCGTGCGGAAGCGCTACTACAACCTGGGCATGGCGGTAGCGACCGAGCAGGGGCTGATGGTACCGGTGGTGAAAGACGTCGACCGCAAGAGCGTGCTGGAGCTGGCGGCGGAGATCGAGGATCTGGCCGAGCGGGCGCGGGCGGGCAAGCTGAAGCTGGAGGAGGTGACTGGGAGCACGTTCTCGGTCACCAACATCGGGCCGATCGGCTCGCTCTTCTCGTTCCCGATCATCAACGTCCCGGACGCGGCGATCCTGGGGGTGCACAGCATCAAGAAGCGGCCGGTGGCGATGCCGGACGATACGATCGCGCTGCGGCAGATGATGTACCTCTCGCTGTCGTTCGATCACCGGCTGGTGGACGGGGCGGAGGCGGTGCAGTTCCTCAAGGAGGTGATCCGCCTGCTCGAGCGTCCCGAGCTGTTCGTCCTCGAGGTGGTGTGAGGGCACGCCAGCCGGCCGAGAGGGCAGTCTCCTCCTGGAGTCTCGGCATCCGAGCGCGGCGCTGACGCGCCGGGCCAGGCGAGCGCGTCCGCCGCGAGCCGGTGCGCACCGTTCGCGCGCCGGACACGGTTCGACCTTGACAGCGCCGCTGGCTTGTGTAAGAGTGTAATTACGTAATTGCCAGGGCGGCCGTGCAACCGGGCAGGAGGGCACGATGGTCGAGGGGCTGGAGGCGGAGGTGCTCGGCTGGTTCATCGGGCGGATCCCGGAGGGCTGGTTCACTGGCCCCCCGGAGATCACCATGGATCGCGACGAGATCCTCGTCGTCGGGCGACTGGCCGAGCCGAGCCTGCCCGACGACGCCAGCCCGGAGGTACGCGCTGAGGCCACGGTCGCCCGCATCCAGCGCTTCCGCGAGGAAACGCGGCCACAGCGGATGCGGATCGCCGCCGAGGCAGAGCACCGGTTCGCACGCAAGGTCTCCTGGGGCGTGGTCTGCGGTGAGCGGCGGGAGCTGTTCACCGTGCTGAGCCTACCGGTCATGACCCGGCTGCGACTGCCCGAGCGGCGGACACTCGATACGCTGGTCGAGGCGGGCGTCGCCCGCAGCCGTAGCGAGGCGCTCGCCTGGTGTGTCCGGCTGGTCGCCAAGCACCAGTCGGACTGGCTGGCCGAGTTGCGTGACGCGCTGGTGCGCGTGCAGAAGCTGCGCCAGAGCGGCCCGGACATCGAGTAATCGGGTAGACGAACAGGAAAGAGGCGAACGACATGCGACGGAAGACGATCCTCGTGCACTCCACCGGAGGCTCGAACGGTAGCGGCCAGCCCGGCGTGTCGGTCAGCCCGGAGGAGGCCGAGCTGCTGCTCGACGCCTACTCGCAGGCCGTCATCGCGGTGGTGGAGCAGGTAGCACCAGCCGTGGTCAGCATCGCCTCCACCCGCCGCGGCACGGTGCGCACGCCGCGCGGGCCCGCCCAGTACGACCTGCCCGGCGCGGGCTCCGGCTTCCTGATCACGCCTGACGGCTACATCCTGACCAACAGCCACGTGGTGCACGGCGCCCGGCGCCTGGAGGCGACGCTCGCCGATGGTCGCACGCTCCCGGCGGAACTGGTGGGGGAGGATCCGGCGACGGATCTGGCGGTGGTGCGGGTGCAGGCCAGCGGGCTGCCCGTGGCCGAGCTGGGCGACTCGGATCGGCTGCGAGTGGGCCAGCTCGTGATCGCCATCGGCAATCCCTACGGTTTCCAGGCGAGCGTCACGACCGGCGTGGTGTCGGCCCTGGGACGCTCGCTGCGCAGCCAGACCGGCCGGCTGATCGAGAACGTGATCCAGACCGATGCCGCGCTCAACCCCGGGAACTCCGGTGGCCCACTGGTCGACAGCCGGGCGCGGGTGATCGGGGTCAACACGGCGATCATCGCCGGGGCACAGGGCATGAGCTTCGCTATCCCGTCCAACACCGCGCGCTGGGTGGCTGGCCTGCTGATCAAAGAGGGCCGGGTACGGCGCGCCTTCCTCGGTATCACCGCTGAGCTCCGGCCGGTAGCGGGCCGCATCGCGCGCGAGCAGCGGCTGGCGCGGGGCGTCGGCATCAGCGTGCTCCAGGTCGCGCCAGGAGGGCCGGCCGATCGCGCTGGCATCAGGCCGGGCGACATCCTCGCCAGCATCGACGGTATCCCGCTCACGGGCATCGACGACTTGCACCGCTTTCTGAGTCGAGCGGCTATCGGGGCGACAGTGACGGTCGGCGTCGTGCGCGACGGGCGGCTGCTGGCGCTCCCGGTCACCCTGGGCGCGGAGCAGGAGTCCAGCACCTAGCCTGCAAGCCCTCTCTCACGGCAGCTCGCGCACCTCAGGGAACGCTCGGTAGGCCAGCGCGGCGAACAGCACGACGAGGAGAGCCGCGACCCCGACGACCGGTGGCACGCCGAACTGCTCGCCGAGCGTGCCCAGCAGCATCGTGCCGAGCGGCATGAAGCCCATCGGGATCAGCGTGTAGACGCTCATCACCCGGCCGCGAACCTCCTCCGCCACGTTGAGCTGCAGCAGCGTATTGGTCAGCGCCATCATCATCGTCTGGCTGGCGCCGATGAGCAGGAGCAGGGCGGCTGAGACCAGGAACCAGTGCGAGAGGCTGAAGACGATGAGCGCGGCGCCGAACGTGGCGCTGACGACGAGGAGGCGCTTCCCCTTGCCACGCCGCGACCCCATCGCCCCGACCGACAGCGCCCCCAGCAGGGCACCCATGCCGTTGATCCCCATCAAGAGGCCGTAGCCGGAGGCATCGACGTGGAGGACGTTGCGAGCGAAGACCGGCATGAGCTGGAGGTACGGCCGCCCCAGCAGCGTGGGGACGGCGAGCATGGTCAGTAGGCCCCAGATCCGGCGATCGCTGCGGATGAAGCGGAGTCCCGCCACCAAGTTCTGCGCCAGCCCGGTACCAGGCCGCGGCTGGGCCGGCGCCGGGTGGATCGCCATGACGGCCCAGATCACCGGAAAGTAGCTCAGCCCATTGAGGATGAACGCGCTACCAGTGCCGGTCGCTGCCACCAGCAGCCCGGCCAGCGACGGCCCGACCACCGCCGCGGCGTTCCAGGCCGCCGAGTTGAGGCCGACCGCGCTCGCGATCCGCTCGCGCCCGACCAGGCTCGGCACCAGTGACTGGCGGGCCGGGTTATCGAACGCCATTACCGTCGCGGTGAGGAACGCGATCGCGAGCACGTGCCAGATCCGTACCAGCCCGGTGAGATCCAGCACCCCCAGCAACAGCGCGAGCGACGACGCCAGCACCTGGGTCACCAGCAGGATACGGCGGCGATCGACGCGGTCGGCGACGACCCCGCCGACGAGGGTGATCGTCAGCGCCGGGATCGAGCGCAGCAAGCCGAAGAGACCGAGGTAAAAGGGAGAGTTGGTGAGCTCGAGGATCAGCCACCCTTGCGCGACCAGTTGCATCCAGCTCCCGACGTTGGAGACGATGAGCGCAGCCCAGAAGCGACGGTAGTCGGGAACCGCCAGCGCGCTGCCTTCCAGCCGGAACCGCCGGAAGGTCGGCCTGGCGAGGAGAACCAGGTCGCCTCGGATCTTCGCACCGGATGGAGGCTCACTCGCTGCCCGGCCGGCGCAGCGCCCCGGCATGGGAGTTTTCGCCATCGCCGCCACTCACTCAGTCGTCCAGCTCAGCCTACGCTACCACGAGGCGAGCGGTGGGGCCAGGATCGGCTAGTCCTGGTTTGGTCGTTCGCTCAGCCGCTCGGCACGCCGGAGGAGCGCGCGCAGAAGCTCGCGAGCCGGGGGATCGACGCACTCTGCTTCGGCGCCGAGAAGAAACGAGTCGATCATGACCTCCGGCTGCTCGGAGCGGTACTCGACAGCCTGCAGCGCCGTCTCCACCTTGTCGAGCTGGCGGACGAGCCGGGCTTCCGGCGTGACCCCGGCCTCGTATTCCTCCCACGCCTGGCTGAGGAGGCGCGCGAGCGCGTCCGGCAAGCCGGCGACCATCTGCCTGAGAGCAGCCCGCTCGCGCGCGGTCTTCTCTGCCTCGAACTCCGGGTGGTACCGTGGAGGGCTGCGAAAGAGCAGCGCGGGGTCAACGCCGGCTTCGAGATCGCGGTCGAACGGTGTCCAGTCACCGGCCAGCGCCTCCGGCAGGTCGTGGACGAGCGCGAGGACGACCGCGCGCGAGACGTCGAGGCCGGGGATGAGGGAGCCAGCGAGCAGCGTCAGCAGCGCCAGCCGGTAGCTGTGGTCGGCTACCGACTCCGGCTCCACTACCCCGCGATCGACCCAGCCCTTGCGGCGCAGCCGCTTGAGCCGGCCAGCCTGTCCCAGCAAGTCGAGCAGGTTGTCCCAGTCTTGACCCATCGCCTGGCCTGCCCCAGACGGCTTCACCCCACGCTAGTCGCGCGACGCCACCGGGTTCCGCAGGATGCCGATGCCTTCAACTTCGACCTCGATGACGTCGCCGGGCCGCATCGGCCCTACTCCCTCGGGTGTCCCGGTCATGATCACATCGCCAGGCTCGAGCGTCATCACGTTGGAGATGAACGAGACCAGAAAAGCCGGCCCGAACAGCATGTTGCTGGTCCGGCTGCTCTGCCGGACTTCGCCGTTCAGGCGCGACTGGATCGCAAGGTCGCGCGGATCCACTTCAGTCTCGATCACCGGGCCGAGGGGGCAGAAGGTATCGAACCCCTTGGCTCGTACCCATTGACCGTCCTTGCGCTGGAAGTCGCGGTGGCTGACATCGTTCCCGCAGGTATAGCCGAGCACGTAGGCAAGCGCGGCCGACTCCGGTACCCGGTATGCCTTCCGGCCGATGACGATGCACAGCTCAGCTTCGTAGTCGATGCGGTTGCCCGGCGGAAGCAGGATGCGGCCGCCGTGGCCCAGAAGCGCGGAAGGAGGCTTCATGAAGATCACCGGCTCGTCGGGGATCTGCCGGGTAGGGTCGTTTTCGGTGACGTGAGCCGCGTAGTTGAGGCCCACCGCCACAATCTTTGTCGGCTCGACCGGCGGCAGCACCGCGAGCTGGTCGAACGGGCCGAGTTCCGGCCCCCGCCGGAGCTGGCCGAACAGGTCACCTTCCGCCCGGTAGGCGATGCCGCCCTCGACGATCGCCAGAGCCGGCTGTCCAGCTACCAGCACTCGCGCGACCTTCACGTGACCTCCCTCCGAAACTCAGCGCACGTTCATCGACCAGGCTATCCTAGCACGCGGGAGCGCCCGGCACCCGGCGACAGCCCAACGCCACTGCCTGGCCGTCGACTCGATCGAGAACGAACTGGTAGGCTTTCGCCAGGAGACCCAGCACCGGCGATCCGGCTGGGAGTATCCGCAGTCCACCGAGGTGATTCACGAGAGGGGAAGTCGCCATGGCCCAGCATGTGCTCGTCCCCGTGCTCCCTACCTATCTCGACCCGGATCGCGTGACCCACTGCGCCATCCCCTACGGGCGAGCGATCGCCGCGCGGCATCGCGTCCCCCTGGTCCTCGGCTCGGTCGTCGAACTCGGGGATTACCTTCGCTCGTTTCTGGAAGCTGAAGGCGAGCGCGCTCAGGAACTCGCCCGGCGCTGGGCCGCCGAGCGCGAGGAGGCGCTCCAGAGGCTCGCGCAAGCCATCACCGATGTCCCGGTGAAGATCGAGGTGCGCGTCGGAAACCCGGCACGGGAGATCGCCACAATGGCCGAAGAACTCGAGGCCCTGGTCGTCGCCATGACCAGCCATGCGCGAGTCGGCCTCGCACGCTTGCTCGTCGGTAGCGTCACCTTCAGCGTGGTGCAGCGGGTCGCTTGCCCGGTGCTGGTGGTTCGACCGAAGACGCCAGCGCCGGCACCGAACGTGGCAGTGACCCTGACGCCGGTCGTGGTTCCGCTCGATGGGTCGCCGTCGGCCGAGGAGGCGCTCGGCGCGACCACCCGCCTCCTCGGCACGGATGGGCTGGCGGTGCACCTCCTGCATGTCCAGACGGCCGAAGGCGTGGCCAGGGACTGGGAAGGGTATCTCCAGAACCTGGCCCAGCGCCTCAGCGCGCAGGGACTGAGCGTCACCTGGAGCCTGCGCCGGGGACCCGTTGTCGAGGCGATCGCTCGGGCCACCGCCGAGCTTTCCGCCGGATTGATCGCCATGACGACGCACGGAGCGAGCGACCTGCGCGAGCGATTGCTCGGCTCCACCGCAGAACATGTGCTGCACAACGTCCACGTGCCGCTCCTTCTGGCCCGTCCCAGCACGGTGCAGCGCCGAGAAGAGGGCCCACCGCCCGCCGCGGCACCCGATGCCACCGGCCAGCCCGACATCGAGGCGCACCGCCTGACGGTGCGGGCACGCGACCTGATGGCCAGCCCGGTCATTACCGTCTCCCCCGACGACACGCTGGAACACGTGGCGCGGACGATGCTCGAGCACGGCATCGGCGCGGTGCCGGTCGTCGATCAGGACGGCCGGCTGCTCGGCATCATCACCGAGCACGACTTGATGGCTCAGGAGCACGCCGTTCCCTTCTCGGTGTACCGGGCCCCGCAGCTCTTCGGACACTGGCTCCCGCCGGAGGGGCTGGAGGAGATCTACAACCTCGGGCGCACGATCAAGGCGAAGGAGGTCATGCGCAGCCCGGTGCTCACCGTCAGCGAAGACGCGACGGTCTCCGAGATCGCGCAGCTCATGCTCGAGACCGGCCGGGAGCACATTCCGGTCGTGCGCGACGGCCAGGTCGTCGGCATAGTCACCCGCCACGACCTGCTCAAGCTGATGGCCAGGGACGTGCGGTTGCCCTCGTGAGCCGCCCTCCCAGCGGGGAGCAGGCAGAGAGGGAAGACGATCGGATGCCATCCGACCATGAGGCCGGTCACGGAGGCGAGGAGGCGCCCAACCGCCGGAGCTGGCCAGCCGGGATAAGGGGCACCGAGCAGGCTCAGTCAGCCGGCGGCCCGGGCACGGCTGGCCCTGTCCAGTGGCATGCGCTCCCGGCTGAGCAGTGTGTCCGTCTGCTGCAAAGCTCCTCGGAAGGCTTGACCCATACCGAGGCCCGCCGACGGCTCGCCCGCTACGGGCCGAACCAGATCGAGGAGATCCCACCTCCGAGTGTCTTGCGGCTGATCCTCCACCAGTTCA
Organism: Thermomicrobiaceae bacterium; assembly: GCA_014874455.1. Lineage (GTDB taxonomy): Bacteria > Chloroflexota > Chloroflexia > Thermomicrobiales > Thermomicrobiaceae > Thermalbibacter. Next base: position 7,680 of record JADBJL010000019.1, read on the forward strand.
CGAGCCCACTGGTCTACATCTTGCTGGTGGCCGCGGTCGTGACCGCCCTGCTGGGGGAGTGGATCGACACCGGAGTGATCGCCGCTGCGCTGTTGCTGAACGCGGCGATCGGCTTCGCCCAGGAGCACCAGGCAGAGCAATCTCTCCGCTCGTTGATGCGCTCCCTGGCCCCGAGAGCGCGCGTGCTCCGCGGGGGAGAGGAGCGCCTGATCGATAGCCGCAACCTCGTCCCGGGCGACATCGTGCTGCTGGAATCAGGTACGCGTGTCCCGGCTGATCTCCGGCTCCTCACGACGATCGCGCTCCAGATCGACGAGTCGCTACTGACCGGGGAATCGGCTCCGGTCGTCAAGCGACCGGAACCAGTCGCCCCCGAGACGCCGCTAGCCGAGCGGCGCGGCATGGCCTACGCCGGGACGATCGTGACGAGCGGGCGAGGCCGTGGCCTCGTCGTGGCGACCGGTCGAGAGACCGAGCTGGGAAAGATCGCGGCAGTGAGCCGCGAGGAAGTGCAGCCGGAGACCCCGCTCCAGCGGCAGATCGGCCAGTTCACGCGAACCATCGCGCTCGTGGTGCTGATCACGGTCGCGGCGATCGCGGGAGTCGGCCTGGCCCGTGGCGAAGATCCTCTCTCGATCTTCACCTTCGCGGTGGCCGCCGCCGTCTCGATCGTCCCGGAAGGCTTGCCGATCGTGGTGACGATCGTCCTGGCCGTCAGTGTACAGCGCATGGCCCGGCGCAACGCGATCGTCCGTCACCTTCCCGCAGTGGAAACGCTGGGCAGCACTACCGTGATCGGGACGGACAAGACCGGGACGCTGACCGAGAACCGGATGGCCGTCCGCGCCATCTGGTCTGCGGGGGAATTTCTCTGGCTCGAGCCGCCCGGTGGGACTGACCCGGAAGGTACGCCTGGCGGGCACAACCCCAGCCTGCCGAAGGTCGAGCAGGTTCAGCGTGTCGAAGAACTCTCGCCGGTCGGGCTCACACTGGTCGCGGGCGTCCTGCCGAACGAGGCGCGACTGATGCCCACGGAAGACGGGGCATGGGCAGGCATCGGCGACCCGACAGAGGTGGCCCTGCTCATCGCCGCAGCCAGGCTCGGGCTCGTGCAGAGGGACGTGCGCGCGCTCTTCCCGCCGGTGGCTGAAGTCCCCTTCGAGCCTGAGCATCGCTTCTCCGCTGCCGCTTGTCGCTGCGATGGGGAACTGTACCTCTTCGTGAAGGGCGCGCCCGAACGCGTGCTGGAGATGTCGAGCTTCTGGCTTACGGCGCGCGGGCCGGCGCCGCTGGATCGCGAGCAGATCCTCGCCGCCGCCTCGACGATGGGCCAGTACGGGCTGCGCGTGCTGGCGATGGCCTACCGCCGACTCGACCACGAGCCGGAAGATGTTGCCGAGTTGCTGCATCCGAGCGGGCTCACCTTTCTCGGCCTCCAGGGGATGTGGGATCCACCGCGCCCAGGGGTCAAAGCGGCTATCGCCGAGTGTCGGCAAGCAGGCATCCGCGTCGTCATGATCACCGGTGACCACGCCGACACGGCGAGCGCCATCGCGGCGGAGTTGGGGATCGCTCCAGCCGGCGCACCGGTGCTGGTCGGGACTCAGCTCTCGGCACTGGACGATGACCAGCTTCGCGAGGCGGTGCGAGACGTCGACGTCTATGCGCGCGTCGAGCCCATTCACAAGCTCCGCATCGTCCGCGCGCTGCAGGCACACGGCGAGGTGGTGGCTGTGACGGGCGATGGGGTCAACGATGCGCCGGCCCTGCGCGCGGCCAACGTCGGCATCGCCATGGGCCGCAGCGGCACTGACGTGGCCCGTGAGGCGGCCGATGTCGTGCTGGCTGACGACAACTTCGTGACTATCGCCGCAGCGGTCGAGGAGGGCCGGGGGGCGTTCGACAACCTGCGCAAGGCGACCTTCTTCCTCGTCTCGACGAGCGCTGCCATGCTCGTCGCCCTGCCGGCAGCCGTCTTGCTTGGCTGGCCCCTGCCTCTTCTCCCTGCGCAGCTCCTCTGGCTCAATGTGGTGACCGATAGCCTGCAGGACATCACGATGGCCTTCGAGCCGAAGGAGCCAGAGCTGATGCGGCGGCGACCGCGGCCCCGCGGGGAAGGTATCCTGTCACCGGTTCTCTGGGAGCGGATGCTCCTGAGCGGTGTCGTCATGGCCGCCGGAACGCTCTGGCTGTTCGACCAGACGCTGGAGATGACCGGCTCGCTTGCCCTGGCACGCTCGGTCGCTGTGACCTCAGTCGTGATCTACCAGGTGTTCCAGGCCTGGAACGCTCGCTCCGCCACTCGCTCGATTTTCCAGATCAACCCGTTCTCCAATCGGTACCTCTTCATCGCAAACGCGGCGTCGCTGGCCATCCACGTGGCGGCGCTGTACCTTCCCCCGACGCAGTTTGTCCTGCGTGTGGAGCCGATCCCGTTGGAGGTCTGGTGGCATATCGTGCTGGTGGCCGTGTCGCTGCTGGCGGTCGTCGAGCTGCACAAGCTGGTTCGCCGGCGCTGGCCCCTCGGCAGTCCATAGGGCAGTGCGGCCCAGTCATCGGCCACGGCGGACAGTGGAGCCTACACTGCTCTCTCGCCCGGAGCGGCCGCGGACTCGCCTCACGAGGCCGATCACCTGGTCGCGAGATAGCTCAGGTAGAGGCCAAGGCCGTAGAGGACGGTCACCGGCAGAGCCCCCGGATCGAGGAGACGGACGCGCGGCTCGACTTTGACCAGCGTGCCCAGCACGACGAGCGATGTCAGCAGGATCGCGAACATCCCGCCCACCAGAACCGTGGGCGGGATCCCGGCCAGAAGCGACCGCTCGCCGTCGGTAACGTCCAGCGCGAACAGGATCACCATGTTGAAGGCGTTGCTCCCCAGCAGGTTCCCGACTGCGAGATCGTATGCGCCCATCCGAACGCTGGCAGCCGAGACCACCATCTCTGGAAGCGTGGTCACGAAAGCCAACAGGGCGAGCCCCATGAACCCGCTGGCAATGCCGAGCAGGTCGGCTAGTTCGGCTGCCGAGCTGGCCAGATAACGCGCTGCGACGACGATGGCGATGCCGCTCGCTGCGAAGCCGGCGAGTGCTCGGCGGAGCTCGCCAGCGGCCGGCCGGGCAGTGATGGGCTCGAGGTGCATCGGTTCAAACGGTGGCTCGCGCCGGTGAGCGTGCAAGAGCCACATCCCACCAGCGTAGCCGACCGCCACCAGGTACGTCGCCCACCCGGCGCCGAAGAGCGTCAGGCCAGGGTCGACGAGGATACCCGCCGCGGCCAACGCCATGAGGCCGATCGCGATGGTGCCCACCAGCGCTTGGTTGATAGCGACGCGAGTGAGGAGACGCACCTGTACCGTCAGCACGTCGGCGATCGAGAGGATCAGCATGTTGGTCATACACGCCCCGAAGAGATTACCGAGTGCCAGGTCGGGTGTCCCCTGCCGCACCGCGTAGAAGTCGGTACTCAGCTCAGGCAGCGAGGTAACGCCAGCGACGAGGATCGCGCCCACCCACGCTCGGCCGAACCCGGTCAGATCGGCGATTCGATCGCCGGTACGCGAGAGGTGGATGCCAGCCGCCACGACGGCCAGCCCACTCAGGGCGAATACCGCCCACGGCGCCACGTTGGCCTCCTCCAGGGATCGTCGCGCCGAAGGAAATCCCCTCGACCTCAGGTACCGGCATACCCGGCCGCTCAGCGGCGCGCGTCCTCGTACAGCAGCTCGCGTGTCCGCGCGGCGACCTCCTCCGGGTCGACCGTGACCCGGGCTACGCCGGTCTCGATGGCCGCGCGGGCGACGGCAGCGGCTACGGCCGGCGGAACCTTGAGGTCGAGGCTATCGGGGATGATGAAGCGCGGGGAGAGCTCACGCTCCGGTACTAGGGCCGCGATCGCCTCGGCCGCGGCAAGCTTCATCGCGTCGTTGATGTCGCGGGCCCGCACGTCCAGCGCGCCGCGGAAGATGCCGGGGAAGGCGAGAGAATTGTTGACCTGGTTGGGAAAGTCGGAACGCCCGGTCGCCACCACGAGCGCGCCGGCCTCGAGGGCGAGATCGGGGTGGATCTCCGGATCGGGGTTGGCGAGGGCGAACACGATAGGATCGGAGGCCATCGAGCGGATCATCTCTCGTGTCAGGATGTCGGGGGAGGAGAGCCCGATGAAGACGTCGGCATCCTGGAGCGCGTCAGCGAGCGATCCTCGCACGCCGGCCTTGTTGGTCAACCGCGCGATCTCCATCTTATAGCGGTTCATTCCTGCCTCGCGCTCCCGGTAGATGGTGCCCAGGCGGTCACAGAGGATCAGGTCGCCGACGCCGTAGACCAGGAGCAGCTTCGCGGTCGCGATGCCGGCAGCGCCGGCCCCGTTGATCACGATCTTCGCCTCGGAGAGCGGGGTGCCGCGCAGCCGGCAGGCGTTGATCAGCGCGGCCAGCACCACGACCGCGGTGCCGTGCTGGTCGTCGTGAAAGACCGGGAGGTCGATTCGCTCCTTGAGGGCCGCCTCGATCTCGAAGCAGCGGGGAGCCGAGATGTCCTCCAGGTTGATGCCGCCGAAGGACGGCGCGATAGCGGCGACGATATCGACGATCCGCTGGGGGTCGCGTTCGGCGATGCAGATCGGGAACGCCTCGACCCCGCCGAGCGATTGGAAGAGAACGGCCTTGCCTTCCATCACCGGCAAGGCTGCCTGCGGGCCGATGTCGCCCAGGCCGAGCACGGCGCTGCCGTCGGTGACGATCGCGACCAGGTTGCCCTTGACCGTCAGGTCGTAGGCCGCCTGGCGGTTCGTGCGCACCTCGTCGACCGGGGCCAGTGCGGCGGGTGGGAGGTAGACCAGGTTGAGGATATGATGGTCGCGGATCGGGATGCGGCTGCGGATCTCGAGCACGCCCCGGTTGCGGCGGCGCAACTCCAGCGCCTCTTCGCGGGGCGTGGCTGGTCGCTTGCCGGTACGCTGCCGGGGTTCGAAGACCCCCTCGTAGACGTACCGCCGGGTGTTCTCCGCCACGGTAACTGGATCGACCGCACGAGTCGCCTCACCCGTCTCCAGAGCCGCTTGGACGACCGCAGCCGCGATCGCTGGTGCCACCCGGAAGTCGAAAATCTGGGGCACGATGTTGTCAGCCGCGCGCTGGGCAGGCGGAACGAGGCTGGCCAGGGCATCGGCCGCGTAGACCAGCGTGCGCAAGCGGATGTTGCGGGCGCCCGAATCGAGCAACCCGCGGAAGACGCCCGGGAAGACCAGGGAGATATCCATCATATTGGGGTAGTCGGAGCGTCCGGTCGCGACGACAGCGGCGCCGGCAGCCTGGGCCTCCTGGGGATCGATCTCGGGAGTGGGCAGCGCCAGCGCGAAGATAATCGGATCCGGTGCCATAGAGCGAACCATCTCCGGCGTGAGGATGTTCCCGCGTGCCAGGCCGATGAAGACATCGGCTCCTACGAGCATCTCAGCCAGCGAACCGCGCCGCCGTTCCGGGTTCGTCTCCTTGGCGAGGTACGCCTTCGCCCAGTTCATCCGGTAGGGTCGCCCCTGGTAGATCGCTCCGGCACGATCACAGACCACGAGGTCGCGCACGCCGACCCGGTAGAGCAGCCGGGCAACGCCGATCCCGGAGAGCCCAGCCCCGGCGATGACCACTCGTACCGACTCGAGCCGCTTGCCGACGACCTCGAGTGCGTTCTTGAGCGCGCCGAGGACGAGGATGGCGGTGCCGTGGTGCTGGTTGCTGAAGACCGGGATCGGTGCCCCCTTCTCCAGGTGATCGGCGATGGTAAAGCTGTGCGGCGCCCGGATATGGTCAATGCAGATTGCCCCGAAGGTCGGGGCAAGCGCCAGGGCAGCCTCGACGGTCGCCAGTGGATCGTCGAGGTCGACGCAGATCGGCACAGCGTCGACGCCAGCGAAGGTCTTGAAGAGCACGCTCTTCGCTTCGAGGAGCGGCAACGCGGCCTCGACCGGGCCGCGGGTGGGGCCGAAGAGATCCGAGGCGTCGGTCAAGAGCGCGACCGCGTTGCCGCGCGAGGTGAGATCGAACGAGGCGACCTCGTCCTGGCTGATGACGCGGCAGGCCTCGGCGACTCCGGGGGTGTAGACCAGGCTGAGCATGGCACGATCGCGTAAGGGAACCTTACTGGCGATCCCGATCAGCCCCCGGTACCGGCGCCGGAACGCTAGGGCGGCGTCCGGCTGGTCAAGCAGGTACACGCGTCCTCACTCCGACTCCAGCGGCCACGCCTCCTCCAGCGGCCGATTGTACGCCCTTACTCCGGCGGCGGCAATTGCGAGGAATTTCGCCGCAGGTCGAGCCATCGCTCAGGCAGCCGGGCGAATGCAGACCTTGTGTGAGAGAGCGCTTGCGGGCCACTCGCCAGGGCCTCCAGACAGGCGCGGGCCAGCGACCTTGTCCTCCTCAATAGGCGTGCAGCGCCGGTACCGCTAAGCCTCGCGCTCTGCTGGTCTCGGCGTGAGCTGGGGTGTGGTATACTTGCAGCGGCAAAGGAGGAAGATAATTTTAGGTAGAATTGAGGAGGATCGGAGGAATTCCGATGAGTATATCATCGCGGACACGATGGATCGGCCTCGCGGGACTCGCGCTCGGCCTCGCGCTCATCATCGTCGATGCGACGATCGTCAACGTCGCCATTCCCAGCATTATCCAGGATCTGCGCCTCGAACTCACCGATGCTGAGTGGGTGAACACGGTCTATTCGCTCGTCTTCGCCGCACTGCTGATCACGGTAGGACGACTGGGTGACCTCTTCGGGCGCAAGCGGATGTATTTGCTTGGGCTTGCCCTGTTCGTCCTCGCAAGCCTCCTCGCGGCGCGGGCGACTTCAGGAGCGTTCTTGATCGCCGCGCGTGCCTTGCAGGGCGTCGGAGCAGCTTTCATCCTCCCTTCGACGTTGTCCTCGGTCAACGCCACGTTTCGCGGACGCGAGCGAGCTATCGCTTTCGGTATCTGGGGATCCGTCATCGGTGGGATGGCCGCGCTCGGCCCACTCCTGGGCGGCTGGCTCACGACGGACTACTCCTGGCACTGGGCCTTCTACATCAACCTCCCGCTCGGGCTTGTGGCAGCCGCGCTGGCGGTACTGACCGTGCCTGAGACACGCGACCTATCAGCGCAGCGTGGTCTCGATGTCGTCGGCATCGTTCTCAGTGCTGCCGGCTTCGGCGCCCTGGTGTTCGGCCTCATCGAAGGAGAGCGCTACGGCTGGTGGCGGCCGATCGAGGCATTCCGGATCAGTTCCTGGAGCTGGCCGATCGACAACCTCTCACCGGTGCCGGTCTCGCTCGGCATCGCAGCCGTCCTCCTGCCCGCCTTCGCCCTCTACGAGTGGCATCGTGTCTCGCGGGGGCAACCGGTGCTCCTCGACCTGCGCCTCTTTCGTTACGCCAGCTTCCGTTGGGGTAACTTGGCAGCTTTTATCGTCAGCCTCGGTGAATTCGGCATCGTGTTCGTCTTGCCACTGTATCTCCAGGCGGTGCTGGGCTACACCGCATTCCAGACCGGGCTCGTCCTCATTGCCGTCGCGTCTGGTGCGTTCCTCGGGGGTCCAGCCGCCGCCAACCTTGCGACTCGCTTTGGCGCGCGGCAAGTGGTACGGGCCGGCATGCTCCTCGAGGCAGTCGGCTTGCTGGGACTTGTTCCTCTGCTCGATCCCACCACGACCGGATGGCGCATCGCTCCAGCGTTGTTCGTCTATGGCACCGGGGTCGGTCTCGCGACCGCGCAGCTGACCAGCATCATCCTGGCCGAGGTTCCGACTGCGCAATCTGGTCAGGCGTCCGGGACGCAGAGCACGACCCGACAAGTCGGCGCCGCTTTGGGCATCGCCATCCTTGGCACCATCCTTGCGGCCTCGCTCGGCTCGGAAACGGAGGCGCGGCTGCGCGCACTCCCCGGCTTCCCGGCAGCGCAGGCGAGCCAGCTTGCCCGTGCGACAAAACAGTCGGCCGGCCAGATCCTCGTCCAACTACGGGCTCAGCCCGGGGCCGAGCCGGTAGTGCGCGCCATTGAGGAAGCCTTCACGACGGCCGCTCACCGGCCCGTCATCGCTGCGGCGGCCTTTATCGCGCTCGGGTTTCTGGCGAGCTGGCTGCTTCCGGAAATCCGCCCGAGTCGTGAGGACAGGGTCGCGACGCCACAGACCGTGCGCCGCATGACATGACAGGCGTGCTCCTCGACGTCGTGGCGCCGCGCCTCGCGCTGGCGGCGCCACGCGGCGTGCCGCCACGCTCATCGTCCAGCACTGGGGAGCGGAAGAGCAAGCGTGACTCCGGCATGAGCACAGCGTGACCATGGCGACGGGAGTGCAGGCGAGATCGGCGTCGGGGCAGCGCGCGATCTTTTTGCGCATAAGAACCCTTATGCGCAAACTGTCAGGCTCCCGGTCACGGCGAGAGCAGTCGCGCGAGCAGGCCGCTCACCCCGCCCCCGACCACCAGCCACGCCGAGTTGACTCTGAACCTGATCAGCAGCACGAGCGACGCCAGCGCCAGCCCCGCGGTCAGCGGGTCGACGATCGCCTCCCGGCCGAGCTGCCAGCAGACGGCCGCCATCAGCGCCACCGCCGCCACGTTCACGCCGTCTAGCAGTGGCGCCGCCCATGGCGAACCACGCAGGCGCGGCACGAAGGGCTCGATGGCTGCCACGAAGAGAAACGACGGCAAGAAGATCCCGATCGTCGCCAGCGCCGCGCCCGGCAAGCCAGCCACCAGGTAGCCGACGAACGTCGCGGTCGTGAAGACCGGCCCTGGGGTGAACTGCCCGACGGCCACCGCGTCCAGAAGCTGCTGGTCGGTGAGCCAGCCCAGCCGCTCGACGAAGTCGCGCCGCAGGAAGGCCAGGAGCACATACCCGCTGCCGTAGAGCACCGAGCCGATCTTGAGGAACGTGAGGAAGAGCTGGAGCAGGGTCACCGGCGCCGAGGGCGCGGCAAGCGACAAGGCCGGCAGCGGCAGGCCACCGAGCGGCAACAGCATCGCGGCCGAGCCGCCGCTCCACCGGCGCGCGATCCGGGCTAACAGCACCGCCATCGCGCCGCCGAACAGGATGGCGATCTCGTTGACTTGCAGGAAGTACAGTGCGAGCGCCACCAGGCCGACTCCCGCCAGGAACGGGCTTCGCACGGCCGTGCGTGCCAGCCCCCACAGCGCCTGGCCGACGATGGCGATAATCACGGGTTTGACCCCGTAGAGCAGCCAGCCGACCTCGGGCGTCGAGCCCCAGCGCACGTACGCCCAAGAAAACGCCAGCACCATCAGCGCGGCCGGCGCGATGAACAACGTCCCAGCGGCGACCAGCCCCCGCCAGCCAGCCCGCAGGTACCCGCAATGGATAACCATTTCTGTCGAGTTCGGGCCAGGGATGAGGTTCGTGGCGCCGATCAGGTCGAGGAAGTACTGCTCGCTCAGCCAGCGCCGGCGGACGACCACCTCCTCGCGGAGCATGGCGATGTGCGCCGCCGGGCCGCCGAAGGCGGTAAACCCCAGCTTGAGCGCGACCCACGCCACTTCGCCGAGCGGCCCCGGCTCCGCGGCTGGCACCACGCGCTCTGTTGCTCGCTCCCGATCGGGCACCCGCCTCCCCTTCGCGCGAACCCGCATCGATACCTGCCGGCTCGCTGTGCCCGGCAGCAGACCAACAGTCAATTCGGCCTCAGTGAACGCTCGATGGCCACCCTTGTAGCCCATCCCCAGCAGGCACCCTCCCCTCGCTCGGGGGCCGGGGTAGCCTTGCGCCGGTGCGCCCCGCTCGGCTCGCGTGGAGCACAGCGGCGGGGCGTGGTATGACGCGCGGGATGCCCGGCTTCAGGTGGCGGGCTTCGTCGATCGCCTGGGAGAGGCTGCGACCAGCCGGTGTCAGCGCGCGGCCGCGGCCAGCGCGAGCGTGACGTCCCAGGTCGCCGGGTCGCCCTCGTAGTCGGTGCGCTGGGCCAGGCACGAGGCCACGAGCGCCTGCGAGTCGAAGGCTCGCTCAGCTTCCTCCGCCTGAGCCAGAGTGGCATGGGTGGCCGGGTGGCGCGGGATGAAGACGGTACAGCAGTCGTCGTCCGGCACCCGGGAGATCGGCTCGGTGCCGATCTGAACCGCCTCGGCCAGGATCTCGTCCTTGTTGAAGCCCACCAGTGGGCGCAGCAGGGGCAGGTCGGTTACCGCTCCGATCACCCGCATGTTCTCGAGCGTCTGCGAGCTGACCTGCCCCAGGCTCTCCCCGGTCACCACCGCGCCAGCGCCCTGCTCGTAGGCGATCGCGGTGGCGATCCGCATCATCAGCCGCCGGTAGAGCACCACGCGCAGGGCCGGCTCGCTGGCCAGCGCGATCTCGCGCTGCGCGTCGCCGATCGGCACGATGCTGAGCCGCACTCCCGGCTGGTAGCGCCCGAGGTGCCTGGCGATCTCGACTACCTTCTCGATCGAGATCGGGCGGACGTAGGGGTAGGCATGGCAGTGTACCAGCGTCACGAAGCAGCCGCGCTTCATCATCCGGTAGGCCGCCACCGGCGAGTCGAACCCGCCGGAGAGCAGGACGACAACGCGGCCGCTGACGCCGACCGGCAGCCCGCCTGGCCCCTTCACTGCCTCGCCGCTGACCAGCGCGCGGTCATAGAGGATCTCCACCTGGTAGGTGACGCCGGGCGCGGTCAGGTTCACCGGCGCACCGGTGCGATCCTTGACGAACTGGCCGAGCATACGCTCGAGTTCCGGCGAGGTTAGCGGATAGCTCTTGTTCGTCCGCTTGACCCGCACGCGATAGCTGCCCGCTGGCGGCCCGAGGAGATCGAGTAACCGGGCCAACCCGTCCTGCAGTTCTTCCATCCGCAACCCGGTCTCGAGCGCCAGCGAGAAGTTGGCGATCCCGAAGACCCAGGCCAGCCGCTCGCGAACTGCCGGCCATACCTCGAGACCCGGGATCGGGATCACCACCCGGGTGTTGCGCACCCGGGCACGCTCGTGGGGCACGTCTCGCAGCGCGTGCTCGATGTTCTGCACCAGCGTGTGCATAAACCAGGGGCGATTCGCCCCCTTGAGCGCGATCTCGTGCACCCGGGCCACGACGATCGGCTTGAACGCCTCTTCCGCTCGACCGTCTACGACCATGTCGTTCGGCATCACCACACCCACTGTGAGCCAGAGGAGGGCCCTCCTCGACCCCTCGCCACGCCGCGTGCCGGCACCGGGTGAGCGAGCCGCCCCGCCGCGCAGGTGCCTAGGCCCCCAACCGCTCGCCGACCAACCGGATCAGCTCTTCCTCCTCGGGAAAGCGACCGGTCGCGTGCTTGGAGAAGACCAGCTCCCCGTCGACCGTGACCTCGAATCGTCCACCATCGGACGGCTTCAACGCAATCTCGCCGATATACTCTTCGAACCGATCCAGCAGCAACTCCACCACACGGGTGGCACGCTTCTGGTAGCCTCAGCTCGTGCAATATTCGATCCGAATACGATGCTCCACGCTGACCTCCCTCCTTGAGCCTCCAAGCCAGAAAGTATACCCACTCGCGAGGCCACGTCTCGCAGCAACCCGGTGAATCCCTGCGCTCGGTCATCATCCGCTCAACGCGTGGTCGCCGCGGCACGGACCGTCCCTTCTACGCGATCACTGGGCTGTGTGACACCAGGTGTCATTGCCCGGGTTCACGTCGGCCCCGGACGGAACCATAGCGTACGCGCAAACTGAGCGTCATCGCCCCCTGGCTCACCCGGTCGTGAGTTGCACACCGGGCGGGCACGCGCCCGTTCCGACGTTGGTGACCGCAATATTAGCCGTATAGATACCATTACCCATTTCGTTGCCCATTTCAACACGGAAGGCATCCAACGCTTACAGGCGGCTGGTCAGCTACAGGTGAGCCCGATGGTATGGAAAGAACCGCGTGGGGCGCGCAATTCCTGCAGCCCACGCCCCAGCAGCGCTTGCCCATCCCACGTCACCTCGGCGAGCGGCGCAGCGAGCTGGATCTCGACCGGTAGACCGGCGAGCCTGATCTCCGCCACCTCGCGCATCACCCTCACGGTCAGCGTCCCGGCCGGCACACGGAAGTTCCTCACTTCCCCGGGCCGGAACTCCGACGGCACACCGAGCAGCCATGCCGCCGCACTCGCTGGCTGGCCGAACTCGAGTTCGAGCGGCGGGCAGTGGCTCGTCGCGACAGCGACCGTCGCCGTGCCGAAGGTCAGCCATCCCCCCACGGCCCCCACGACCACCACAACCGCCCCAAGCGTCCCCAGCACCGCCTTCCCCGGGGCAGTGCCCGACAGCCAGCCGCGAAACTGCGCGATGACCGAGCTTAGGCCACCCGGGGCCGGTGCTGCGAGTGCCTGCTGCAGAGCCGTATCCAGTACGGCGCGGAGTTCGGGCGTCGGGAGGATCGGTGTCGCCGCTGGCAGGAGTTCGGCAGCAGTGGCTACCTTGCTCCGGGTGCGCCGGCAGACCTCGCACTGCTCGACATGCCGCGCGACGGTACGTCGGAGCTGGGGTGTGAGCCCGCTCGGCAGTTCCACCCCGTCCAACAGACGATCGAGCTCGGCACAGTCGTGCCGGCCCCAGCGTGCCAGAAGCAGCGCCGTCAGGCTTTCCTCCAGCGCATCGCGCAGCCGGCTCAACCGCGTGTTGATCGCGCTGCGCCGGGCGCCGACGACCTGCGCCAGTTCGGCTGGCGAGAGATCGTGCCGGAGCGAGAGGTCGAGCAGCGCGTAATCGCTGGGGTTGAGGCCGCGCGCTGCCTGCCAGACCAGCTCCGCGAGCTCGGCTCGTCGCGCCACGTCCTCGGGCTGGGCCTCCAGTCCGCTCGCGGGGATCTCCGGCTCCCACTCCTCGCCCTCCGACGTCGCGAGACGCGAGAACGCCGTTGTGCGCTGTCGACGCAGGCTGTCGATCGCCGTGTTGCGGGCGATCGTGAAGAGCCAGGCCCGCACTGAGCCCTGGACACGGCGAGCGCGCAGCCCGGTGAGCGCCTTGACGAACGTCTCCTGCGTGACGTCGGCTGCCACCTCGCGGTCACCGACGAGGCGCGCGACGAAGTCGTAGACGCGGTCGACGTAGCGCTCATAGAGCGTCGCGAACGCCTGGGCGTTCCCGGCGCGGAAACGGTCGACGAGTTGGTCGTCGGTGGCTGCACGGAGGTCGAACTCGGGCATGGCCGCAGCGCGCTTCCTTCCTGGATCGTCTCTCGCGAAGCTCGGCGATCCTGGTGGTGATATCCTACTCTCGCTGCTCACCGAGCGTGTCCCCGCCCGACGATCGCGTCTCGCGGACGCGCAGCGGGCGACGCAAGCCTTCGGTTCGGATCGGGGTCGTAGAGCGACAGGCTCCGCACGGTTTCTGTTGGACGACCAGCGCAGCAGCGCGGCATTGTGCGCAGGACTTCCGACTCGCCGCACTCTCCGTACCGCGGTATCCTTGCCCACTCGGGAACGACGCATGGGTGTCCGTCGGCAGGAGGGCAGGCGATGCGGGTGATGAAGTTCGGGGGGACGTCAGTCGGCAACGCGGAGGCCATCGCCCAGACGGCCCGGATCCTGACCGAAGCCTACCGGTCGGGTGGCCCGGTCGTCGCGGTCGTCTCGGCGATGAGCGGCGTGACGAACCAGCTCCTGGCTTCCGCCGCGGCCGCCGCAGCCGGCGAGAGCGACGCCAGCGGCGAGCTGAAGCAAGAACTGCTCGACCGCCACCTCGCCGTCGTCGCCGAGCTGGTGCACGACCCGGAGCGCCGGTCGCACGTCTCCGCGAGTCTCGAAGCCCTGGCAGCCCGCTGCGCTCGACTGGTGGAGTCGGTGCACATCCTCGGCGACCTCTCGCCGAGGGCACAGGACTGGATCGTTTCCTTCGGTGAGCGGATGAGTTGTGCCGTCGTTGCCAGTGTGCTCGAAGAGAGCGGTATTCCAGCGGTCGCCGTCGAGAGCGACCAGGTGATCGTCACCGACGATGCCTTCGGCAACGCTTCCCCGCTGCTCGACCAGACGCGCGCCCGGGCACGAGCGCACCTGGGGCCGCTCCTCGCGGAGGGCAGATTGCCTGTCGTCACCGGCTACTTCGGGGCAACGACGAGCGGGGCGGTGACGACATTGGGCCGAGGCGGTTCCGACTATTCGGCCTCGATCCTCGGCTACGCGCTCGACGCCGACGAAGTCTGGATCTGGACGGACGTGGACGGCGTGATGACCGCCGACCCGCGCCTGGTGCCGGAGGCGCGCACGCTGCCGGCGATCTCGTTCGCTGAGGCGACCGAGCTGGCCTACTTCGGTGCCAAGGTGATCCACCCGCGTACGATGCAACCGGCTGCCGAGCGCGGCATCCCGATCTGGATCAAGAACACCTTCCGGCCGGAGTACCCCGGCACGCGCATCGGCCCTGATACGACGCTGGACGGCTCCGTCGTCAAGGCCATCACCGCTATCCCCGGCGTCAGCGTGATCACGGTCGAGGGCAGCGGGTTCCTCAGCGTCGCCGACGTGACCGCGCGCGTCTTCGACACGGTCGGCCAGACCGGTGTTAACGTCTACATGATCTTTCAGGCATCCTCGCAGCACTCGCTGGGCTTCGTCGTCCGCCAGGCCGATGCGGGGAAGGTGCTGAGCGCGCTGGAGCGGGAGTTCGAGTTGGATCTGCTCAAGGGCCGGGTACTGCGTATCTGGGAGGATCCGAAGCTGGCAGTGGTGGCGGTCGTCGGCGCCGGGATGCGGGGCACGCCCGGCGTGGCCGGCCGCGTCTTCCAGACCCTGGGCCAGAACCGGATCAACATCGTCGCCATCGCCCAGGGCTCGTCGGAGTTGAATATCTCGTTCGTCATCGCCGAGCACGAGGTGAGCCGCGCTGTGCCGATCATCCACGCCGCGTTCGGTCTCGGCAACGCGCGGGACGCGTAGCCTGGGAGCTACCGGGGACGCTTCTTGCGGAGGCGGAGGGCCCTCTTCGCCGCTCCGATCGGCCTCAATCCGCGCTGGCGAATGATCCCGCCGCCCCACCTGCGGCGAACCGGCACGCGGGCAGCGGACGACAACAGCCCCGCCGCATCAGGTGTGTCTGCCTCTGCCTCATCTGGCACCGGGGGCGCCGGGTCAGCCGCGGGCGACGTCGGCTCTGCCACTGGGTCGTGCTGATAGGACTGAGCAGAGCGGCGCTGCCGGCGCAGGGAGAGCAGGCTCGTAAGGATGATCAGCACCGGCAAGACCAGGAAACCACCGATGAAGAGGAGGTCACCCCACCCAACTGGCCGCACGAGTGCCATCCCCTTCGAACACGTGCTCGATTCCCTGGAACCTGTAACGCTCGGCGAGCTCCTCCCGTTCCCGTGTCCCGACACCGCGAGGTGAGGCGATGCTGGTCTGGATCATGGTCACACTGCTGGCCGCGGCCGTGCTGCACCTGGGAATAGCCTGGCTGCTGCGACGCCTCGGCGTCGAGCCAGCCGCGCCAGAGCAACTCGCGGGCGGGTTCCGCGATGTGCTGGCTCGCGTGCGACACTGGACAACCGGTCACTCCAGGCGCGGCTGATCCTCTCGCAGGGCCCCTCGGCCTTGATCTGGCGATTCACAACCGGTGTCGCCCTGCTGGCCGTCGGCCGGTTGAGTGTGCCCGTCTCGCTCGTCTCTTCGAGCGCCGAAGTCACGCAGGCGCTCCGCATAAGCGCGAAGGCGGTCGGACACCAGGCGATGCACCGTGCCCTCAGGGTACTGGCCGTCCGGCCCGCGCTGGCCGGCCGGCACACCGGTCAAGATCTCGATCCCCTCGTCGACGGTGTGCACGGCCCAGATATGGAACTGCCCTTGCCTGACCGCCTCGACCACCTCGTCCTTCAGCATCAGGTGCTGCACGTTGGCCGCCGGGATGATCACGCCTTGCTCGCCGGTCAATCCTTTGACTTTGCAGACCGCATAGAATCCCTCGATCTTCTCGTTGACGCCGCCGACCGCCTGGATCTCTCCGTGCTGGTTGACCGAGCCGGTGACAGCGATCCCCTGCTTCAGCTCCAGCCCGGAGAGCGCGGAGAGCAGGGCGTACAGTTCCGTCGAAGACGCCGAGTCGCCTTCGACCTCCTCGTAGGCCTGCTCGAAGGTGATCGAGGCGCTGACGGACAGGGGGAAGTCCTGGGCGTAGGCTCCGGCGAGGTAGTTCGAAAGGATGAGAAACCCCTTCGAGTGGATCGGCCCTGAGAGCGCAATCTCTCGCTCGATACTGATCAAGGCGCCGCGGCCGAGGGAGACGCGCGCGGTCACCCGCGTTGGCCGGCCGAAGGCGTAGTCGCCGAGCTGGATGTACGACAGGCCGTTGATCTGCCCGACTCGCTTCCCCTCGGTCTGGATCTGGAGCGTTCCCTCGGCGATCAGCTCGCGGATGCGTTCTTCGACGAGGTTGGAGCGGTACTCCTTTTGCTCGATGGCGCGCTCGACGTCCTCGGCGGTGACCACATCGCGGTTCGCCTTGCCGGCCCAGTAACTGGCCTCCGCCACCAGGTTGCTGATCTCCAGGAGCTGGAGCGAGAGCTTGCGCTGGTGCTCGACAATTCGAGCGCCGTACTCGATCACGCGCGCGACCGCTCCCCGATCGAAGTGCCGCAGCCCACTGTCCCGAACACACCGGCTGATGAACGCCGCGTAGTCCAGCGCGTGCTGCTCGTCCCAGTCCATGTCCGGAGCGAAGTCGGCCCGCACGCGGAACAACTCCTTGAAGTCTTCGTCCAAAGCAGAGATCAGGTAGTAGAGGAGCGGTGTACCGATCAGCACCACCTTGACATCGAGCGGGATGGGCTGCGGGCGCAGCGCTGCGGTCGGAACCGGGCTCAACAACTGAGCACCGAGATTGTCGATGACGATCTCCCGAGTGAGCAGTACCCGCTTGAGCCCGTCCCAGGAGAAGGGGTTTCGCAGCACATCGGAGAGGTTGAGGACGAGGAATCCGCCATTCGCCCGGTGTAGGGCGCCGGGCCGGATCTGGCTGAAGTCGGTGACCATGGCGCCGAAGGCGGCACGGTAATCGATGCGGCCCAACAGGTTGTAGTACGTGGGGTTCCGCTCGAAGATCACCGGCGCGCCCTCGCGCTTACTGTTGTCGACGAGCACGTTCACACGGTAACGCGCCAGGTGCTCCTGCTGTTGCAGCACCTGGAGCTGCGCGATCGGGGCGGGAACGTTGACCACCTGGGGCGGGAAGAAGTCGTGGAGGTGCTCTGGGAGATCCTCACGGACTTCCTCCAGGTACGCGAGGACTCCTGGCAGGTCGGCATAGCGCTCGCGAAGGTCGTCGAAGAGTGAGCCGACGGCGAACAGTGCCACCTCGCGGTCGAGCTGGCGCAGCCGCTCAGCAGTCTGTTTCTCCAGTCGCCGCACTTCACGCAGGGTATCGCCGATCCGCGCCTGGATCTCCTGGCTTTTGCGCTCCAGATCCTCGCGCACCGGCTCCGGAAGGAGCTCGAACGCCTCCGGCGCGATCGGCCGTCCCTGCACGAGCGGTACACTGATCACGCCGGCCGGAGTGGCCTGGAGCGCGAACCCGCGCTGCTGCGCGAACTCCTGAACCGCCGACCAGAGTTCCTCGCGTTGCCGTTCGAGCATCTCCAGGATCTCCCGGCGACGGCGGTCGTACTCCTCGCTCTCGAAGGCGCGGGGGATCGCCTGCTGGGCCGCTCGGACGAACTCGTCCATATCTCTCGCGAACTGCGCTCCCTGACCGGCCGGCAGCGCGATCGCGACGGGCTGCTCGGGATCCTTGAAGTTGTGCACGTAGACCCAATCGGACGGGGTCGGCCGCTGCCGGGCATAGCGCTCCAGGTAGCGCCGTACGGTGCTCTCGCGGCCAGATCCCGGCCGCCCGGCAACGTAGAGGTTGTAGCCGTCGGTCGGGATCTCCAGCCCGAACTCGAGCGCGCTCAGCGCCCGTGGCTGCCCGATGGTGCCCTCCAGCGGCTCGACCTCCGCTGTCGTCCGGAACGGCAGGCGCTCTGGGTCGAGCCAGCGCCGCAATTGCTCCGGCGCCAGCTCCAGGTGCGTTATCGCACGTTCGACTGTCTCCGACATACATCCCCCTTCGGCACGCTCAACCCAGAACCGGCGCGAGCATGAGATTAACCAAGATGAAGCCAATCCAGGAGATCGCGGCGACCACCAGCGTGCGGGCCGTGGTCAGGTCGAGTGCCGCGCGCAAGGCGATGACCGTGGCTAGGAGCACCCAGACGAAGACCAGGGGGCCGAGCACGACAAGCACCGGCGGGAAAACTCCGCCCAGTGCCAAAAGTAGCGCAGGCGTCAGGGCGAATCCGAGCGTGCGCACGAGCTCGCCGATTGTGGCCGAGGTCTCGGGGCCGGGCAGGGCCTTGGTGCCGATCAGGTAAGCGATGACGACGAACAGCGTCCAGGAGATGAACGCCGTGGCCGCTCGGGTATAGACGCCGGCCAGCCCGACAGCGGGCAGAACCGCGACGCCGCTCGCCAGCGACACCAGAACCACAACGAGCAATGCCGGCACTGTCGCGCTGTACTCGCGCTCCAGTTCCTCGTAGATCGCCGGGTCGAGCCTGGCCGCCCCGATCATCCAGCGCAGCACACCTGCTCCCTCCCTACTGGGCCGCTCTCAATCCTGGCGCGGCCAACCGTACTCCTTCACGACCCATACATATGGCTCCGGCACCTCGAGGAACTCGACCCGGAGCCCGAGTACCCGCGCTTCCCAGAGGAAGCGCGCCACCCGGTCAGGATCCACGTAGAGCCGGTCGGGCGAAGCGACGACGACCACGTCGAACTCTTTGTGCCACATCGCGGTCCGCAGTCGCTTGAGCTCGGGGCGGCTTTCCGGCAGCTCCGGCAACACCTCGCGAAAGACCGCAGTCACCTGGTAGCTGGTGGCAGCGGCATAGTCGCGACAGCGCTGCTCCTGCTGGGCGAGTTCGGTCTGAGGGTCGCTCTTCTTCTGCAGCCGGGCGCCGAGGAAGAGCGCGGCACGTTCAGGCATGGCGAAAGTTCCTCCGCTCTCCAGCTCCGCCACCGACGCCATTCTGCCACGACGGCGACTCGTCCGGGGATTCCGTCCCCGGAAGAAGCGAGAGTCCGGCCCCCGTTATCGCTTGAGAATAGATCTTGACCGGGAGCGCACGCCACCGTATCATAGCCCGGTAATCCAACCGAACTGGACCAGGGTGACGTTCAGCCAGGGCCAGAGGAGGCTTCATGAGGGTCGTTCGACGCGGCGAGCAGCCGGCCCAGCGCGGCACGACCTTCACCGGCGAGGTCACGCTCGAGCGGATGCTCGAGGCGCAGCAGCCCGGTGGTGTCAGCGTGGCGCGGGTCACGTTCCGCGACGGCGCTCGCACCCACTGGCACATCCACCCAGGCGAGCAGGTGCTCGTGATCCTCGAAGGACGCGGGATCGTCGGTAACGAGACCGAGCAGGTCGAGGTGGAGCCAGGCGACCTGGTCTATACCCCGCCGGGCGAGAAGCACTGGCACGGCGCAGCGCCTGGCCAGACGATGGTGCACCTGAGCGTCACCACCGCCGGCCCGGCCGAGTGGTACGGGCCGGTGGAGCAGCCACCCGTGGGCGTGTCCCCGGATCAGGACTGAGCAGAATCGAGGGGAGAGAGAGCGATGCACGAGATGGAGCACCGAGACCCAGTGACAGGCTCCACCCTGGAGGCGGTCGAGCGCTTCAACCAGGCCTTCAGCCGCCACGACGTCGACGCGGTGATGGCCGCCATGACCGAGGACTGCGTTTTCGAGAACACCTTCCCGCCGCCGGACGGCGAGCGGTACGAGGGCCAGGCGGCTGTCCGCGCCTTCTGGGAGGCGTTCTTCCGCTCCTCTCCGAACGCGGTCTTCGAGGTCGAGGAGATGTTCGCAGCCGGCGACCGCTGCGTCGTCCGCTGGCTGTACCGCTGGGCTCCGGACGCCGAGAGCAAGCCTGGGCACGTCCGCGGCGTCGACCTCTTCCGCGTCCGTGATGGCAAAGTCGCCGAGAAGCTCTCGTACGTGAAGGGCTAGCAGCGGGAGTTGGCCATTCGGACAGCAGGTCGACCGGGAGCGAGACGAAACCAGGCAGAGCGTGTCGGGACACGTTGGGCGGAGATTGTTTCATCCGCGGTGATTCAGTGCGACGGCAACGCACCGTTGCCGAGATGTGATGTCGTGTGCCCAGAGGCTGGCCCACCATCCGCCCAATGGTGATGTGAGGCCAGCATGCTTGCCCCCGTCGCCTGCGTGGTGTTCACTTCGAACGATACGACCAACGACCAGGAGTCAGGCACGCGAGGTCAGGGATGAGCGCAGCCAGGCAAGAGGCGCTTTCGCCGCCCGCAGCCGGTCAACCGGCACGACTGATGACCGCCGAGGAGCTCTGGGAGCTGCCCGAGAGGCCGGGCGTGCGCTACGAGCTGGTGAGAGGAGTGCCGGTCGAGGTGCCGGGTGCGGGAGCGTTGCACAACCTGATCGCGGCGCTGGTTTATCGCCTGATCTATGAATTCGCGAGAACACGGAACCTCGGCTTGGTGTTCACCGATGGAGTAGCCTACATCCTTGGCCATAATCCCGATACCGTGCGCATCCCCGACGCCTCGTTCGTCTCGCGCGAGCGCATCCCCGAGAGCGGCATTCCTGAGGGCTTCTGGCCGGGTGCCCCTGACCTGGCAGTGGAAATCGTCTCGCCCAACGACCGGGCCGAGGACGTGCACGACAAGGTGCGCGACTACCTCGCCGCTGGCACCCGGCTGGTCTGGGTGCTCTGGCCCAAGAGCCGCTCGCTTACCGTCTACACCCCCGATGGCCAGGCGCGCGAGCTCGGCCCCGAGCAGGAGCTGGACGGGGGCGACGTGCTCCCCGGCTTCCGCGCGCCGGTGGCGGCGCTCTTCGCGGTCGAGTCTTGAACCTCATCCCAGGCTGATCGCACTCACGCCGGCTAGCACCGTCCCCACACCGGCGAGCTGTATCGGGCGTAGCCGCTCCCCGAGAACGAAGCGGGCCAGCAGCACCGTGCTGACCGGGTAGAGCGAGCCCAGCAACCCGACGACACTCAGCGCCCCGAAGCCCGAGGCGATGCCGAAGAGGAGATTCGACCCAGCATCCAGCGTCCCGGCAGTGACGATCAACGTGGTCGTGAACCGCCACGGATCCGGTTGAGGGCCATCAGCCCCAGTCCCCGGCTCCACGGCAGCCGGCTCCGGCAGCTCGAGAGACGGCGGCGCACCGGGAGCGCGGCGGAGCAACTGGCGGAGCGCCAGCCCGCTGGCCAGCGCTGTGACGACGGCCAGGCGCAGCACGAGCACCGCCCAGCCTGGATGAACCGCGCTGGCCGCGTGCAGCCCGACCAGTGCGCTCCCGAGCCCGGCCGCGGCCAACAGCCCGAGCCCAGCAGCCACCCATCCGGGCTGGCCACCCGGCGGGCCCGAGGGTGCCGCAGCCGCCGCGGCCACGCCGAGCAGGCTCAGCGCCATCCCAACGAGCTGCAGCCAGGACGGTCGGTCACCCAGTGCCAGGCCCACGAGCAACGGCACGGCGCCGGAGAGCGCCGAGATCGGCGCTACCACGCCCATCGGGCCGAGCGCCAGCCCCCGGTACAGCGCCCCGAGCCCCACCATCGCGCCGGCCGCTCCGAGAGCCGCATAGCCGAGGCGGGCATCGCGAGGCAGTCCGTCGCGATGCACCAGGAGCACCAGGCAGACCAGCGCCAGCCCGGCGAGCTGGGTGCCGAGCAGCACGGTGACGAGCGGCGCGCGCCGGTTGGCCAGCCCGGCGAGGAAGTCGGCAGTCCCCCAGAGGAGGCTCGAGGCCAGTGCCAGCCCGATCCCGACCACACGCGCTACCCTGGTGTCTCTATCGCGGCCACGCCGACCTGTGCGTCTAGTAGCCGCTCGGCAGCCCGGCGCAGCGACTCCGGCAGGCGCGCCGGGCTGACCAGGCCCGACCGCAGGTCAGCAGCGACCAGTTCCGGATCGCGCCGCTCCACTGGCCCGTAGCCGGCCCCGCCAGGCAGGCGCAGTTCGAGCCGGTCATCCGGCGTCTCCAGGGTGATCTGCCCGGAGCGCAGCTCCCCCGGGTCGAGCCTCCGGCCGTTGACGATCACCTCGGTACAGGGGCCGTCCTGCCCTCCAGCGAGGCCCTTCGGTGGGAAGCGCAGGCGGTCGGGGTCGATGAAGACGTTCACCGGGAGCGGGTAGCCGGGTAGCGGGCTGAACTCGAGCTGGTGGCCAAAGGCGCCGCGCCATTGCCCCAGCCCGGCTGAATCGGGCCGCAGCGAGCGCCTGCGTACCAGCACCGGCGTGCGGCTCTCGAAGATCTCGACCGGCACGTTGCGGGCGCTGGAGGGGAAGCAGTTCCGCCCGATCCCGTCCCGCCCCAGGCTCGCACCCCGCCCACCGGCAGTGAAGAAGTGCGCGTTGTAGAAGTGCCCGTCCGGCTCCTGGCCGTAGACGTGGATCGAGTGCATGAGGCCGTTACCGGCCTGCACCCGGTCGGGCAGCGCGGATGCGAGCGCGCCGAAGATCAGCGCGTGCAGGTGCCAGCCGGTGCGGGTGCGGGAGCCGACCGAGGCGGGCACCGTGCAGTTGAGGATCGAGCCTTCCGGCGCGATCACCTTGATCGGCCGGAAGGTGCCCTCGTTGGCGGGCACCGTCGGGGAGAGCAGGCACTTGAGCGGATACGCCGTGTGGGCTCTGGTATAGGTCAGCGTGCAGTTGATGCCGCCGCGCGGTCGCTGCCGGTCGGAACCAGTGTAGTCGACCAGGATCTCGTCACCCCACACGGTGATCCGGCAGCGCAGGTAGACCGGCTCGTCCAGGCCGTCGGCCCAGACTTCGTGCTCGTAGACACCGTCCGGCACGGCAGCGATCGCCTCGCGCATCGCTCGCTCGGAGTATCGCTGGATGACCTGAGACACGGCCTTGAGATCCGGCAAGTCGTACTCGTCGAGGAAGGCGAGCACCCGCTCGGCGCCGAGCCCGTTCGCGGTGAGCTGCGCCTCGATGTCGGTCAGCACGAGGTCGGGCGTGCGCACGTTCTCGCGGATGAAGGCGAAGGCGGTCTCGTTCGGCCGGCCGGCGTCGTAGAGCTTGAGGATTGGGATACGCAGGCCGTCCTCGTAGATATCGCGCACGGTACGGCGGTCGAGCGAGCCGCCGATGCTGGTGGTATGGGCGACGCTGACGGCGAAGGCGACCACCTGGCCATCGCGGAACACCGGCGTGATCAGGGCGATGTCGTCCAGGTGACCGGCACAGAGCCAGGGGTCGTTGGTGATGTAGACATCGCCAGGGCGCATCTGCTCGACCGGATAGCGCGCTATCACTCCGCGTGTGACAGTCGGCATCACCAGATTGAACACGGGCATGCTGCGGTTGGAATGGGCCACCGAGCCAGCGTCGGCATCCAGGATCTCGCAGCCGAAATCCTGGGCCGCGCCGATGATCGTCGAGACCGCGGTGCGCAGGATCGTCACCCACATCTCGTCGGCGATGCCGATGAGCCGGCTCCACATGATCTCCAGGCTGACCGGATCGAACGACGGCATGGCCGTACCCTGACCAGCGACTCGCGCCTCACCCATCGATCGAGCACCTTCCCAGCCCACGCGTCATCGTCCGACTCCGTCTCACTCGACCGCTTCACCGTCAGCACGTTCGAGGATCAGGTTACGGTAGGCATCCACCTCCGCACGCCAGCCTGGTGGCACCACGACGGTGGTCTCCCGCTCCTCGACGATCGCCGGGCCGGCCAGCCGCATGCCGGGCGCCAGCCGGTAGCGGTCGTAGACCGGGCACTGTCGCTCGCCGGGCTCCGGATCGTCGAAGTAGACGGCTCGCTCGCCCCGGAGCGCTGGCGCCGGGTCGGGCGAACCGACCGGCTCAGGCGCCAGCCGAAAGCTCGGACGGGGCACCGAGACCGTCAGGTGCCAGTTGAGCGCCTCCACCCCGAGCCCCGACGGCACCCGGCCGTAGACCTCGCGGTAGCGCCGGGCGAAGGCCGCCTCGAGCGCGTCCTTCGACCCGGCCGCGAGCTCCAGCTCCTCGGGGATCGTGACGCGCAGCTCGTGGTACTGCCCGGTGAAGCGCAGGTCGACCGCCCGCGTCTCGACCAGCGCCGCCTCACCAGCTACCGGGGCTAAGGCGCGGGCAGCCTCGGCTCGCATCTCCTGGTAGAGGTCGCGCACCACCGACCAGTCGCAGTCCTCGAGGGTCGTCATGTAGGTACGCGTGAACGGCATGGCCAGCGGCGCGGTCAGCGCCCCGATCGCTGAGGCCACCCCGGCGCCCAGCGGCACGATGACCCTGCGGATACCGAGGATGCGCGCCACCGGTGCCGCGTGCGCTGGCCCGGCCCCGCCGAAGGCGACCATCGCCAGGGAACGCGGGTCGCGGTTGCGCTCGATGATATGCGTCCGCGCGGCCTGGGCCATGTTCTCGTTGACGATCGCGTGCACACCGCGGGCGGCCGCGTCGAGTCCCAGCCCGAGCGGCTCCGCGATGCAGCGGGCGACCGCCCGGCGCGCCTGCTCCGGCCGCAGCGCCATCCGGCCGCCGAGGAAGTTCGCCGGGTCGAGGTAACCGAGCAGCAGGTTGGCGTCGGTCACTGTCGGCTGATCGCCGCCGAGCCCGTAGCAGGCCGGCCCGGGGTCGGCCCCGGCGCTCTGCGGCCCCACTTTGAGCAGCCCCAGCCGGTCGATCGAGGCGATACTCCCGCCGCCGGCGCCGATCTCGATCAGATCGACCGTCGGTGTCATCACCGGCAGCCCGCTGCCAGGCTTGAAGCGGTGCACCCGGTCGACTTCGAGCATGCGCACGACCTCGGGCGTGCCGCACTCGATCAGGCACGCCTTGGCAGTGGTGCCACCCATGTCCAGCGAGAGCACGTCCTCGTGCCCGGCCAGCCGGCCGTAGAAGCTCGCGGCAAAGGCGCCGGCCGCCGGGCCGGACTCGAGCAGCCGTACCGGGAAGTCCATGGCCGCCTCCAGCGTCGTGACCCCGCCGGAGGAGAGGACGAGGAAGAGCCGGCCGGTGAAGCCCTCGGCCTGGAGCGCGTCGCGCAGGTCGGTGAGGTAGCGCCGGAGCAAGGGCTTCACGTAGGCGTCGGCGACGACCGTCGAAGTGCGCTCGTACTCGCCGATGAGCGGGGCCACCTGCGACGAGAGCGAGACCGTGACCTCTGGGAAACGCGCGGCGATGAGCTGGGCGATGCGTCGCTCGTGCGCCGGGTTCCGGTAGGCGTGGATCAGCGAGACGGCGATCGACTCCACCCCCTCGGCGACCAGCCCATCCACCTGCGCCAGCACACCGCCCTCGTCGAGAGGCTCCAGTACAGTGCCGTCGCGGCTGATCCGCTCGCGCACCTCGCGCCGCCAGTGGCGGGGCACGAGCGGCTCGGGGTACGGCGCGAACAGATCGTAGATGTCGTAGAGCTGCTCGATGCCGATCTCGAGGACATCCCGGAAACCCTGTGTCGTGAGGAGCGCCGTGCGCGCGCCCCGCCGCTCGACCAGCGCGTTGGTCACCAGCGTCGTGCTGTGGACGACCTCGGCGACTTCACTTGGCTCGATGCCGGCCAGCTCTAGCAGCTCGCGCCAGCCCTGGAGCACCGCGCGGGCCGGCCGCCGGGCATCAGTGAGCACCTTGTGCAACCCCGCAACGGTTCCCGCCTCGATGTCGAAGAGCACCAGGTCAGTGAAGGTACCTCCCACATCGATACTGACAGCGTACCGTGGCGCGGACACCTTTCCTGCCTCCTCAGCCTATGCCGGCCGGCTGTCGTTCCCCGCAGATTACCTGGCGGGGCCGGTTCCCGCCGCCCGTTTCTACCACCGAGTGCCGCTTTCGCCAACGGCTGCAAGCGGACGGAACGCTGACTCCGGCTCAGTCACTCGCCCGCTGGCTTAGCCTGCCCGCAGGCTGCTGTGCGGGGAGGCACCACACCGGCCGAAGCACGTCCGAGAGCCAGGCTCGTAACCGGGAGACAGGATCGCCTCCCTGGCGAACTCGCCCTCGATGCGGTGTTACCTGTTGACAGGTGGAGCCGGCACGCTTGACAACCCCTTCCCCCTGCGCGACAACAGGCGCTGCGCGTCATCGACGCTAAAGGGAGACGGGCGCGCGGCGGTGAGGCGAACGGGAGGGAGCAGGGCGATGGCCGAAGGTGGACGACGTAACCTCGATCAGGCGCTCGAGTTCCGGCTGATCGGGCCGTATCGGGGCGGGCGTGTGGGGGCGGTCGCGGGACACCCGACTGACCCGCTCACCTTCTACTTCGGCTCCACCGGGGGTGGCGTCTGGAAGACGACCGACGGCGGGCGCTACTGGAAGAACATCTCCGACGGCTACTTCAAGCGCGCCTCGGTCGGCGCGATCGCCGTCAGCGAGGCCGACCCCAACGTGATCTACGTCGGCATGGGCGAGGCGTGCATCCGCGGCAACGTCTCCCACGGCGACGGCGTCTACAGGTCGACCGACGGCGGCCGCACCTGGGTACACTGTGGTCTGGCCGACACGCGCCACATCGGTGAGATCGTGATCCACCCCCACGATCCCGACATCGTCTACGTCGCCGCGCTGGGCCATGCCTTCGGCCCCAACGAGGAGCGCGGCGTCTTCCGCTCGAAGGACGGCGGCAAGACCTGGGAGAAGGTGCTCTACCGCGACGAGCACACCGGCGCCATCGACCTGGCGCTCGACCCGAACAACCCCCGCATCCTCTACGCCGCCCTCTGGCAGGCGATCCGGCGGCCCTGGGAGCTGGTAAGCGGCGGGCCGGGGAGCGGGCTCTTCCGCTCCTTCGACGGCGGTGACACCTGGGAGGAGATCACCCGCAACAAGGGCCTGCCCAAAGGTAACGTGATCGGCAAGATCGGGGTGACCGTCTCGCCAGCCAAGCCCGGCCGCGTCTGGGCCATCGTCGAGGCCGAGGACGGCGCGGTGTTCCGCTCCGATGACTACGGCGAGACGTGGGAACGCTGCTCAGAAGACCGCAACCTGCGGCAGCGCGCCTGGTACTACCACCACATCTACGCCGATCCGCAGGATCCCGAGACCGTGTGGGTTCTGAACGTCGAAGCCTGGAAATCGAACGACGCTGGCAAGACGTTCTTCCAGGTTCCGATCCCGCACGGCGACAACCACGCGCTCTGGATCGATCCCCGGAATCCGCGTCGCATGATCAACGGCAACGACGGCGGCGCCTGCGTCAGCTTCGACGGCGGGCAGACCTGGTCGAGTCTCTACAACCAGCCGACGGCCGAGATGTACCACGTGACGGTCGATACCCGCTTCCCCTATCGGGTCTACGGTGCCCAGCAGGACAACACCACCATCTCCGGCCCCAGCCGCTCGCACCTGGCCGCGATCAGCCAGGGCGAGTGGCATGAGGTGGGCGGCGGCGAGAGCGGCTACATCGCCGTCCACCCGAAGAACCCTGATATCGTCTACGCCGGCAGCTACCTCGGCTATCTCACTCGCTACGACCGCAAGAGCGGCCAGATCCAGAACATCCAGGTCTGGCCCGAGAGTACGCTCGGCGCTGGCGCGAGCGAAGCGAAGTACCGCTTCCAGTGGACGTACCCGATCGTCATCTCCCCCCACGACCCGGATACCCTCTACGTCACCTCGAACGTCGTCCACCGCTCGCGCGACGGTGGCATGAGCTGGGAAGTGATCAGCCCTGACCTCACCCGCAACGACCCGGAGAAGCTTCAGCCCTCCGGTGGGCCGATTACCAAGGACAACACGGGAGCCGAGTACTACTGCACCATCTTCGCCTTCGCCGAGTCGCCCGCGGCACCGGGCATCCTCTGGGCCGGCTCCGACGACGGCCTGGTACACGTCTCTCGTGACGGCGGCCAGACCTGGCAGAACGTCACCCCGCCCGACTTACCTGAGTGGGCGCTGGTCAGCATCATCGAGCCCTCCCCCCACGACCCGGCGACCTGCTATGTGGCCGCTACCCGCTACAAGCTCGACGACTTCCGCCCTTACCTCTTCAAGACGGCCGACTACGGCCAGACCTGGACGAAGATCACTGAGGGTATCCCCGAGCACGACTTCACCCGGGTCATCCGCGAGGATCCAGCGCGGCGCGGGCTCTTGTACGCCGGGACGGAGACCGGCCTCTACGTCTCCTTCGACGACGGGGGGAGCTGGCAGCGCTTCCAGAGCAACCTGCCCGTCGTGCCCATCCACGACCTGGTGGTCAAGGACAGCGACCTGGTGGTGGCGACGCATGGGCGGAGCTTCTGGATCCTGGACGACCTGACCCCGCTGCGACAGTTCCAGCCCGCCCAACTCGAGCAGCCGGCACACCTGTTCCCACCCCGCGTCACGGTGCGCTTTCGCACCTACCGTGGCTTCGGTCATCCACCGACGCCTGGCAAGAACTACCGCATGACCGGCGCGACGATGGCCACCTTCGAGACCCGCGAGACCGAGACGGGAGAGAAGGTCGAAGTCTACGTCGATGCCGGGCAGAACCCGCCGGACGGCGCCATCATTACCTACTACCTGCGCGAGCAGCCGGAGGGTGAGGTCAGGTTGACCATCCTCGATGCCGAGGGGAACGAAGTCCGCTCCTACTCGAGCGAGAGGAAGGAGCCACAGCCCGGTGAGGAGGAGTCGAAGGAACCGCTGGTTCCGAAAACGCCCGGCTTCCATCGCTTCGTCTGGAACCTGCGTTATCCCGACGCCGTGAAAGTGCCGGACGACAAGTCGCTCGAGTTCTCCGGCGGCGTGCTGGGGCCGCTCGTCCCACCAGGCCGCTACCAGGTGCGGCTCACCATCGGCGAGCAGTCCTGGAGCGAGTCGTTCGAGGTCGTGCGCGATCCGCGGATCGACGCGAGCGACGCCGACCTCCGCGAGCAGTTCGAGCTGGCGCTCCGGGTCTGGCGGAAACTCTCCGAGACACACGAGGCGGTCAACCGGATCCGGAAGCTGCGCCGCCAGCTCGAGGTGTGGGAGACGCGAGAAGATCTCGCCGAGATCCGCGAGAAGGCCAAGGAGCTACGCGAGAAGCTCCTCGAGGTCGAGGGCGAGCTGATCCAGTACAAGGCGCAGGGCCGGCAGGACGTGCTGAACTACCCGCTCAAGCTGAACGCCAAGCTGGCCGGCCTGGCCACGGCCATCGGCTCGGCCGACAGTCGGCCCACACGGCAAGCATACGAGGTCTTCGCCGACCTCAGCGGGCGCGTCGATGCCCAGCTCGCCCGGCTCAAGGAGCTGATCGAGCGCGACCTGGCCGAGTTCAACCGCATGGTGGCCGAGACTGCGGCAGTCGTCGCCTAGTCTCGGATGGCCGAGCACCAGCGTGGCTCCCGCGGCAATCGCGGCTCGGAGGGCGGCAGGGCCTCCACATGGCTCGCTCGCCTGCCGCGGTTGCCGCGGGCGGCTCGCTCCCGCAGGCTGACCAGCCCACCCCGCTGGCCGCGCGGGGGCCAGCCACCGGAGACCCCCTACCAGCGGTGCTGGAGGATCGGCCGCTGATGCTCGGGCAGCACCGCCCAGACCGGCCGCTCGCTCTCCGGGATCGCTGGCAACGGCTCGCCACCGACCAGCGTCAACGTGTTCACCAGTCGCTTGGTGCCTCGGCGGGCCGTCATGTTCACGTCATAGAACGTGAAGTCGCCCTCCTCGACGCGGAAGATGGCGACATCGGCCAGGCTGCCCGGCTTGAGCGTCCCGAGATCTGACCGGCCGATCACCCGGGCCGGCGCGGCGGTGGCGCGCTCGATCACCTCCGGCAGGCTCATCCCCAGAGCCAGGAACTTGGACAGCGTGGTCGGCAGGTCGAACATCGGCCCCTGGATGGCGAGCTGGTGGATATCGCTGCTGATCACGTCGGGTAGCAGGCCTTGCTCGAGCAGCGCCTCGGCCACCGGGAAGCTGAACGAGCCTGCCCCATGCCCGATGTCGAGCACCAGCCCGCGCTCGTGCAGCTCGCGGATGACCGGGTGCACCTTGCCATCCTCGGTCAGGATGCGCATGGTGCCGCCGGTGAAGCAATGGGTCAGGATATCGCCAGGCCGCAGGAGCTCAGCCACCTCGTCGATGGTCGGCGGGCCGAAGCCGATGTGCACCATCAGTGGCAGGCCGAGCCGGTCGGCCAGCTCGCGAGCCAGCTCCAGCGGCCGGATGCCCACTCCGCGGGTCGTATTGCGGTCGATCCGCGCCTTGATGCCCAGGATCAGGTCGCGGTTGCGCTCGACGATCTGCGCCGCCAGCTCCAGGTCGCAGTAATCAAGGTTGGCGAACTCCCAGGTGGGTGCCACTAGCCCGATCGACGAGAGGTTGAGCAGGGCGTAGATCCGCACCCGGCTCGGCTCGGCGATGTAGCGCCGGAAGCCAGCGAAGGTGTACGAGCCAGCGCTGCCGACGTCTAGCCAGGTGGTCACGCCGCTGCGCGCCGCGACCGGGTCGGCCTCGATGCCCCAGTAGGTGACGCCCCAGTAGACGTGCGTGTGCAGATCGATCAATCCGGGCGTGACAACCTGACCCCGAGCATCGATCACCCGCTCGGCCCGGGCTCCGGCCAGCGAGGGCTCCACCGCCGCGATCCGCCCCTCGCGGATGCCGACGTCGTAGCGCCCGATCAGCCCCCCGCCGGGATCGATGACCTCGCCGCCGAGAAGCACGGTGTCGAACTGCTGTGTCACGCCCTCCGTCATTGTTGTTGTCTCCCCAACCATCGGACTCTCCTCGCCTCCCGGCCGATCGACTCTCCCCGCCACACTTTACCGCGTCGAGCGTCGTCCGCAAGTCATGGCATAGCGCTGTTATCTGCCTGTGGGAACACCCGTCTCAAGTCCACACCTCCTCGGCCTACTCGCCGACGCTGGTTCAAGCGGGTGGTCGCGTCGTTACTCGCTCGCGCGCAACTGGTCGATGAACTGCTGCATGCGCAGAAAATGCGATCCCTTCCAGTAGACGCGAGTGCACTCGCGGCAGCGATAGAACTCATCATAGGAGCGTCGCGTCCGGGGTGGGAGCTGGTCGATCACGTCCTGCTTGGCGACGGGAGCCAGGAGCCCGTTACACCGCATGCAGCGACGGAACGGGGCGATTGAGCCCAGGAGGTCGAAGCGGCGGATGACTTCGACGAGCTGTTGCCGGGGTACCGTCGCCCGGACGTAGTAGCCGTGGGTGACCACGCTGCGCCTGAGCAGGCCCCGGTCACGGGTCAGTAGGATCCGGCGTTGGTCAGCCGCCAGGCGGGCCAGGGTCGCGTCGTCGTAGTCGTTTCCGTACAGCGTGTCGAACCCCAGCATCCGGAGGTACACCGCGAGCTTGCCGAGGTGGACATCGAGCACGAAGCGCGGCACCCGCAGCGGGCGCGGCCGCAACCGCGTCAGCGGCGAGATATCGATTGACTCGAACACCGGGTAGACACTGATGCGGTCGCCGTCCTGAACGATGTACGCGAAGTCGACCGGCTCGCCGTTGACCAGGATGAGGTCGACTTCGGTGTGCGGGACGCCGAGTCCCTCGACGAGGTCTTTGACCGAGGTGCGGCCGCTGAGCGGCTGGACGAACGCCACCTGCCGTCGATACGGTGGCAGGAAGTCGTTCAGCTCAGCGTAGAACCGGAGCGTCACCTGACCCAGCAGGGCACGCATTGGGCTCGCCTCGACCGGATCATTGACCATCTTTCTCTCATTGTCGCGCAGAGCCAGCCTCGTGAACAGCCTGGCCCACTGCCGGCGCTCTGCTCACGAGGCGAGCGTCCGCCCGGGGCTCCTTGGCTGTGGCCGTTGCACGCGTACCGCTCGGGATCCGGACAGGAGCTGGCGAGGTTGTTGCCGTAACGGAGACAAAAGGGGTCTTGCCTCGCCGGAAGCGGTTCATCTTGACGGTCAGAAGAACGCTCGCCTACAATACGCGTGACCTCATCGATGCGCTGCGCGCGGAGAGGACAGCGCCGGAGGAGGAGCGAGCGGCGAGCCGCATGGCCTGGGGAAGATCTTTCGTCCGGTGCTGCCCGCTGCGGGCTGTTCTGGTATGGTATGGCTCGAGTGATGCAGCGGCCTCTGAAGG
>JADBJL010000050.1 GCA_014874455.1 Thermomicrobiaceae bacterium
CCCCCGGGGGCGGGTGCGGGGGTGGGGGGTGCGGGTCGCCCCCCGCTCCCGCCCGCTGCGGGAGAGGGGCCGGGGGTGAGGGTGGCACCCCTCGCCCCCTGGCTGCGGAAGAGGGGCTGGGGGTTGTTCCGGCAGGGGCACCGGGCCGCAGCCTCGAAGCCCGCTCGCAAGAGCGGGAGAACGAGGCGGATCCTACCCAGGGGCTCAGAGCGAGGAGCGCTGGTAGGGGTCGAGCACGTCGCGCAGGCCGTCGCCGAGGAGGTTGATCGCCAGGGTGGTGACGAAGATCGCCAGGCCGGGGAGCATCGGGAGCCACCACTCGGCTGGGTCGAACATGAACGCCTGCGACTCGAAGAGCATGTAGCCCCAGGACGGTGTCGGCGGCTGCACGCCCAGGCCCAGGTAGCTCAGGAACGCCTCGGTGATGATCAGCCGGGCGATCTGGACGGTACCGATGACGATGATCGCGTTCACCAGGTTGGGCACGATGTGGCGGGCGACGATGCGCAGGTCGGTCAAGCCGATCACGCGCGCGGCCGCCACGAACTCGAGCGCCTTGATCCGGCTCACCTCGACCCGCACGACCCGGGCGTAGATCGGCCAGGAGCCGATCCCGAGCACCAGCACCACGTTGAGGAAGCTGGGGCCGAGCACGGCGATCACCGCCAGCGCCAGCAGGATGAAGGGGAACGTCATCATGATGTTGACCAGCGTCGAGATGAGCCAGTCGACCTTGCCGCTGTAGTAGCCGGCCAGGATCCCGAGGCAGACGCCGATGACGGTGGCGACCAGCGTCGAGAGCACGCCGACCGCCAGGGCCACGCGCGCGCCGTACATCAGCCGGGTCGCGTAGTCGCGCCCCACGCCGTCGGTGCCGAGCGGGTGCTTCCAGGTGCCGCCGAGGAAGACCGGCGGCTGCAGTCGCTCGACGATCCGCCCCTCGGACGGGGTATAGGGCGTGAGCAGCGGGGCGGCGACCGCGACCAGCACGAGGAGGAGCAAGACGAGCCCCCCGAGCACCGAGAGCCGCAGCTTCCAGGCGGCCCGCAGCCAGTCGCGCGCCGTCCGGCGGCGGGCGAGCCGAACCGGCATCTCTGCCAGTGTCGCCTGAGCCAGCGTCTGCTCCCGAGGTTCCGCTGTCGCCATCGCTCCTCCGGCAACCACTAGAACCGAATCCGCGGGTCGATGATGCCGACGATCACGTCGATCGCCGTGTTCACCAGGCTGATCATGACCGCGATCGTGATCACCGCTGCCTGGGTGACCGGGAAGTCGGCGTTGCGGATAGAGTCGACCGTGAGCTGGCCGATACCGGGCCAGGCGAAGACCGTCTCGGTGATCACCGCTCCGCCGAGCAGTTGGCCGAACTGGAGTCCGAGCACGGTGATGACCGGGATGATGGCGTTGCGCAGCGCGTGGCGGGTCAGCACCACGCGCTCGCGCAGCCCCTTGGCGCGGGCGGTGCGCACGTAGTCCTGCGTCAGCGCGTCCAGCATCCCGGAACGCACCAGCCGCTCGGTCACCGGCGCCAGGAAGACGCCCAGCACCACTGTCGGCAGCACCAGGTGCTTGAGGCGGTCGAGACCGAACTCGCCGTAGCCCGACGGCGGCAGCCACTTGAGCTGGACGCCGAAGAGGATGATGAGCATCAGCCCGAGCCAGTAGATCGGCATGGCCTGGCCGGCGACCACGAAGACGGTGGCGATGTTGTCGACGACGCTGTGGCGCTTGTACGCCGAGACGATCCCCATCGGAATCGCGATCAGGATCGCCACGACCGTCGCGCTGGCCGTCAGAAGCAGCGTCGCCGGGATGCGCTCCAGCACCAGCGAGAGCGCCGACTTCTTGACCCGGAACGAGGTGCCGAAGTCGCCGCGCAGCGCCTGGCCGAGGAAGTCGGCGTACTGCACCAGGATCGGTCGATCGAAGCCCATCTGGCGGCGGAACTCCTCGCGCTGCTCCAGCGGGGTATCGAGCGGCAACAGCACGCTGGTGGGATCGCCGATGACGTGGGTGATCACGAAGACGATGATCGAGATCCCGAAGATGGCGATGACCATCTGGGTGAGCTGGTGCGCCAGGTAGCGCGCCATAGTCCTCCTCGCCGGGCTAGCGGGCGAGGCCGCCCGAGCCGCTCTCGGTGCGCCGGGCTTGCCGGCGTCGCCCGGTCGCTCTGGCGGCCCGCCCCCTCAGATCTCCTGCGCACATGCACGCGCCGGCCGCCCGTGACCGGCGACCAGCGCTCAGGCCTTCGGCTTCGCCAGGAAGATGCGGTCGATCTCGTCGACCGCAGGCGTCCAGTCGACCTTGGTGCTGACGCCCCAGACCGCGTGGAAGCCCCACTGGAAGATCACCGGGGCCTCGTCGCGGACGATCCGCTGAGCCTTGGCGTAGAGCTCCTTGCGCAGATCCTGATCCAGCGTGCCGCGCGCCTCCTCGATCAGCTTGGCGAACTCCTGGTTCTCCCAGTAGTTGTAGATCGTGCTGGGGTGGAACATGTCCCAGTAGAGCCCGTCGGCGTCGAAGACCGAGTACGAGCCCCAGTTCCAGTTCCACATCGGGCCGGCCTTGCCCTCGGTCACCATCGAGACGTGGACGTTGGTGTCGCTGACGGTCTCGAACTTGGCGCGGATGCCGACCGCCTCCAGGTCGCGCTGGATCGCCTGGTCGACCTGATCCTGGTTGGGCATCGATGAGGGCCCGCGCAGCCAGCGTGCCTCGAAGCCGGACTCGTAGCCCGCCTCCTTCAGGAGCGCCCGGGCCTTGTCCGGGTCGTAGGTGTGCGGCTCGATCGAGGGGTCGAAGCCGAAGTGCATCGGGTTGAGCGCGGCGGGGGCGCGGTCGCCGCCCGGCTGGAGCGTCTTGATGTAGCCCTCGATATCGACGGCGTGGTTCGCCGCGTGCCGCACCCGCACGTCCTGGTACGGGTTCGGGCCGGTGCGGCCCTTGCAGTCGAGCCCGATGAAGCTCGTCCGCAGGATGCGCTGCGTCCTGGTGACCGCCACGCCGGAGGCGTCGACCGTCTTCATCTGGTCGAACGGCACCACGCGGATGATCTCGACGTTGCCGGCCAGCAGCTCGGCGAGCTGGGTCGGCACGCCGGGGATGATCCGGATGACGAAGTCCTTGAAGGCCGGCTTGACCTCGGGGTTCCAGTAGTCGTCGTTGCGGGTCAAGACGATCTCCTGGCCCCGCTTCCACTCGACGAAGCGGTACGGCCCGCTGCCGATCGCGTGCTCGGCCAGGTAGGCGTCACCCTTCTCCTGGGCGAGCTTGTGGGGGATCATCTGGAAGTTCTGCAGCCGCTCGGTGAAGATCGGGTAGGGCGCCTTGGTGATCACGTGGACGGTGTACTCGTCGACCACCTCGACGCCAGCGATCGCCGCGTGGTTGCCGATCTGCGGGCTCTTCTGCTCGGGGTTGGTGACCCGCTCCCAGTTCCACTTGACCGTCTCGGCGGTGAACGGTTCGCCGTTGTGGAACTTCACGTCCTGGCGCAGCTTGAGCTCCCACTTCGTCGGCTCGATGATCTCCCAGCTCTCGGCCAGCCAGGGCACGATCCGCAGCGACTGCAAGTCGCGCACGCCGAGGTTGTCGTGCGTGTGGTAGAAGGTGATGATCCCGGTGCGCAGGAGGTGCATGTGCGGATCCATCGTCGGCAGGTCGGAGTCGAACGCGAGCCGGATCAGCCCGCCCTCCTGCGCTGCCGGTGACGGTGCCGTCGTCGCGGCCGGCGCGGCTCCCGCCGTCGGCGTCGGCGGCGCGGCCGCGCCTGGCTGCGTCGGAGCCGGTGTGGCGGCCGGCTCCTGGCGGCAGCCGGCCAGCAGCGTCCCCAGCGACGCCGCCCCGGCCCAGACCAGCGCCGCCTGGATCAGCGTCCGCCGGCTGATCAGCCCCTTGCGATAGAAGAACTGCCAGCGGGCGAAGTTCTCGTCGTACAGGTCGTTCGGGTTCACCGGCATGGCCCCCTCCTCACGACTGACGCGACCTGACGAGCCGGCTCGCTGCACGACCTCTGGCAGCGTGCCTATCTGGTGAAGGACTCCAGCGCATTCTAGAGAGGGCCCGGAGCGCTGTCAACTCTCGCGACCCCGCCCTCACCCCGCCCTCCGGGCACCCCTCTCCTCCCTCACCCCGCCCTCCGGGCACCCCTCTCCCGCACACCGCGGGAGAGGGGGTTGGGGGTGAGG
>JADBJL010000046.1 GCA_014874455.1 Thermomicrobiaceae bacterium
CGGGAGCGTCATCGCGTGCAGGTCGACGATGCTGAAGATGTTGTCGTATTGATCCTGCTGCAGTACCCAGTTGCGGATCGCGCCGAGGTAGTTGCCGATATGGATACCGCCGGTCGGCTGGATACCCGAGAACGCTCGTGGTTTGCCGGTCATCGCGCACTCCTCCTACCTGCCATCTCGGTGGGAGAGGATACCACGAGCGCTCCCGCAGGTTCTCCTCTACCGGCGGCGATCGCCCTCCGCGCTTCAGCAGACAGTCGTCCTCAGCCTGATCGCTTCGTACCCCTCCGCGACACTGTAGGGGCGACCGCCCGGTCGCCCATACCACATAACAGGTCGACACCGGGAGATGCTCGCGCTTCAGCCATACGGCGGCGCGCGGTGACCCGCCACGAGCGTGGCTTACGACGGCGGCGGAGTGCCGTTCCTGAGGATGTAGTCGCGGATCGCCAGCACGTTGGCGACGAACTGCCGGGTCTCCGGCAGCACCCCATCGCGCGCGACGCTACCCGGGCCCTGGTTGTAGCCGGCGAGCGCCATCTCGAGGCTGCCGCTCCACTTGATCAGCCAGTCGAGAAACGCGACACCGGCCAGGATGTTATCGGAGACGCTGCCGCTGATATCGAGCGGCCGCCCGACCAGGTAGTCGGCAACCCAGGAACCGGTCGCGGGTGTCACCTGCATCACGCCCACGGCCCCGATCGGGCTCACCACCTGCTGCTGCCATCCACTCTCCTGCCAGGCCAGTGCTTGTACGAGTGCGGGTTCGAGCCCGTAGGCGATCGCGTGCTGCTCGAGCAACTCAGCGACGCTGGTCGAGCCCGTCTCCCGTGCCGGGAGACGGATCTGCTGGCCCACAACGAGATGGTTCGGGTCGACGATCGAATTCGCCGCGACGAGCGCATGCAGGCTCACACCGAAGCGCTGCGCGATGCCCCACAGCGTGTCTCCAGGCTGCACCGTGTAGACAGCAGGCCCCGACCCCGCGTTCGCGGGCACCCCCTCTCCTGATGGCGGGATGACGAGTTCCTCGCCGACGTAGATCAGGTCGGGATCGGCGATACCGTTGTACTGGGCGAGGAGTTCGACCGGGATCCCGTAGCGCTCGGCGATCCCGCTCAGCGTGTCGCCCGGCTGTACCTGATGCACATCCTCGGCAGCGGCCGGCGCCGCGCAGAGGAGGACAGCGGCCAGTGCCGCGCAGCAGCCGATCGCCACTCGACGCCACCGCTCGCAGCGAGCCATCGGCTTCCCTTCCTCTCTACACGACCGACTCCGCTCCGTATTTCTGCACGTACACAGTGTACAGACGGCTCGCACGACAATCAAACATTGTCTAGTTGTCACGACACGCGGTGCCCGCCCGCCTCGGAGGCTGGACACCGCGGGCGCGGGCGGGCCGCGAGTCCACTGCGCTGGAGGCCAGGATCGAGGCGACGCCAGCAACTCACCTACCACTGTCCGGATGACCCCGCGTCACAGGGCCAGGCGAACCCCAGCGTGCATAGCCACAGAGGAGGAGCGCGGCCAGCTACGACCACAGCCGCTGGCGTCTCCTTAGCTCCGGCCAGGGATCGGAGCGCACCGAGATACGGGCGCGATCACCTCACTGGAGCTCGTGCAGGCCTACTGCGTCGCTGCCGCTGCTCGGGTCGACTGGATCGGCCGCCACAGCTCCGGCCGGCGCCGCCTGGCGCAGCGTGGGGCCACCAGCCCGCTCGACGCCTCGGATCATGCCGATCGCCACACTGGTCAGGACGAGAAGGGCAGTGCCGGCAGCGACAAACGGCACGGGTCTCCCCGCCTCGTAGAGCACCGAGCTGAACAGCGCGCCGGTGGCGGCACCGGCCATGCCTGCTGTCGTATATGCGCCCTGCACGCGCCCCTGCACGCGTGGGTCGGAGACCGCAGCGAGATAGGCATCGACCGAGGGAGAGAGCAGCGCGATAACCATCCCCTCAAGCGCGCCGAGTACCAGGATGGCCGGTACCGAGGGGATCGCATAGCAGACCACGACCGCCCCGAGCGCCAGGCTGAGGACGAGCAGTCGTCGCCAGCGCGGCGTTCGGTCGGCCAGCCGACCGCCGAGCGGCAGGAAGAGCAGGTTAGCGAGCGAGAAGGCCGTGAAGGAGATCCCCAGCTCGAACTCGCTCGCGCCCAGGTCGGCCAGATAGACACTCCAGATGCCGGTGAAGATGCCGACCGGTACCTCGAAGCCGATGGCGAGGACGAAGGCGGCCACCAGTGGCGCGGCCAACAGCGCCCGGTACGGCACTCGCTCGCCCGCTGGGTGCGGGCGCGGCCGGCCGGCGCTGAGCTGGCCGATGGTCGCTACCACGACCGCTCCCAGCGCGACCTCGCCGAGCCCGCCGATCACGAAGAGCGGCGCTTTCCCGATCAACCCAGCCAGCAAGCCACCAAGGGCCGGCCCCAGCAACCACCCGCCGTTGAGGGCAGCCCACCAGGCAGCAAACGCCTGCCCCCGCCGCTCCGGAGGAGTGAGGTCGACGATCAGCGCTCTGGCCGAAGGATAGATCAGCGCCAGCCCGATACCCTGCGCCAGCCGGAACAGCACGAAGAGCTCAGGCGTAGTCGTGAACGCGAAAGCGGCCGTCGCCAGGCCCTCGACCACCAGGCCAGCCGCGATCGGAACGGCGCGCCCGATGCGGTCGGAGAGGGCGCCGGCCGGGAACTGGAGCACGGCCTGGGAGATGAGGAAACCAGAGGCCATCAAGCCGATCAGCGCGTAGGACGCGCCGCGGTCACGCGCGATCAACGAGATGAAGGGCACCACCAGGCCGGAGATCAGCCCGGCGAGGGCCGAGAGGGAGAGGACGACGCGGAGTGACGGGTCACGCAGCACCCAGGGGAGACGCACGGCCGGCAACTCCTTTTAGCGATCGAGGCTGGCTAGTCATCGAGCCGAGCGCCCGGCCGCTCTCGAGCAAGCACGCCCATTGGGCGCCGCGGAGAGGGAGACCGCGCACGCAGGATCGGGAACCGGAGCGCGGTCAGACCCACGGCGGCCAGGGCGAGCAGGGTCAGGATCGTCACTGCGACCGGGGCGCCCCAGGCATCGGCGATCGCCCCGGCTGGCAACGTACCGAGCGGCAGCAGGCCCCACGTCAGCAGGTAGACGCTCAACACCCGGCCGCGCACCTCATCGTCGACGTGGAGCTGGAGCAACGTGTTGTTGGCCGACATGTACACCGAGCTAACGAACCCGGCCAGGAAGAGGAAGAGCGCGGCCAGCCAGGCGACCGGAGCGTGTGCGAAGGCCAGCACGGCCAGCCCGAACCCGAGCAGGCTGACGAGCAGCATCCGCGGCGACTCGGCTAGCGACTTCCAGCTTGCCACAGCCAGCGCGCCGCACAGTCCACCGAGCCCGCCGAGCGCCATCAGCATGCCCAGTCCGCCAGAGCCCATCCGCAGCTCATAGCGCGCGAAGACAGGGAGAAGGTTGACGTACGGCATGATCAGCATGGTCGGCAGCGCGGCCAGGACCAGCAACGCCAGCAGGTAGTCGCTCCGCCAGATCACCGTAAGCCCCTCGGTGAACGAGCCCAGCAACGACCGTGCGTGCCGTGGCGCTGGCCGCGACGGCAGGCGCCAGGAGATGGCCACCGAGGCGAGCTGCAACAGTGCACAGAGCGCCAGGGTCGCGGTCACGCCGATGCCGCCGACCAGCGGGCCCGCCAGCGCTGGGCCGATGACGCGCGGCGCGTTCTGTCCTGCCGAGTTCAACGCGACTGCGTTCGCCAGGTCGCTCCGCTCCACCAGGTCGGCCACCATCGCGTTGCGAGTCGGGAAGACGAACGACATCGCCGTGCCGGTCAGGAAGACCGCGATCAGCAGGTGCCAGTCGGCGAGCCAGCCTCGCCAGAGCATGAGCGTCACCAGCGCGGCCACCAGAGCGACGCAGACCTGCGCCAGGATCAAGACGAGCCGGCGGTCGACCCGGTCGATGACCACCCCCGCCGGCAAGCTGGCCAGCAGCATCGGGATACCGCCGAGGAAGCCGATCAGACCGACGAAGAAGGCCGAGTCGGTCAGCAGCAGCGCGAGCCAGCCGGTGACGAGCTGCCACATCCAGAAGGAAGCGTTCGTCGCCACGGTCGTGGAGAAGAGGACGCGGAACCCTGGATAGACGCGCAGCGAGTGGAGCATGCCTCGGGATTTCTCACTCGCCATAGGGCGCTGGATGGTC
Organism: Thermomicrobiaceae bacterium; assembly: GCA_014874455.1. Taxonomy (GTDB): domain Bacteria; phylum Chloroflexota; class Chloroflexia; order Thermomicrobiales; family Thermomicrobiaceae; genus Thermalbibacter. The sequence goes on from JADBJL010000046.1 coordinate 4,208, forward strand.
ATGCCGGACGCCGATCCTGAACGGGCCTGCTACTCTCTCTGGCCCGGCATCGTAACACAGGCTGCCAGGCCGGCAGCCTCCGTACCCGAGGATCAGGGTTGGAGATGCCCGCTCCTGTCGTACAATGCCCCCGGCGAGCACTCTCGATCGTCCACGAACGGTGCGCGTGGTTCGGCGAGTCGCATGGAGGGAACGAGCGGGCAATGGACACGATTCGCAAGTACCAGGAGTACGTCTGTACCAGCTTCGTCGCCGCGATCGAGCCGGTCGTCGTCGAGCGCGCCCGCGGCGCGACGGTCGTCGATGCCAGCGGCCGCGAGTACATCGACTGCTTCGCCGGTATCGCGGTGACCAACGCCGGCCATTGTCACCCGAAGGTGGCAGCAGCGGCCAAAGCCCAGATCGACAAGCTGATCCACGCTGCCAGCTATGTCTACCACGTGCCGCCAGTGGCCGACCTGGCTGAGCGGCTGGCCCAGGTGACACCCGGCGCGCTGAAGAAGACCTTCTTCGGCAACAGCGGCGCCGAGGGGATCGAGACTGCCCTGCGCATGGCCAAGGCCTATACCGGGCGCTCGGAGTTCATCGCCCTCACCCATTCGTTCCACGGCCGCACCGTGGGTACGCTCTCCGTCACCGGCAACATGCTGCGCAAGAAGCGCGGCGGGCCGTACCTGCCAGGGGTCGCCTTCGCCCCGGCGCCCTACGTCTACCGCAACCCGTTCGGGAGCGATGACCCGGAAGTGGTCGCCGAGCGGTGCGCCGAGATGGTCGAGTGGGCCATCAAGTACCAGACCTCGGGCAACGTGGCCGCCTTCATCGCCGAACCGGTGCTGGGCGAGGGGGGCATCATCGTGCCGCCGGCCAGCTACTTCCGCCGGGTCAAGGAAGTGCTCGACCACTACGGCATCCTCTTCATCGTCGACGAGGTGCAGAGCGGCTTCGGACGAACCGGCAAGCTGTTCGCCATCGAGCACTATGGCGTGGAGCCGGACATCATGGTGATGGCCAAAGGAATCGCCGACGGCTTCCCGCTCTCGGCCTGCACTGCCCGTGCCGAGATCGCCGATGCCTTTCAGCCGGGCGAGCACCTCTCCACCTTCGGCGGCAACCCGGTCTCCTGTGCCGCCGCGCTGGCCAACCTGGAGGTGATGCTGGAGGAAGACTTGCCCGGCCAGGCCGCCGCCAAGGGGGCCCAGGTGCTGGCTCAACTGCGCGAGATGGCGCAGGAGCACGAGCTGATCGGCGACGTCCGCGGGCTGGGGCTGATGATCGGCGTCGAACTGGTCACCGACCGCGCGACGAAGCAGCCAGCGGCGAAGCAGGCGGCAGCGATCCGCGCCTACGCCCGCGAGCATGGCCTGCTGATCGGCGTCGGCGGGCAGGAAGGGAACGTGCTCCGGCTACAGCCGCCGCTCACGATTACCGAGGGCGAGCTCGAGCGTGCGCTCGACGTGATCGGCAAGGGGCTGGAGGTGACCCGCTCGGTCGGTTCGTGACCGCCGGGGGGTACTAGTCGTCCGGCAGGCATGGCACAGGGGTCGGAGCGGGTGTCCACGGTCGAGGCGTGGATCGCCGCTCACGCGGCTACCGGCCCCGAGACCACCGGCGCCCCGAAGACCTCAGCCAGCAGGTTCTGACCGGAACGGAACACTCCAGGTATTGACATCGAGGCATGGGCTTGGTAGTATGACAGTGGATCCCGACGGTTCGCGGGAGGGAAATCGAAAGCCGAAAGGCGAGTAGAAAGTACCAACCAAGGATCGTCGGGATCCGTTTTCTTCCGGCCTGCCTCTCCGGCACATCGTGGGGAGACAACGACACCCGCGTGCACGCTGCTGACGAGACCCCTAGCGCCATCCGGCGAGCGGGCCAAGTCGGCCCGCCAGGGAGATCCCCGTCGATCCGAAGCTCATCGCCGAACCCGGCGAGCAGCAGCGCCGGGAGCGGCTGCCCCGACGAGCTGGTCACGAGCGGCGGCATGCGTCCAGGAGTGCCGCCACACTCGGTGCCCCGGGCAGCCGCTCGGCCTCCGCGAGCACCCGCTCGGCCGCACCAGGGCCGAGCCGCGGTTCGACCAGCGCCCGTAGCTTGGCCAGCAGCTCCTCCCGGCTGAGCGCGTTGTCCGGATGACCAGGCGGCTGGCGGATGGTCGCTTCGAGCCGACGCCCGTCGAGCAACTCGACCACGACCCGGCAACCGAGCACCCCTTCCTGGTGGAACGCGCGCTCGAACTCGGGGTCGATCACCAGGTCGATCCGGCGCATCAGGTCGAGCAGCGCTGGGTCGCGCCAGGACTCGCCCTGGTAGCTGGCAGGTGTAAGGTCACCGTCGCGCAGCGCCACCGCCACTACGAAGGGCGTGCTGTGGTCGGCCGCTGCCCGTGTCTGGGGCATGTAGGCGCCAGGCGAGCCCTGTACCCCAGCCGTCACCCCGCGGTGGCCGTAGACCGTTACGACGGCGACGTCGTCGACCGATCCGATCTGGCGGCGAAGGGAAGCGGCGGCCGCGACCGCCGCCTGGGTATAGATCTGTGCCGGGTAGCGCTTGATGATCGTCCGGAGTACTGCCCACTGCGCACCGCCGTCCAGCCGGTCGAAGGCGGCGGGGTCGAAGTCCGACGGCAGCCGTTCGAAGAGTGTCTCCAGCGCATCAGGCGGCGCGGTGAGCCCGCTGGCTGCGAGCTGGACTGCCTGCAATGCCTGCTGGCAGGCGAAACCGGGCGCTGCGCCCTTGAGGAGCGGGAGTTCCGGCCCTGGCTTGAGCCAGGATTGGAGCACCAGTCCACCGGTCGTCCCCGCCAGGCCGATCGCCGAGACGATCTGCTCCCGGCTCAGCCCCAGCAGCCGGCCGGCGGCGGCCGGAACCGCCCAGGCGACCTGGCTCACCGAGTGCAGCCCGCGCCGCGTCCAGTGGTACGCCTCGTCGAGCGCCGCCTGTAGTTCGTAGACCGCGACCACCGCCGTCAGAAATTCTCGCCCGCTCGTCCCCGCCAGCTCTGCGGCGGCCAGCAGTGCCGGGATCGCGTCGGAGAAGTGCGCGGTATCTTTTCCAGGCGGCGCCGCATAGATGTCGTTGGCGTCGAGGTCGCGCACCAGCGCCGCGTTGACCAGCGCGGCCAGCGGCAGGTCGACGCGCTCGTCGCCCCCGAGCAGCGTGGCCTCCGGTCGGCCGGCGTGCTCCAGCGCATACTGGCGCAGGAGCGCCGGGCCCGGCTCTTCGAGTGCTGCGACGCCGCAGGCCAGTGTGTCGGCGATGATCCGGGCCGTCGCATCCACCACCGACTTCGGCAACTCGCTGAAGTCGAGCCCGAGAACGAACTCGGCCATCCGCTCCGCAAGGTACACGGCCACTCCTCTCGCGTCGAGGATCAGGCTGCAACCGCAGCACCCCAGCGATACCTCATTGTACGGGTCGCTCGGCGCCGGGATGGCTCCACCTGAGGATGCCAGGGCGACGGCGTGCGACCAGGCACAGTTCCGGGTATCCTTCCGCTGGTGAACAGTTCTGGGATACTCTTCGAGGGCCTAGCTGTTCCGGGACGTGAAGCGCTCGGTAGCCGTACGGAGCACCGGCGGAGGGGAGATGGACGCCACCGTCGTTGCCGACGAGGTCAGCCGCACCTTCGGGCCGGTTCGCGCGATCGATCGGCTAACCCTGGAGATCCCGCGGGGTGTGATCTACGGCTTGCTCGGCCCGAGCGGCTCCGGCAAGACCACCTTCCTGCGTATGGTCGTCGGTGCGCTCCGCCCGACCGAGGGCCAGCTCCTGGTGCTGGGCCGGACGATGCCCGACCGCGAGGTGGCCGCGCGGATCGGCTATATGCCCCAGACGGCCGCGCTCTACCCTGACTTGACACTGCGTGAGAACCTCGCGTTCTTCGGCCGGATCTACGGCCTGCGCGGCCGGAAAAGACTCGAGGAGCGAGTCGAACAGCTCGCGAGCGACCTCGGGCTGCTCGGATGGGTCGACCAGCAGCTCTACCGTTTCAGCGTGGGCATGCTCCAGCGCGCCTCGCTCGCGTGCGCCTTGCTGCACCAGCCCGAACTCCTCGTCCTCGATGAGCCGACCGTCGGCCTCGACCCGGTACTGCGCCGGTCGCTCTGGGCGCACTTTCGCCAGCTCGCCGAGCAGGGCAAGACGCTGCTGATCTCGACCCACACCATGGACGAGGCTGATCGCTGTGACTTGCTCGGCTTCCTGCGCGGTGGCCGTCTGCTGGCGAGCGACACCCCGGCGGCACTGCGCCGACAGACCGGCCAGGCGGACCTGGAAGACGCCTTCCTCGCGCTGGCCGGGCAACCTGGCATACCGGTCGGAGAGCCGTGATGAGCTGGCAACGGGTGCTGGCGCTCATGCTCCGCATCGTCCGGCAGTTCCGGCGCGACCGGCGCACGCTGGCGCTGATCCTGGTCGTGCCGGTGCTCGTCCTCTCGCTCATCGGCTACATCTACCGCGGTTCCGGCGAGCCGACGCGCCTCGCCGTCGTGCTCGAGAGCGATAGCCCGCTCGCCCGGCAGGTCATCGCGCTCCTGGAGGAAACCTCGTCGCTCCACGTCACCGTGATGGAGCGGGAACAGGCACTCCAGGCGGTCGATCGCCGGGAAGTCGATGGCGTGCTGGTGCTGCCCAGCCTGCCGGTTCAGCCAGGAACACAGCCCAAAGTCGAGCTGATCCTCGAGGGCTCGCAGCCGAGCGCTGCCGGAGCCGTCGTCAGCGCAGTCAGTCGTGCGTTGCCCCTGGCGATCATCCAGACCATGAGCCCGTCCGGGCAGGCGATCCAGATCGAGCCGCGGTTCCTGCACGGGGGGCCGCAGTTCGACCAGCTCGACTACTTCGCGCCGACCTTCATCGGCTTCTTCGCGTTCTTCTTCGTCTTCCTGCTCACCTCGGTCTCGTTCCTGCGCGAGCGGCTGCAGGGAAGCATCGAGCGGTTGATCGTCTCGCCGCTCGACCGAAAAGAGATCGTGCTCGGCTACATGCTGGGCTTCACCCTCTTCGCCACCGTCCAGTCCATCGTGATGGTGATCTTCACCGTCGCGGTACTGCGCATCCACTATGCCGGCGAGCTCTGGCTCGTGGTCTTCCTGACCTTCCTGATGACGGTCGGGGCAGTGAACCTCGGGATCTTCCTCTCCGCCTTCGCCCGCACCGAGCTGCAGGTCGTCCAGTTCATCCCGATCGTCATCACCCCGCAGGGTTTACTCTCCGGCATCATCTGGCCGGTCGACTCGCTGCCCCGCCCGCTCCAGTGGCTGGCCCAGATCCTGCCGCTCACCTGGGCCAACGAGGCGCTGCGCGCTGTGATGATTCGCGGCGAGGGACTGGACGCGCTCGGCCTGCACCTCGCCGTCCTCGTCGGCTTCGCGGTTGCGATGGCCGCCCTCGCAATGGTGACGCTGCGGCGGGAGGTCGCCTGACCCATGGGCACGCCAGTTCGGCTCGCGCTCGGCTCGACGAGCCCGGCCAAGCGAGCTGTGGTCGAGCGGGTCGCAGCCTGGCTCTTCACAGCGTGGCGGCTGGAGATGCTCGCGGTGCCCACTGGGGTAGCGCCACAACCCTGGGGCGACGAAGAGACGGCCCGCGGCGCTTGGGAGCGGGCCAGGCGCGCCCGGGAACGCACTGGGGCCGACTACGGGATCGGGATCGAGTCGGGGGTAGCCGAAGGGCCCTTCGGCCGCGTCTACGCGGTGAGCTGGGCGGTGGTCGTCGACCGCGAGGGGCGACGAGGCATCGGTGGCGCGGAGCGTTTTCCTCTTCCGGAAGCGATCGTCGAGCGGCTGCGAGGCGGCGAAGAACTGGGAAGCCTCACCGAGTCGCTGGCCGGTGACGAGGACGCCTGGCCCGAGCGCGGGGCAGTTGGAGTCGTCACCGGCGGGCGCCGAAGCCGGGTCGACCTCCTGGCGGTCGCCGTGCTCCACGCCTTCTGCGACCTCCTCGGGCCAGGATAAGAGCGCTGGTTACGGCAGCGGGCACCAGACCCAGCCGTTGTCTCCCAGGGTGACGATCTCCCGGTAGCCGAGCTCGCGCAGTAGCGCTGCTGCCTCGTCGAAGCCAGCGATCAGGTCTTCCGGCCGGTGCGCGTCGGACGAGATCGTGAGTGGAATGCCCAATGCCTTGCAGCGGTGCAGTGCGCGCAGCCCGGGGTACGGCTCACCGACGCCCCGGCGCAGCCCGGCGGTGTTCACCTCGACCACCAGCCCCGCCGCTCTGATTGCGCGGAGTGCTTCCTCGAGCGCCGCCAGGTACCAGGGGGCGTCCTCCGCGAAGTAGCGCCCGCCCACGTTCCACATCTTGATCTTGTCGATGTGCCCGGCGATGACCGGCACGCCCCAGGCTGGCGCAGTGCTCGCCATCTCGACGACCAGCCGGTAGTACTCCTCCACCAGCCGGCGCGCATCGCCGTGATAGACCTCGTCGAGCTGGCGGGCGAACGACTCAGCCGACTCGTCCATCGTCCAGGGTAGGCCGCTGGGATCCCGTCCGACGAAATGCACGCTCATGACCAGGTACTCAGGCCGGCAGGAGCGGATCTGCTGGCGCTGGAACGCGGCTCCCTCCGGGATCAGCGCCGGGGAGAGGTAGTCCAGCTCCAGTCCCAGCCACAGGCGCAGGCGATCCCGGTAGGCTGCCTGTGCCGCCCGCACGTCGGCACAGTAGGACGGGAGGCGCTGTGGTGGCATCGTCCAGGAGCAGGGGAACGGCACCGGAGCGTGCGACGAGAGGCCGAGGCTCCGCAGGCCGGCCGCCAGTGCCGCTTCCGCGTACGCTTCGATCGAGCCGGAGCCGTCGCAATAGCCGGGATGGTTGTGGAAGCTGCCGACCGCCGTCGCGTTCACGTCCGCTCCCCTCAGCCTGTACCCTGCCGCTCCGCCTGCACGGACGCACCGTCAGATCTTACCGCTGGTGCGGGTTTCGAGCGCGCTCCCTTTCGGTCGGCGCCCACCCAGTAGCGCCCTTGCCCGCTGGGCAAGGGAGGCACGCGTGCCGAGCGCGGCGGGGCGAGGAAGGCCGAAAGTGATTTTCACCGGAGAGGATCATACAGCTAGCGCCGCCGGGGAGCACGGAGCCGCGTGGTACTGAGCAGTGTTTGGACACCTGGTGGACAAGAGCTGGCCACGGATTGGCCAACTCTGTGACTGGTCGTCGCCCCGCCTGTCTCCTACATTATGTTGCGGAGTTGTGAACGGCACCGAGCGAACCAGGAAGCAGGCGACCTACCCAGGCGAGAGGCTTACGGTCTGGCCCTGAGTGGCGCATCGTGGGGGGACATTTCGATCTTCTCCCATCAGCCATCGGCGCTGAACGGCAGTCCCCGCGTCACGCCACTGGCGGGCTTCGCGCCCTCGTCGGGAGGTGGCACAGCACCAGGGTTTTGAACCGGTAGATGCGAGGTGATGTCGAGCGAGCGCATGGCGAGAGGCTCCAGTACGGGCAACTGAAGATCGTATACCTGATGTTTCGGCAGCGAAGAGACGCGGGTCGTAAGATGGGCGCCTGGCCCGCGCGGAGCGAGTGGCGCAACCGGCCGATCCAGAGACCCTACGATCGGCCGGCTCTGTTCTTGAGAAAGTCGTCTCGCCAGTCCACCAGTACAGGGTATGGAGGGGAGAGCCTCATGGAACATCGTCCTGTATTCGAGCACCGGGGCACTCGCAGCCCGATCTATCCGCCAGAGGGTTCGGTCTCCGGAAATGGTCACAACGCGGAGCCGGCAGGCCCCGCTCCCCTTTCGGTGATCGCGCCGACACGCAACGAAGCGGACAACATCGCGCCGCTCGTCGCCCGGCTGGAGCATGTGCTTCCCGACGGTTCCGAGATCATCTTCGTCGATGACAGCGACGACGAGACGCCAGCGATGGTCGAGTCGGTAGCCTTGCGCTCGCGCTACCCGATCCGCTTGATCCATCGTCCTCCTGGCCAGCGGGCCGGTGGCCTGGGTGGGGCGGTCGTCGCCGGGCTGCGCGCCGCCCGTTCGGCCTGGGCCTGCGTCATGGACGCGGACTTGCAGCACCCGCCGGAGTTGATCCCGCGCCTGCTGGCTCAGGCCAGGTTGACGCAGGCCGACCTGGTGATCGCCAGCCGGTACTGCGACGAGGGGAAGGCCGAGGGGCTCGACGGGTTCCGCACGGCGATCTCCCGCACCTCCACCACGGCTGCGCGCCTGGCCTTCCCGCGCCGGCTGCGGCGAGTGAGCGACCCGATGAGCGGGTTCTTCCTCCTCCGGAAAGACCTGATCGACCTCGACGCCCTGCGGCCGCGCGGCTTCAAGATCTTGCTCGAGATCCTGGTGCGGAACCCACGCCTCAAGGTGAGCGAGGTCGGTTTCGCGTTCGGCAAGCGGCATGCCGGCGAGAGCAAGGCCTCGCTGCGCGAGGGGTTCCGCTACCTGGCCCACCTCGGCACCTTGCGGCTCGGGGAGGACGCGCTGCGCTTCTCCGCCTTCGCCGCGATCGGCCTCTCGGGCCTGGTGGTGAACACGCTCGTCCTGCTCGCCGGTACTGAGCTCGTCGGTTTCCATTACCTGCTCTCCGTCGTCTTCGCCACCTGGGCGTCGACGCTCTGGAACTTCAGCCTGACTGATACCTGGGTGTTCGGCGACCGCCGGCAGGCCAACCGCTGGGGTGAGCGGCTCGTGATGTTCGCGTTCGTCAATACGCTGGCCCTGCTGGTGCGCGGCCCGATGATCTATGTCCTGACCTCCCTGGTGGGCGTCTACTACGTCCTCTCGAACATCATCTCGCTCGTGGCCCTGTCGCTCCTGCGCTACGGGATGTCGGACGCCTGGATCTGGAAGGTCACGCGCCAGCCGCGGGCGCGTGGCCCGTACGGCTATGACATCCACGGGATCGTTACCGTGTGGTCGGAGGCCTGGCTACCTGAGCTCGAGCGCTTCCTCACGGCCGAGCCGATCGAGCGGCCGACGATCCGGGTGCGGATCGGCGGGCTGCGCTCACCCGGCCGACTCGGCCGAGCGGGCATGGTGAGCGCAACCCCCGACGGCCGGCGGTTCTTCTACGACGACGGCCTCGGCCCACTGGGGTTCTGGATCGACGTCACCATGGGTGAAACCGTCGAGGTGATCGCCTCGCCCTTCCTGCGCCGGTCGCCGCACGTGCTCTACACCAACGTCGTGGAGCCGATCCTGCGCTGGACGTTCGTCAGTAAGGGTTACGCCCTCGTCCATGGCGCCTGCATCGCCTTCGGAGACGAAGCCTACCTGGTGACGGCGCGCACCGACACTGGCAAGACGACGACGATCCTGCGCGTGCTCGACCGCCAGCGCCGGGCTACCGACACCGGCGCCTTCCTCTCCGACGACCTGACGCTGCTCGGCCCTGACGGCCGGGTGCTGTGTTATCCGAAGCCGATGACGATCAGCCGGCACACGGTGGCCGCCGTCAACACGCCGGTTCTCTCGCGCCGGCAGCGGCTCGGACTCTGGGTACAGAGCCGGCTCCACTCGCGCGAAGGGCGAAGGTTCGCTCTTCTGCTCGCCCGCACACGCTTGCCGGTTGCCACGATCAATGCTGTGGTGCAGTGGATCGTGCCGCCCCCGAAGTACCACATCCAGCAGCTCGTGCCCCGTGCGAAGTGTGCGCGTGAGGCGAGATTGGCCGGCATGTTCGTCATCGAGCGTGGCAGTCAAGACGAGGTCCTGCTGGACGATCGCCAGGCTCTGGATACCCTGTTGAGCAACAGTGACGACGCCTACGGGTTCCCGCCCTACCCCGCCATCCGCCACTACTTGTACCGGCTTGACGGGCACGATCTGCGCCCGATCGAGGAGCAGATCGTCGCCCAGGCGCTGAGCGGCGTACCGGCTCGCTTACTGCGCAGTAGCACGATGGACTGGTGGCAGCGCATCCCGACGCTGGTCAACCTGCGCGACGCACGGCCCCCGGTCGAGCAGCCGGCACCACCGGTCGTCGCGACCGGCGCGAGCGCAACGTAATGCAAAAGAGTAACCGGCCTCGACGCCGGACACCGGTTTGTCTCTATGGTGCACTGTGTTTCGCGCAGGGATGTGAGCGGCAATGAGGCTCGATACCGAAACGCGACGCCGCGTTGGGAGCGGCAGATCACTCAGCACCGCGCTCCCCTGGATCGCAGCTCACCCCTGGCCTCGCCGCGCGCTGGTGGCCGTCGGAGCGGCAGCCACGGTCGACCGGCTGGTGCTGGCGCTTGCGCTGGTGGCGGGCGCGGCGCTTCGGCTCTGGCAGATCAACCGCTTCGGCCTGAACAGCGACGAGGCGGTCTATCTGGGGCAAGCAGCGGCCATCGCTGGAGACCCGATCCTCAGCCAGTTCTTCCCGATCTTCCGCGCCCATCCGCTCCTCTTCCAGTTCATCCTGGCGCTCGCCTTCCCCATCGGTGGCACGGACGGATCCGACCTGGTCGGTCGCCTCATCTCCGTCACCGTCGGATTGGCAACGGTGTACCTGGCCTATCGTGCTGGCACGCGGCTCTACGGGCGGCGCGTCGGGGCTATCGCCGCGCTGTTCCTGGCGCTCATGCCATACCACGTCGTCGTGACGCGCCAGATCCTGCTCGATGGCCCGATGACGCTCGGCGCCACACTCAGCCTCTACCTGGTGGCCCGCTTCGCAGCGACCGAGCGCCCGGTGTGGCTCTACGCCGCCGGGGCCGGCATGGGGCTGACCTTCCTGGCCAAGGAGACCGGCATCATCCTCCTGGGCAGCATCTACGCCTTCCTCGCCCTGGCGCCGGAGATCCGGTTTCGCCTGCGCGACCTCGCGCTCTCCACCGCGATCATGGCCCTGGTCATCGCCCCCTTCCCCCTCTCGATCATGCTCGCCAGCGGCGGTGGCTCGCAGCGCGCTCACCAGTACCTCGTCTGGCAACTGTTCCGGCGGCCTAACCACGAGTGGACGTTCTATCCCTCGACCGTACCGCTCGCCATCGGCCCACTCCTCATCCTGACAGCGCTCCTCGGGCTCTGGCTGGCTCGTCGCCGGTGGAGCTGGCAAGAGAAGCTGCTCATCGCCTGGATCGCGGTGCCGATGCTCTTCTTCCAGTCCTGGCCGACGAAAGGGTTCCAGTACCTCCTCCCGATCGCGCCACCGCTCGCGATCCTCGCCGCGCAGGCAGTCACCCAGCTCGGACAGCGGGCGACCGCCAGCAAGATCTGGCGCGCGGGGTGGCTCGCTCCGCTGCTGGCCGGCGCGATCGCGCTGACGCTGCTGATCCCGAGCTGGACACAGATCCAGACCTCGGCTTCAGAGCGGTTCCTCGCCGGCTCGGGCGGCGTTCCGGGCGGGCGCGAAGCGGGAGAGTGGATCCGCGAGAACACCCCGGAGGGAGCGCGGTTCATGACCGTCGGGCCGTCGATGGCCAACATCATCCAGTTCTATGGGCATCGCCAAGGGAAGGGACTCTCCGTCAGCCCGAACCCGCTGCACCGTAACCCGACGTACGAACCGATCCTCAACCCCGATCTCCAGCTCCGCAGCGGCGAGCTCCAATATGTCGTCTGGGACTCGTTCTCGGCAGGCCGTTCGCCGTTCTTCTCCGAGAAACTGCTCAGCTACGCCCGGCGCTATCACGGTCGGGTCGTGCACACCGAGTCGATCCCGGTGGTCGCCCCTGACGGCTCGGTCGTGCAGAAGCCGGTCATCGTTATCTACGAGGTACGCCCATGATCCGCTGGCGAGCTTTGTTCACCGGTTTGACGCTCCTGGCCTGCCTGGCCCTTCTCACCGGGCTGCTGCCACAGCGCGCGGCGCGGGCTGCCGAGCCGCAGCCGAAAACACCGATCAAGCACGTCATCGTGCTCATGCAGGAGAACCACTCCTTCGACAACTACTTCGGCACCTACCCCGGCGCCGACGGGATCCCGGAGGGGGTCTGCATGCCGGTCGACCCCGCCGACCCAGGGGGCGAATGCATCGAGCCGTTCCATATCGGCAACCGGCCGATCGAAGACCTCGACCACAGCACCGCGACCGCCCTGAACCAGTACAACGGCGGGAAGATGGACGGCTTCGTCTGGGCCCTGCGACTGCGCAACCAGGAGGGCACGATCGCCATGGGTTACTACGACGGTCGCGACCTGCCCTACTACTGGAACCTGGTCGACCGGTACGTCCTGTTCGATCGCTTCTTCAGCTCGGCCATGGGCGGCAGCGTCTGGAATCACATGTACTGGGTCGCCGCCCAGCCGGGCAGCGAGGAGAACCGGATCCCTCCCGAGGGATACGGCGACGACGTGATCACCATCTTCGACCGGCTGGAGGAGCGCGGCATCTCCTGGAAGTTCTACATCCAGAACTACGACCCCACCCTCACCTTCCGCACGATGGGCCAGGGTGGCCCCCGCGCTGCCCAAGTGGTGTGGTGCCCGCTGCTCAACTTCCCACGCTTCATCGACAATCCCGATCTGTTCAGCCACATCGTGCCGCTGGACGAGTACTTCACCGACCTCGAGAACGGCACCTTGCCCTCGGTAGCCTACATCGTGCCTTCGGGCGCCAGCGAGCACCCGCCGGGGAGCATCCGAGCAGGGCAGCGGTTCGTGAAGTCGCTGATCCAAGCCCTGATGCGCAGCGACGCCTGGTACCGCTCGGCCTTCATGGTCACCTACGACGATTGGGGAGGCTGGTACGACCACGTTCCGCCGCCGAAGGTCGATGACTACGGCTACGGCTTTCGCGTCCCAGCCTTCCTGGTCAGCCCGTATGCCAAGCGCGGCTATATCGATCACACCGAGCTCGATTTCACCTCGATCCTCAAGTTCATCGAGGAGAACTGGGGGCTGAAGCCACTCGCTGAGCGCGACGCCCGGGCGAACAGTATCAGCAACGCCTTCGACTTCTCCCAGCCACCCCGGCCGCCGAGCTTCATCCCGGAGGAGCGAGCCAGCGACGAGGAGCGCCCCGGCCCGCGGCGGGGCGTGATCTACACCGCCTACGGGATGGGGCTCTTTCTGGCCGGGTCGGTCATCGGCTGGGCTGCGGTCGACTCCCGTCGCCGCCGCGGGACTGACCCTGTTTATCCCCTGCGCAGGCTCACCCGCCGCCGGAAACGCATGATGCCGAGGAGATCGAGGGGGGCTTCAGACCGATGAGACCGCTGAGAGGTTATCTCGCGAGCGTTGCAGTCGTCCTGGTGCTCATCGCCCTCGGCACGCTGCCCACGACGCCGGCCCGAGCCGCCGAGGAGTCGCCGCTTCCGACCGCCTTGACGATCCAGCCGCTCGATCCGGTGACGGTTGGGGAAAGCTTTACCATCGTCGCCCAGCTCACGAGCGCCACCGGCGACATCCCCGGCGCCGTCAACAACGAGGCACTCGAGCTGCTCATCGATGGCGTGCACGAGCGGCGCACCCGGACGAACTTCGCTGGCGTCGCATCGTTCCCGGTCCGGCGCTTCCTCCCAGTCGGGCAATACACCGTGACGGTGATCTATGCCGGCAGCCGCTCCCTCCAACCGGCAAGCGCCATGGCAACGCTGACCATCGCGCCAGCGGTGCTCGAGATCAAGACGGTCCCGGCCCTCGTCGGGGTCACTTTCTCGTTCAATGGGCAGATGCTCCGCTCCGGCGAGGACGGGGTGGCGCGCATCGAGATCCCTACCCCTGGTATCTACCCGCTCGAGGTGCTTCCCGTCGAGCGGAACGATCTCCGCGCCGAGTTCAGCCGCTGGGGCGATGAGATCTTCACCACCACGCGTGAGGTCGTGATCCCGGAGATGAAAACGCTCGAAGTCGGATTCGACGTTAGCTACCAGGCGAGCTTCTCGTTCGTCGACCTCGCCGGCCTGCCGGTCGATCCGAAGCGGATCACCTCGATCACGCTCAAGAGCAGCCTGGGCGAGACGCGCACGCTCACGAGCCCAGGACCGGAGTGGTTCAAGGCCGGCCGGGTCGTGCGGCGCCAGAATGGGCTGGAGGAGGTTCCTGTCCAGTGGTCGGTCGAGAGCGTCATCATCGGCGGCACCAACGTGGTGAACCAGTTCCAGCAACGGTTTTTCCTCCAGCCCAACGATCTGCGCCAGATCGAGCTGCTGCTCTACACGGCCCGCTTCACGGCGCGGGATGCGCTGTTCGGCTTCTCCATCGGCGAGGGCATCAAGCTCCAATACCCGGACGGATCGGTCGAGGTGATCCCCTTCGGGCCTGACCGCCAGGCATTCGTCACCTCGCTGCCGCGTGGGGAGTACCTCGTCAGCGTCGCTGGCGCTCCCGGCCTCTCGCCTGCCTCGCCCATCGCGCTCTCGAAGAACCAGGAAGCGGAGCTACTGGTCATCAGCTACCTCGACATGGCCGTGGCCGGCGTGCTGGTCGCGCTGCTGGCGACTGGGCTCTTGCTCGTGGGCCGACCTCATCTCCTGACCTGGCTCAAGCTCCCTGTCCCGTCCCACGGCTACCGCACGGCAGCACTGGCGGTCACCGGCGCGACGCTGGTGCTCGGATTGACCGTCTTCACGCTCGGATCCGTCCGGGAGCCGTCGAAGTCGACCGCGACACCGCTGCCCGGTCAGAGCCGGGCAGGTCCACCGCCGAAAAGCACGGCCGCGACCGGAGCTCTCAACGAGGTCGAGGCCGTGGTACCACGATCGGCCGCTGCCACCCCTGTCGTCCTGCCGGACGAGGCGATCGCCGATATGTTCCGAGCGTTCTGGGAGCAGAACGGCGGGCTAGCCACCTTCGGCCACCCGATCAGCGAGGCCGTCGAGTGGCGAGACCCGCAGACCGGCCAGGTAGTGACCGTGCAGGAGTTCGAGCGGGCACGGCTCGAGCACCACCCGGAGCTCAGCGGCACGCCGTACGAGATCCAGCTCGGGCTCCTCGGATACGAGGACGCAGCCTGGCGCGGCTTCCTCGACACCGAGCCATTCCGGCCGCGCGAGCCGGTACCAGAAGAGCGCGAGGATTGCACCTACTTCTGGCAGACCGGGCACTGGGTCTGCTCGTACTTCCGGGCCTACTGGCGCAGCCGCGGGCTGGAGTTCGGCGATCCCGACGTATCGCTGCGCGAGTCGCTGGCGCTCTTCGGCTATCCGATCAGCGAGGAGTTCGTCGATCCACAGACGGGCATCCGGGTGCAGTACTTCGAGCGAGCGCGGCTCGAGTATCACCCGGAGCACGCCGGGACACCGCACGAGGTGCTCCCCAGCCGGCTGGAGAGGGGGGAGCCGTGAGATCGAGGCTGTATCGCACAGCAACCGCCATCGCCAGCGCTAGGATCGGGATCTGGCCACACTTCATCGCCCTTCTCCTGGTCACGGTCACCGCGCTCGTGGCCTCCGCCCCGGCCCTGGCTGCAACCGAGCCGATCAAGACCGACCCGATCCCGGTGCTCGCGTACTACTACATCTGGTTCGACCCGACCTCCTGGAACCGGGCCAAGAGCGACTACCCGCTGCTCGGCCGCTACTCGAGCGACGACCGGGCCGTCATGCAGCAGCACATTCGCTGGGCCAAGCAGGCAGGGATCGACGGGTTCATCGTGAGCTGGAAGAGCACGCCGACGCTCAACCGCCGGCTCGGGCAGCTCGTCGAGCTGGCCGAGAGCGAGCACTTCAAGCTCCTGATCATCTACCAGGGGCTCGACTTCGAGCGAAAGCCGATCCCAGTCGAGAAGGTCGCCAGCGACCTCGATTACTTCGTCTACCGCTGGGGGAACCATCCGGCTTTCGACCTCTTCGGCCGCCCGGTCGTGATCTGGTCGGGCACCTGGGAGTTCTCGACCGAGGAGATCGCGAGCGTCACCGAGCGCTTCCGCGATCGCATCTACATCCTCGCGTCCGAGCGCAATCTCGAGGGCTACCGGCGAGTGAGGCACCTGGTCGACGGCAATGCCTACTACTGGTCGTCGGTCGATCCCGAGACCTACCCTGGCTACGAGGAGAAGCTGCAGGAGATGGGTGAGGCCGTCCACGCGGACGGCGGCCTCTGGATCGCCCCGGCAGCGCCGGGCTTCGATGCCCGGCTCATCGGCGGTACCCGGGTAGTCGAGCGCAAGGACGGCGAGACGCTGAAGCGGGAGCTGGAAGCGGCGCTCAGTTCGTCGCCTGACGCGATCGGCCTGATCAGTTGGAACGAGTTCAGCGAGAACAGCCACATCGAGCCGAGCGAGAAGTACGGCGCGCGCTACCTGGAGGTGCTGGCGCAGATCCGGGGGCTACCCACGCCGGACATCGGCGACTTCGACTCAGACGCCCCCGCGGCTACCGGCGCCGGCTACGGGCTCCCGATGCTCGGGGCGATGATCCTGCTGGTGATCGCGAGCCTCGCCGCCATCGTCTGGAGAGAAGCCCACCGGCACAAGCAACCGGCTGACCCGGGGAACAGCGACGCGACGGCCGCCGACATGCTCTAGAGCGAAGAGGGGCATCGTACATGGCACCATACAACCACAGCAGCAATCGACCATCTCCTGTGATTCGGTCGCCCCTGCAGCCGATTCACACGAGGCACGCTGGTCGGTCCCCCCTCGCGCGATTCACCGTCGCGCTCGTGCTCTGCATTGGTCTCCTGCAGCTCGCCGGCTTCGGGACTCCAGTCGCCGCGGCGAGCTGTGGAACGAGCGGGCCGAGTAATGGCACCTACACGATCACGCTCTGCTTCACCCAACCAGCCGACGGCGCCTCGCTCAGCGATGACACGACGGTCACCGTCAGCGTGACCACGACCGGGAGCGCGCCGAGCGTGCGGCGCGTGCAGTTCTCCCTCAATGGCGCGTACCTCCTAACCGACTTTAACGCGCCGTACACATTCACGCTCCCCACGCAGCAGTGGGCCGACGGCGGGTACCAGCTCAGTGCTGTGGCCATGCTCCGAGACGGGTTCACGACCGCGGCTACCACTATCGCTGTCTCCTTCGCGAACGGCATCACCAGCCCTCCACCCATGCCAACAGGGTTTACGCCCACGACGGGGACCACCCCGCCTTCCGGCCAGCCGTTCATCGTCGCCGCCGTCGGCGATGGGCCAGACGGCGGTCCGAACGCAGGAGCGGTGGCCAGTCTCATCGACTCGCTCAATCCTAATCTCTTCCTCTATCTCGGAGATGTCTACGAGAAAGGAACCTATACCGAGTTTTACAACTGGTATGGTCACAGTGGGCAACTGTTCAACAAGTACGGCAACATTACCAATCCGATTGTGGGTAACCACGAATATGAGAAGGGTCAGGCACCTGGATATTTTCGCTACTGGCAGAACCCGCCGAACTACTATAGTGTCGATGCGGGTGGGTGGCACTTCATCGCGCTCAACTCCACCAGCCAGTTCAACCAGTTCTCCCCTTCCAGCGGCCAGTACCAATGGCTCGCCCAGGACCTCCAGGCACACCGCGACGCCTGCACCATCGTCTTCTTCCACCATCCTCGCTACAGCATCGGCCCGCAGGGCGACACGCCGAGTCTCGATCCAATTTGGGACCTGCTGTTCCAGTACGGCGTCGAGCTTGTCCTTGTCGGCCATGACCACGATTACCAGCGCTGGACTGCCCTCGATGACGCCGGCCAGCCTCACCCCACCGGCGTCACCCAGATCGTCGTCGGCACCGGAGGGCATGGTATCCAGAACTTCGTACGGAGCGACTCTCGCGTCGTGAAAGCGTTCGGAACTGCGCCCCAGGCGTACGGTGTACTCCGCCTGGCGTTGTTGAACAACCAGGCCAATCTCGCCTTCGTGAACATCCAGAACCAGACGCTTGACTCCACGTCGGTTCCCTGCCATGGCCCGAACGATGGGAGTGGGGGCGGCGGGGGCGACACCCAGGCGCCCACCGTACCGGCCAACCTCTCGGCCACGGTGGCGAGCAGCACCCAGGTCGACCTAAGCTGGGCTCCCTCCACCGACGACGTCGGCGTCGCTGGCTACACCGTCTACCGTGACGGGGCCGCCATCGCCACCGTCGACGGGGCGACCACCAGCTACGCCGATACCACCCTCGCCGCCGGTATGACTTACAGCTACACGGTGGACGCCTTCGACGCTGCCGGCAACCACTCCGCCCAGAGCGCTCCGGCGACGGTCACTACTCCGACACAGGGGTTCCTGTTCACCGACGGCTTCGAGACCGGCGACCTCTCGCAGTGGACCAGTTCGACCGGCCTCATCGTTCAGCAGCAGGAGGTCTTCAGCGGCAGCTACGCCGCCCGCGGCACCTCCACCGGCAGCGCCACCTATGCCACCAAGCAGCTCTCCAGCAGCCAGACCGACCTCTACTGCCGCCTGCGCTTCAAGCGAATCAGCCAGGGCAGCAATACGGTCTACCTGCTCCGCTTCCGCACCGGTACCGGCAGCTCGCTGCTCGGGCTCTACGTGACCAGCACCGGCAAGCTCGGCTTCCGCAACGACGTGGCCGGCCAGAGTACCACCAGCTCGCTCACCGTGACCACTGGCGAGTGGCACGAGGTTCAGGTCCACCTCGTCATCAACGGCTCATCCAGCCTGGTCGAGGTGTGGTACGACGGCACCAAGGTCGACGCCCTGAGCAAGACGCAGTCGCTCGGCACCAACCCGATCGGCCGCATCCAGCTCGGCGAGAACTCAACCGGCCGCACCTACGACTTCGCCTTCGACGAGGTGGCGGTCGATACCGCCTTCATCGGCGGTGGCGGCGGTGGTGACACCACCCCGCCGGAGACGACTATCACCAGCGCACCGCCTGCGACGACCGACCAGACGAGCGCGACCTTCGAGTTCACGGCGAGCGAGCCGAACAGCACCTTCCAGTGCCAGCTCGACGGCGGCACGAGCCAGGCCTGCACCAGCCCCTGGGCCTACAGCGGCCTGGCGACGGGTACCCACACCTTCACCGTAGCCGCCACCGACCAGGCCGGCAACACCGACCCGACGCCGGCAACCTATACCTGGGAGATCACCGCGGCCCAACAAGCTCCGGACACGACGCTGACCTCGACTCCACCGTCCCTTACCAATCAGGCTACGGCGACCTTCAGCTTCACATCCGACGATCCCCAGGCGACCTTCGAGTGCCAGCTCGACGCGAGCTCCTTCACCGCCTGCCAGAGCCCATTCACCACGACCACGCTCGCTGAAGGCACCCATTCTTTCGCCGCCCGGGCAGTCAATGCTGTGGGGTCGGATCCCAGCCCGGCAACCTGGCAGTGGACAGTCGACCTCACGCCGCCGACGGCGCCGGCTGACCTCGCTGCCACCGTCGACGGTAGCACGGGACACGTCACGCTCACGTGGACAGCCGCGACGGATATGAATGGGATCGCCGGGTACGACGTACTGCGGGATGGGACGCTCCTTGCGGCGCTCGGATCGGTGACCAGCTACACTGACTCGACGACCCAGCCTCAGACAACATACTCCTACACCGTCCGAGCCCGCGACCAGGCAGGCAATACCTCGCCTGAGTCCGCTCCGGCGACGGCCACCACCCCACCCCAGGGCCCTCTCTTCAGCGATGACTTCGAGAGCGGTACTCTGTCGAAGTGGTCGACCGTCAGCGGGCTGACCATCACCACCGAGGCACCCTACAGCGGCAGCTACGCCGCCCGCGGCACCTCCACCGGCAGCGCCACCTACGCCCTCGCCACCCTGAGCCAGACCGCCAGCGAGCTCTACTACCGCATCTGGTTCAACGTGGTCTCGCAGGGCTCGAATACCGTCTACCTGCTCAAGTTCCGTACCGCCACCAACGCCTCGCTCGGCGGCGTCTACATCTCCAGCACCGGCCGGCTCAGCTACCGCAGCGACGTCGCCTCTCGCAGCGTGACGACCTCGACGAGCGTCACCCAAGGCACCTGGCACCAGCTCCAGGTCCGCCTCGTCACCGGCAGCAGCGGGCTCATCGAGATCTGGTACGACGGAACCAAGGTGGTCAGCGCCGCCGAGAACTTCGGCACCAACCTGATCGGCCGCATCCAGCTCGGCGAGAACTCCTCCGGCCGCACCTACGACATCGTCTTTGACGACGTGGCGGCCGGCACGAGCTTCATCCCGTGAGCGTGACCGGAGGAGGTGAGAATGCCTATCGGCGGGCGATAGTCACCGGCGACCGGCTGGCGAGAGGAGAAGGGCGACGCGTGGAGCGCCGAGCAGGTCGTGGACTGTGGTTCGCAGCCCTCGGGGTGTGCCTGGCGCTGTCGCTCATGGCCTGCAGCAGCGCGGTGCAGCGGCCGTTCTTCGTGGCCGAGGCGGGGACGATGACGAAGAGCCTCTGCTTCGGCGTCGAGAGCCTGCCCGGCGGGTTCGAGGTGATCGGCAAGGAGATTTACGACAACGCGGCCGCCGCCAGAGGCACGCCTGATCCAGCACAGCGGCAGCGCGACTACGTGGCCTGGGGCCGGGTGACCGGGTCGTTCCTGCAGTGGGCCTTCGAGCCGCCGAGCGCCCCCGCGGAGAACGCGGACGGCACGATGTCGGAAGCGGAGATCGAGGCCGCCCTGGAGCGAGCTCGCCAGGAGATGCTCGAGACCCCCTTCACCGGGGCGACCTGCCGCGTCGACCTCTACGAGACGATCGAGGGGGCACGCCAGGCATTCGCGGCCGAGGCTGGAGACCTCCTGTCGCAGCCGTCGACGGCGGAGATCGAGCGAGACCTGTTGGGAGACGAGAGCCTCTTCCTGGTCCGCCGGTACGATGCCCCGCCGATCAGCCGTTTCATCCTCATCGTCCGCCTGCAGAACGTCATCGGGCAGATCACGGTGAGCGCTCCCTGTGACACGCCTACAGGACAGCCCTGCGCCGTCGCCGAGGATCGGACGCGCTCGCTCGGCACGCTGCTCCTCCGCCGCCTGGCCGAGAGTGCTCCTCTATCCACTCCGGTGTCACAGGGCGAGCCCGCAGCGACCGACACGACGGTGCGCCAGGAAGCCGAGCGGCTCTGCCCCGAGCGCGACTATACCGGCTGCGTCGCCGCCTACCTCGAGCACGCCCAGCAGCCCGAGCCGGTCGCGCTGTGCCGGACTGAGTACGGCCAGTGGTTCTTCGAGCCGCCGGCCGGCCGTGTGGGTGAGCACTGCGCTGACGGCGAGGCGAGCATCATCGCGATTGTGGGCGGCCAGTGAGGGTAGTGCAGGCGCAGGGCAAGCCCCTGCGCCTGCACACCCCCTTCCCGCGCTCCGAGCGTGGGCAGCCAGGATTGCTCGCTGACCCTGGCTGCCCACGTACACCTTAGTGTACTTGGTACGACCCGCTGTCGAGCACCGCCCCGCTGTCGCTCACGAAGGCCCACTCGTAGTGGTCGGGATACAGCTTGAGCACCAGTACGCCGAAGGCGTCGTTGCGCCGCACCTCACTGTTGGGCTTGACGGTGCCGAAACTGTACAGGTTCTTCCCCCCGGTTCCCACCACGAACTCGCGCACCCCACGTGCATCGTCCCGCCCGTCACTCGCGTTCATCGGCGCAAAGCGCTCGTAGTCGTGGTCGTGCCCCACTAAGACCACCTCTGCTCCCGACTGGTACAACAGATCCCAGATCGGATCCATCTGGCTGAAGTTCCCGTGCTGCCCAGACGAGTAGCGCGGGTGGTGCCAGAAAGCCACCACCTGCTTACCCGCATTGGCCGCCAGGTCCGCCTTGAGCCACTCGTACTGCGGCGAGCCAGGCCCGCAGCCGCCCACCTGCGAGCAGTTGGAGTTGAGGGCATACGCCCGCCAGTTGTTCCCTAGGTCCACCGCGTAATATCCCTTACAACCGCTCTGGCAGCCCGGCTCCGTCGGGGTGGCTCGGTCGCCGAAGTAGTCGTAGTAGCCGGCCGCGCCGCTGGTCAGGTACTCGTGGTTGCCGGGCACCGGCCGGGTAATGCTCTTGAGTTGGCCCCAGGTGGGATCGTAGCTCTGCTGGTACTTGGAGAGCGTCCCGTCCTCGTACTGGGTGTCGCCGAGGACGAAGACGTAGTCGGGGCCCTGAGCTGCGGCCACCTGGGCGGTGTACTTGTGGCGGCAGGCCGAGCTGGTGCCGTTGTTGTTGTTCCAGCTACTCGAGGACGGGTCGCAGGCGATGTCGCCGGCCGCGACGACGACCACCGGGCCACCGCTGGAGGGCGTGGGGGTCGGCGTCGGGGTCGGTGTAGTGCTGGGCGTCGGGGTCGGCGTCGGGGTGGGCGTGGGCGTCGGGCTGGTACCACCGGACGCCTGGCCGTCGGTATGCAGGGCGTCCAGGTAAGCGCCGTACCCGGAGCTGGTGGCCCACTCCTGGGCGGATTCGACTGCGGTTCCCTCGCCCCACTCGTTGAAGGTGGTGATGAGCTGCCACGGCGCGCCGGAGGCCACCATGTCGCGGATGTTCTGCTGCCAGCGGGCGAGGTCGCGACTCAAGCGCGGCTGGCTTTCGAGGGCATGCCAGAAGCCCGGTGAGATGGCGTAGGAGTAGCCCTTCTGGTAGTCAGCGGCGACGGCCGGGCTGTACTGGTGCCAGGAGTCGGGCTGATTGGCACAGTTCCGGTAGCCGGAGAAGACCTTGAGCACCAGGTAGGCACCGAGCTCTCGCGCCACCGGTACCCAGCGGTCCGCCACCTCGCAGGAGCTATCGTCGGCGTTGTAGACGAAGACGACGAACTTGCCGTTGACCCGGAGATAGTCGGGGTCACTGGCGTACTTGTCGCGGATGTAGGTGAGGTCGGAGCGGATCTCGCTGGTCGAGAGGTCGCGCTGCCCCTCCTGCTCGTGGTAGATCGCCCACTTGAAGCCGGTGCCGTCGGTCGCCTTCATGATGACGGAGAAGTCGTTGTCGGTGTGGTGCCCCTGCCCCCACCAGGAGGCGATGCCGGCCTGGATCTTCCCGTACTGCATGGCGGCGATGTGCTGGCGAATGACTGCCGGGTCGGCGGTGTCGTAGTAGCCGAGAGACGGGTGGTAGTGAGTGAACGGGTAGAGGCCGGACTGCTTCCAGGCTTCAGGGAACCATGGGTAGTAGAAGACAGCCCGGATCGGGAAGTTCAGGCTGTCACCGGTCGCTGGCGGAGGTGTGGGAGTCGGCGTTGGGCTGGGGGTGGGCGTCGGTGTCGACCCGGAGCCCGGTGTCGGTGTCGCGGTGGGGGTAGCAGTCGGCGTGGAGTTGTCGGTCGAGTTGGCCGTCTCGACCACGAGCTGGGGTGGGTTCGTCCCCTTCTCGCGGCTCGTCAGCTTCATCTGCGTGGAGCTGCTCGTAGTCAGCGCCAGGCTAACCACCCCGTTGCCTTTGACCAGCGGCGTGACATCGACGACCGTCCACTGCCCAGCCGCAAAACCGCCGGAACGGCCGATGACGGTCGACCCGACCGGCGGAGCCGTGTTGTAGGTGATCTTCAGCTCGTCCCAGGTGGTATCCGCCACCGGGCGCACCTCGTATCCGGCACTATGGGAACTCTCGGCGTAGACCCAGAGGGACGCCTTGACGACCGACCCGCTCAGCCCCTGCACGTTGAAGCGCAGGTAGCTCCGCATCACCGGCGAGCCGTCGGCTCGCAGTGCGGGGTCGCTACCGTAGTTCCGGCTCGGGTAGACCTGGTAGACGAAGGCGTCAGCCTGGGCAACGAAGCCCAAGCGCTGCGTCGCACCGGAGGTCTGGCCGCTCCAGGCGACCGAGAGCGCAGCCACGAGGATGCCCAGCACGCTGGCAAAGGCCAGCCAGCGCATGAGTGTGTGCCGTGTCATGTCCAACCGTCCTCCTTCACGCTCGCACCCCTTCCCGGCAAGCCGCCCGCCCAGGCCCTTTGGTCACGAGGCTTGACTGTGGACGGAGCTGGCGCAACACCCCATTGCGCCAGGGCCTGCCTGGCCCTTCCTGGCGGAGAGAAACAGGTACGAATTTCTTAGGGAATGGAATATTCGGCAGGGTACGCCCCAGGCTGCTGGCTGCCAGGGCATGAAATGAGGAACACGACAGAGCTTGCTGTGACCACTCGGCGAAACCACCTGTCACCGTGACACCGGCCGGCTACGTCCCTTCCCCGTACGCAGCGCGGGCGCGTGTCCGTGCATCAGGGATCTGCTCAGTTGGTCGGTGAGTCGTCGGACTGGCGGACCGCGGGCCCCGCGGGCGACAGCGACGTCTGCCCGCCGCAGGAGAATACGGCCGGCCGCGCCTGGTCTCGCGGGGCCTGGCAGGCGGCTGGTGGCGAGGGCGATCAGCCCGCTCAGCCAGCGCCGCACCCGTTATCTCCGAGCCGCTCCCGCCCCCTCAGCACGGGGCCACGGAGCAGCAGTGCTTTCGAGAGGAGACCACAGCGAAGACCGGGGCCGATCCCTCCCACGCTTCCCTTCCCAGATCGTCACTTCCCTGACCGCCTCAGCCGCTCTGACCGTACATCCGCGGCCGAACCCAGTCTGGACGGGGAGAGGAATGTCAAGTTGTGAACCCCCTCACAGACTGTCGTGCCTAGACTAGCAGCCGCGGGTGAATGTGTCAAGCTGTCACAGTGGTTGGTTACCAAATGCAGATCTTTGCATTTTCGTCTCGCTAAACGGACTATTATCAGGGAGTTGCAATAGTCCTAGTACTCGGGTACTATAAACGTAACGTTTCACCCAGGATTCACGATTGGGAGAGGGAGGGGGAATGTGACCCGGCGTCTCGTTGACCAACTCGACGACCTGCACCATCAGCTCTTCGTCGGCCGAACTGCAGAAATCGACCTTTTGCGTACCGCACTCGTCACCGGTTACCGGCCGTTCAGCATCCTCTACGTCTACGGCCCGAGCGGCATCGGCAAGACAGCGCTGCTCCACGAGTTCGCTCGCCTCTGTCGCCAGCTCGATGTCTCGACTCGCTGGCTCGACGCCCGAGCGATCGAGCCAACGCCAGCGGCCTTCACCAGAGCACTGCGCCAGGCAGCCGGGCTGCCGCCGGAAGGGCCCCTCGACGACGCGCTGGCTACCTCGGACGATCGCGTGGTGCTCTTGCTCGACACCTACGAGCTGTTGCAGCCATTGGAGCCCTGGCTACGCAGCCAGCTCCTCGGCCAAGCCCCTGAACATCTGCTCCTCGTCGTCGCAAGCCGCCAGCCACCGGCGCCTCACTGGCGAGTCGACCCTGACTGGCATGCCTCGATGCGCGTGCTCCCGCTGCGCAACCTGGCACTTGAGGAGGCGCGGGAATACCTCATCCGCCGCGGTGTCCCCGGCGATGAACACCCAGCGGTGCTCGCCTTCACGCACGGCCATCCGCTGGCACTCTCGCTGGTGGCCGACCTCTTCGACCAGCGCCCAGGGTTCCACTTCGAGCCCGACAGCGCATTCGATGTGATCCGCGTGCTGCTGCAGCAGTTCCTCCAGCAGGTGCCAGGGCCAGCCCACCGAGCCGCCCTGGAAGCGTGCGCACTCGTCCGATCCCTCAACGAGGCGCTGCTCGGCGCGATGCTGAACCTGCCCGATGTCGACGAGCTCTTCACCTGGCTCCGAGACCTCTCGTTCATCGAGCCGGCACCTGGCGGCCTCTGCCCCCATGACCTGGCTCGCGAGATGCTGGTAGCTGACCTGCGCTGGCGCAATCCGGACTGGTACGCCGAGCTGCACCGCCGGGCTCGCGAGTACTACATCGCCCGCCTGCGGCAGAGCAGCGGGCCGACACAGCAGCAGCTCCTGTTGGATTACGTCTACTTGCACCGCTACAGCTCGGCCGTGCGCCCCTTCTTCGAGTGGCGAACCGGCAGCCTTCGAGGCGATAGCATGCACCCGAGCGATAGGCCGGCGCTCATCGCCATGGTCGAAGCGCACGAAGGGCCCGAGTCGGCCAGCCTGGCCGAGTACTGGCTGGCCCGCCAGCCACACGGTGTCGTCGTGCTGCGCAACTCCTCAGGCGAGCCGGTTGGCTTCCTGTCGAAGGTCGCCCTGCACGAGCTGGCTTCGGACGAGGTCGAGCACGACCCGGCCGTCGCGGCAGCCTGGCGCTACCTCGAGGCGCATGCCCCGCTGCGCCCTGGTGAAGCGGCGACGCTCTTCCGCTTCTGGCTCGCGCGTGACACCTATCAGTCCGTCTCGGCGGCCCAGAGCCTGCTCTTCGTCAACATGGTGCGCCACTACCTGTTGACCCCGCACCTGGCTTTCACCTTCCTCCCCTGCGCCGTGCCTGACTTCTGGGCGCCGGTTCTGTCCTACGTCGACTTCCATCGCCTGCCCCAGGCCGACTTCACGGTCGGCGGGCGTCGCTATGGCGTCTACGGGCACGACTGGCGGGTGATGCCACCACTGGCCTGGCTGGCGGTGCTGGACGAGCGCGAGATTAGCGGCGACCCGCACGCGCTACCCCCACAGCCGCCCACGCCGGTGCTGGTGCTGAGCCAGCAGGACTTCTGCGAGGCCGTCCACCACGCGCTGCGCGACTACACGAACTCGATCAGGCTGCGCAGCAACCCGCTGGTGCAGTCACGCCTGGTGCTCCAGCGCGCTGGACTACAATCCGAGGCCCACGAGCGCGTCGCCGCGCTACGCTGCTTGATCGAGGAGGCGGTCGCTAAGCTCGGCCAGATACCCCGGCTGCAGCGGTGGCAGCAGGTGCTGGAGACGGCGTACTTGCACCCGACCGAGCCGCAGGAGCAGGCAGCGGAGCGGTTGGGCCTTCCCTTCAGCACCTACCGGCGTTATCTGAAAGCAGGTGTGGCCTGGGTCGAAGAGAACCTGTGGTTGCAGGAACTCGGCGAGACGGCGAGCTGAGCAGGGAATGACCTGCATTTGAATACCGGACGAACTAGCAATGGAGTAGCTGCCTCGCTAAAGTGGACACAATGCGTCGCAGGTGCATGCCGCCAGCGGTCGCGCTGGGCAACGCGGGGTAGCCATGAGCAAGGGGATACCTGAGGTGGTCAGCGGTCTCGTCGAAGCCTGGAACGCCCACGACCCGGACAGAGTGGCCGAGTTCCACGCGCCGGAGTACGAGGGGCGAGACATCGCGCAGGTACGTTCGGAGATCGGCCCGGAGGGCGCGCGCCAGGCCTTCTGTCGCTTCTTGAAAGCCTTCCCCGACCTTGAGCTGATCCCGGACGAGCTGCTCACCGAGGGAGACCGCGCAGCGTTGCGGTGGCGCATCCGTGGCACCCACCAGGGCCCGCTGCTCAGGATCCCACCGAGTGGCCGACGGCTCGAGTTCACCGGCGTCTCGATGTTCGAGATACGCGGCGATCGCGTGGTACGACGCTCCATGCTCTGGGATCTCGCCGGGGTGCTGCGCGAGATCGGACTGCTCCCCGCGCTTCCGCAGGAGTAGCCCACTCGCCAGCTCGCACCCCGGCCACGCCGGCTCGGGCGTTCGCCGCCAGAGCTGGATTACGTCAAATTCTCCGGGATCAGCCGCTCGACGATGACCACGTCGAGCCAGCGCCCATCGAGCTTGGCGTGCTTCTCGTAGACCCCGACTTCTCGGAAGCCGAGCGCGGCGCAGAGGCGCCGGCTGGCGGTATTGAAGGGGAAGACGCGCGAGAGCAGCTTCCAGTAGCCCAGGCGTCGTGCCTCGTCGATCAGCGCGCCGAGCAGGACTTTGC
This sequence comes from Thermomicrobiaceae bacterium, assembly GCA_014874455.1. GTDB lineage: Bacteria > Chloroflexota > Chloroflexia > Thermomicrobiales > Thermomicrobiaceae > Thermalbibacter. The sequence continues at coordinate 31,616 of JADBJL010000046.1, forward strand.
CGATCCCCTGCCCTCTCGCGTCGCGGTGCAGGTAGATGGAGAACTCGCCCACCCCGGCGTAGCAGGCCCGCGGCCGGTAGGAGCTGATCGACGCCCAGCCCAGCACCCGGCCATCCCGCTCGGCCACCAGCACCGGGTGACGCTCGTCGCGCTCGGCTAGCCAGGCCAGCATCATCTCCGGCGTGCGCGGCTCCGACTCGAAGGTCGCGATCCGCTCGAGGATGCCCTGGGTATAGATCTCCGCGATGGCCGCCGCGTCCTCCGGGCGAGCCCGCCGGACAACGAGTTGATCTCGTGCGACCTGCATTCCCCCCCCCTCGCTCTCGAGCGCCCCGGCGGGCCACCGCCCGGCAACCTGGCGCCCCACTCGCACGAAGTCGACCTGGATGGAAGCGTACAGGAACCTCGCGCGCAGCGCATCCCTCGCTCGGCCCATTCTCCGGCGCTGCAGTATGCTTACTGTCCGGTCGATGGAGGACCTGTCTGTGAGATCGGACGGAGTCGATGCGCCTGATCCCGAGCACCCGGCGTAGTCCGGCGACCCCAGTCTGGCTGCCGCCACTCGCGAGCGTTGTGGTGCTGTTCTTCCTCTTCGTGGTTGCCACGCTGGTACGCCGGAGCAGCCTGGCCGAGGCCGGGCGCCCGGTCATGATCGCGCTCTCGGCAGCGGCAGCCGTGATCATCACGCTGCACGGCACCCGGATGATGGCCGCCGCGCGCGCTCGCGGCTGGCCCAGCGCGCTGGCCGGCGCGGTGATGGTCGTGCTCGGCCTCTACACGCTGCTGCACGTCCTGCGCTGAGCGCCGAGCGTTCCCTTGCGCTGGAACACCGGCACGTTGGTCGCCTCGGCGCAGCGCTGGGCGAACTCCGGCGGCGTGGTGAAGCGGGCGTTCTTCCCCTGGAGATCGGCGTCGCTGACCCCACGGGCCTGCGCGCAGCCGCCTCAGACGTAGCTCGGCACGCCGCGCTCCACCGCGAGCTGCATCAGCTCCTTCAGCGGCAGGAAGCCGATCGGTACCACCGCCTCGATCGTCTGGTCGAAGAACAGCAGCGGAGCGGTGTAGCACAGGCAGGCTCGAGGCGCCACGGCCGCAGGCTCCTCGGTTCAGCGGCTTCGGCCGGAGCCTGCGCCCAGGCGGCTCAGCCGGAGAGCGCGCCCCAGCTCACCACCCGCTCCGGCGCCAGCGCGATCACCGGCAGGCGTTCCAGCTCCATCGCCTGGTACTGGGGATAGCGCTGGCGCAGCAATGCGAGCGCCTTCGAATGGTCGGGGTGCTCGGGCTCCAGGATCTCGGCCCGGCCACGCACCATGACCCAGGCCAGGCGCGACCAGTCCTCGTCGTAGCGGTCGATCACCAGCGCCGCCCGGCCGGTCTCCTGCACGTTGCGCACGCGCTTGAGCGGGCGATCTCCCCGCTTGGGCTTCTCGTCGATCGGGGTGTAGAAGCGCGCGCCGTCGTAGGCGTAGCAGACCGGCACGACGTGCGGCTCGCCGCGGGCGTCGACGGTCGCCAGGCGCCCCACGCGCTGCGCCTCGACGAAGGCACGCTCTGCCGGGCTGAGTGTCACAGCCATCGCCAGCGCCTCCTCGCCTGCTGCCCCGTCACCGGCCCCTACCCAGCCTAGCGTAGCCGGCGCAGGCAGCTTCGTCACTAGCTGCAGAGGACGACGAGCCGACTGGATCATCGCTTGATCGAGGACTGGAGCGAGCACATGATTAGCTGAACAGCGGCGAAGCCATGAGGCGTGCTGAGGAGGCAGCCGAGCAGGCTCGATCGGCCTGGTGCGGCAGCCACGAAGGCAGGTAGGAGGCGGAGCGAGAGGAGCGAGCGATGGACGAGCGGGTGGTGATCCATCCCAAGGAGGTGCTCGAGGGTGCGCCGATGCAGCGGCCGGACCGGGCGGTGCGCGACTTGAAGCTGATCTACCCGGAGACTGGCTTCGAGGCGATGACCCTCTGCCTGGGCGTGGTCGAGATCGAGCCTGGCCATCATAGCCCGCTCCACCGGCACAACTGCGAGGAGGTCTACTACGTCGTCCAGGGCAGCGGCGAGCTGGAGTCGGGCGGCCGGCGCTACCCGATCCGGGCAGGCTGCGCCGTCCTCAACCGGCCAAAGGTGCCTCATCGAGTGCACAATACCGGCGACGAGACGCTGCGGCTCGTCGTAGTCGCCGGGATCATGCTGGTGCCGCTGCTGCCCCAGTGGCCGACCCCCTCACCCTACGAGATCCTGGAGGGGAGCAGCGCCGACACCGGCTCGGCGGCGAGCTGAGGCAGCGAGAGCGCGCGGGGGAACCGTGCGCGCGTCGCCCTAACCCGGCGAGCCTGATCGGCCGCACAGCGCGAGACGCGGAGCGCCGGAGCGCGGCGAGACGAAGGGGGACGGCCAGCCAGACCGTCCCCCGATACCGATGTGAACGGTGGTCGGCTACATCAGCTTGCCCATCTGCTCCGAGATGCCGTTGCGGCCGTTCTACGTCGTCTCGAGCAGGCGGCCGAGGGCGCGCAGCACGTTCTCGTCGAGCAGTCCCCTGTATAGCTATGTTAGGTCGCTGGATCCGGTGGGGGCGCGTCGAACCAGAGCGCGAGGTATCGCCAGCGGCCCCAGGGCTCGTAGACCGCCCTGACCTGCGCCTCGCTGACCGGCTGCCCCTGGAAGTACTTCTTCGAGACGAACGCCTTCGCCTCCGAGTCGACGCCGAGGAAGTCGTAGTGCCCCAGAAGCATCAGCAGCGTGGAGGCCGCGTAGTCTCCGATCCCCTTGTTCCGGCGCAGGGCACGGTACAGCTCTTCGGTCGAGAACTCGGGGTCTTCCAGCGCGCCGAGGTCGAGCCGCCCCTCGACCACGTCCAGGGCGAGCTGCCAGAGGTAGGCGCTCCGGTAGCCGAGCCGGGCCTCTTCCCGCAGGCGATCCGGCCCGGCGGACGCGATCGCTTGCGGCGTGGGGAAGGCGTGCCAGTCGTCGCGGCCGGGAAACGGCTCACCCAGCGTCGCGACCAGGCGCTCCACCATCCGCTTGGTGCCCGGCCAGTTCACGTTGGTCGTGCAGAGGGTGTAGACCATGTCCTCGAAAAGGCTCGGGCAGCGGAGCAGCCGGCCGGCGCCGGGCGTGAGGCGAAGGTTCCAGCCGTCGAGCCGGGCACAGTACTGGTAGAAGTCGCTCAGATCCTCGTCGAGCCGCAGCATCCGGCGCACCGCCTGCCGGATCTCCGGCTCCTCCTCGCCGGCCAGCGCTCCTCCCGCAGTCTCGACCACGACGCGCACGGACGCACTACCCCCGGATCCTTCGCGCATCCGCAGGCGCGCGACCCGGCCGCTGGCCAGCCGGTGAACCCGCCGGAGCTCGCCGGCAGCCGCGTCCCACTCGAACGGCTTCAGGTAGGCCCAGCCGTGCTCGCTCGCCGTCGAGACGAAGTCGAACGGCTGTGGCGCCCGCTCCTCCAGGCACACCGAGACCACCTGCGCGCCCATGCGCTCCTCCACGCGAGAAGGCTACTGCCAGGGATGCTCTTCGGCTGCACTCTCGCACTGATGTTCTAACCTGTCAAGGTCATGAAGCACATTCGGCCAGGAGAGCCGTAGAGAGTACCTCGGGCGCCGAGACGGCGAATCGAAGGCATGCCGCTCGCCCACGTCCCTGCGCGTCGCGCACCACCGGGCCTCGGTCGCTCCTTCCGGCCACCACGCAGGAGATCGATCAGTGCTCCGCGACCGGTCGAGCGACACGGCCGATCCGCGCGTGAGAGCCAAAGCCTCGCAGCGGCGGGAGGATCAGGATGACCCCGAGCAGGACTTCGAGGAGAGCGCCTGGAGCGACTGCCGAGCCCGATCAGTCCCCGAGGACACCGAAAGCTCCACCCGCGCCGAGCGAGACACCCGCACGGTGGCGGAGCGCCAGCCGCTCATCAGGTGCTATGCCCCCTACCCTTCACCTCGACCCACTCACGGATCGCGGCCAGCACACCCTCGGCGATCCGGGCCGGCCGCTCGCCGATGCCGTACACCTGCCCGGCTGCGCCGCGCGGGTCGATCTCGATCACCTTGGTGCCGGCGCTCACCGGCACGCCGCTCCGTGTCAGCCCCCGCACAGCGCCGCTGAGCGGGGCACGCAGCACGGCCTCGCCGATGCGGGCCAGCGGCTCGCCGGCCTCGACCAGCTCGCCGATCCGCCGCGCCGTCTCGAAGACACCAGCAAGAGGAGCGTAGACGTAGCGGTCGCGCGCGTGCCCGGCGATCTCCCGCGGCTCCCCCTCGAGCGGCCGGGTCGCGCCGCGCGCGATCACCCGGCCGAGGTCCTCGCCCCAGGCCGTCTCGACGGCCAGGTCGACCTGTTCGCCAGCGACGAAGCCGGGCCCCAGGCCGATGGTGAGTGAGGCCAGCCCGCGCAGGGTCTCCGGCTGCGCCCGCTTGCGCATCCGGGCATCGACCAGGACATCCGGCCGCAGAGCTCCCGCGAGGTCGCGCGGGCTCCAGCCGACGAGCACCGGGATGGCGGCCCGGCTGCTGAGCAGTGCCTTCACCTCAGCCACCGACTCCACCCGCCGCGCCCGCAGCCCGGCCAGTTCCGCCTCGCCGTCGAAGACGGCGTCGGCGAAGGCCATGCCACGCCGCGTGACCGCTGGCGCCGGCCCCTCCGCCAGCGCCACGGCGTAGCCGGCACTGAAGAGACGGTGGACAACCGCCGAGGCGACGTCGTTGGTGCCGAGGACGATCACGACGAATGCGCGGCCGGCCAGATCCTCGCCTGTGGAGCGCCCCTTGCTCATCCGTACGCTCTGCTCCCTATCACCGTGTGACCGCTCGGATGGTCACTCACTCGCCGACCGTACGCACCGCGCCACTACTCAGCCACTCGCTCACCAGGAGCACGAGCACGCTCAAGCCGAGAAGCAACGCCGCCATCGTCACCGCTTCGTACAGATCGATTTCCATCGCTGTCCAGATCGCGAGGGAGAGGGTCTGGGTACGCCCTTGGAAGTTGCCAGCGAACAGGAGCGTCGCGCCGAATTCGGAGACCGCCTTGGCCCAGCAGAGCATCGAGCCGGTGACGATACTCGGCAGCGCCAAGCGAAGCGTCACGTGTTGGAACGTCTGCCAGGGCGAGCAGCCGTCGACCCGCGCCGCCTCCTCGATCTCCCGCGCCACGTTGGAAAACCCCAGGAATACGCTCCGGATATAGAAGGGCGACGAGGTAAAGAGCTGCGCGAGCACGACAGCCAGCGTGGTGAAGGGGATCTGGATCCCGAAGGCGTCGAGGTAGTGACCGAGCAGCCCCGCTCGGCCGAAGAGCATGAGGAGCGCCACGCCGCCGATGATCGGCGGAAGCACGACCGGCAGGAGCACGACCAGCTCGACCAAGCGGCGCCCGGGGAAGCGCCGCCGGGCCAGGACGTAGGCGAGTGGCGTGCCCAGCAGGATTGCCGTCGTGACGGTAACGAAGCTGGTGACCATAGTCAACCGTAGCGCGTCGAGGAAGAACCGATCGCCAGCGTACGACAAGGCGTTCGGGATCCCCAGCGCCCGCCAGACCAGCGCAACCGGCGGGAGCAGGAGGAAGAGGAAGCAGAGGACACTCGGCGCCAGCAGGAAAACCCGCGACCACCCGCGTCGCCTGACCGCGCGAGCCGACCGCACGACCGCTGAGCCTGCGACAGCGCTCCCGGTCATTCGCATGCCTCCAACGACACTGCCTCCTGGCCAACCGGACGGAACCCGTATCGCTCCAACACCGCTTGCCCCTCGGCCGAGCGCACCTGGTCGATGAACGCACGCGCCAGCGCCTGATCCGGAGCACCGACCACGACCGCGATCGGGTAACACGTGACCACGTTGACCTGTTCTGGCACTTCGATTTCCGTGACCTGCTGGCGCACCGCTGGCGTGACGTCCGTGACGTAGACGAGCGCGGCGTCAGCCTCCCCGAGCTGGATCTTGGCCACCACCTGCTTGACGTTGACCTCCTCCGAGACCAGGTTGGCGAGCACCCGCTGCGCGAAGTCCGCACCGTAGGCAGGATCCTGCGAGGCGCGCTCGAGAACCTGGCGCGCGTAGTGGCCGATCGGCACGTTGTCGTGAGCCAGCACCACTTTGACGCCAGGGCGTGCCAGGTCGGCCAGCGTGTGGATACCGGCCGGATTGCTCGCCGGGACGATCAGCACCAGCCGGTTGCGAGCGAAGATGACCGGCTCCCCAGCGATGAGGCCTTGCTGCTGGGCCTGCCGCATAGTGCGCGTATCGGCGAAGGCAGCGAGCGACGCGTTCGCCCCCTGGCTGAGCTGGGCCACGAGCTGAGCGGAACCAGCGAAGTTGAACCGCACCTTGGTTCCCGGGTGCTGCTGTTCGAACTGCGCCCCGATCTCCTGGAAGACCTCGAGGAGCGATGACGCCGCGAAGACGACCAGCTCCGCTTGCCCGTGGGGGGCCGGAGAGCCAGGCTTAGTCGACCCGTCCCCTGTCGCGCGCGCCGGCCCCGAGTCGCCTCCGCACCCCACGACGAAGAACAACGCGAGCACGGAAGCGAGAGCAGGCAGCCCACCGCCTCGGGCCAGCCGGTAGGGCTTTGGGCTATGCACGCCTTCCGGCATTGCCTTCCCCTCCATGCACGCTCGCCCGCTCGCTCCCGGAGCGAGCCTCACTAGGACTCGATCCGTGCCACGACCGTGCCGGCACTCGCCACGTCGTAGCCGCCCGCCTCCAGCTCCCGCCGGAACGGCAGCGAGGTCGCCAGCTCCAGCAGGTCGCGCACTGCCGGCAGGTCGAGCAGCTCGGCCGGGATGACCAGGTCGTAGCGCTCCTCCATCAGCGGCAGAAAGTCGAGCCCGTAGCTGCGGGCGACTGGCCAGACGCCCGGCCCGGCGTCGGCCAGGCCGCTGGCGATGACTTCTGCCAGCGCGCGGTGCCCGCGCACCTCGCGGTCGTAGCCGCGCAGCGCAGCCGGCTCGACCCCAGCGCGGCGAAGCAGCTCGTCGAAGACCAGCCGGCTGCCGGAGCCGGTCTCGCGGTTGACGATGTGGACGTCCGGCCGGGCCAGGTCGCCGAGCTCGCGGATCTTCTTCGGGTTGCCGGGGGCGAGCAGCAGCCCCTCGACCCAGCGGGAGAGCGTGACGACGGCGACGGGCCGCCCGGCCAGCTCGCGGCGCACGACCGGCAGGTTGTACTCCGAGGTGGCCGGATCCCAGAGATGCGTGCCGGCGATGTGGACTTCGCCGCGGGCCAGCGCCCGGAGCGCCTGGAGGCTGCTCTGCGGCAGCCAGACGGTTCGGACGGCCCGGCTGGCGCGGCGGAGATGCGAGCCGAGCACGGCGAGCGCCGGGTCGCAACCAGCGATCACCAGCGAGCGCTCGGGCTCGGCGGGGTCGCTCACCAGCTC
>JADBJL010000095.1 GCA_014874455.1 Thermomicrobiaceae bacterium
CAGCGCGCGTCGCGCTCAGCGCGTCCTCGACGCGGTGCTTCTTCTCCTTCAGCTCGACCTCGGTGGCTGCGCCGACCTTGATCACCGCCACCCCGCCGGCCAGCTTCGCCAGCCGCTCCTGCAGCTTCTCGCGGTCGAAGTCGCTGGTGGTCTGCTCGATCTGTGCCTTGATCTGCTCGATGCGGGCCTTGATATCCGCCTCGCGGCCGTAGCCCTCGACGATGGTGGTCTCGTCCTTGGTGGCGACCACGCGGCGCGCCCGCCCGAGATCCTCGAGCGTCGCTGTCTCCAGCCGCCGGCCGAGTTCCTCCGAGATCACCGTGCCACCGGTCAGGATGGCGATGTCGCGAAGCATTTCCTTACGCCGATCGCCGAAGCCCGGCGCCTTGACCGCCAGCGCGTTCAGCGTGCCGCGCAGCTTGTTGACCACGAGCGTCGCCAGCGCCTCGCCTTCGACGTCCTCGGCGATGATCACGAAGTTCTTGCTGACCTGGAGCACCTTCTCCAGGATCGGCAGCAAGTCCGATACTGCCGACACCTTCTTGTCGGTGATCAGGATGAACGGCTCTTCGACGACGGCCTCCATCCGCTCCGGATTGGTGACGAAGTAGGGCGAGATGTAGCCGCGGTCGATCTGCATGCCCTCGGTGTACTCGACCTCGAAGGCCAGACCCTTCGACTCTTCGACCGTAATGACGCCGTCCTTGCCGACCTTCTCCATCACGTCAGCGATCAGATTCCCGATCTCGGTGTCGGCTGCCGAGATCGAGGCAACGTGCGCGATGTCGTCGCGGCCCCGGACTTCCTTGGCCATGCCCTTGAGCCGCTCGACGACGCGCTTGCTCGCCAGCTCGATACCGCGCTTGAGCAGCATCGGGTTCGCACCTGCCGCGATGTTGCGCAGACCCTCGTGGACGATCGCCTGGGCCAGCACCGTCGCGGTCGTCGTGCCGTCGCCAGCGACATCGTTCGTCTTGGTGGCTGCCTCCTTGAGGAGCTGGGCGCCCATATTGGCGAACGGATCCTCGAGCTCGATCTCCTTCGCCACCGTGACGCCGTCATGGCTGATGGTCGGGGCGCCGTACTTCTTATCGAGCGCGACATTCCGGCCCTTCGGGCCCAAGGTGGTCTTCACCGCGTTGGCCAGGATGTCGACGCCCTCTTTCAGCGAGCGCCGCGCGTCCTCGTGGAATTCGATGATTTTCGCCGCCACTGCTCTACCCTCCTGTACCGTTCGTCACAAAACCTGGGATTCCCTCAGCCTTCCCGCAGTCCCACACCGGCGCTATTCAGTCAGGATCGCCAGGATGTCCTTCTCGCTCAGGATCAGGTACTCCTCGTCGTCGATCTTCAGCTCAGTGCCGGCATACTTCGCGAAGAGCACCTCGTCGCCGACCTTGACCTCCATCGGTAGGCGCTCCCCCTCGTCGGTCAGCCGGCCGGGCCCGACGGCGATCACTTCGCCCCGCTGGGGCTTCTCCTTCGCCGTGTCCGGCAGGACGATACCGCTCTTGGTGACTTCTTCCCGCTGGATCGGCTTCACCACGACCCGATCCCCCAGCGGCCGAATTTTGGTGCTGGTCAACACCATGCTAACCGACCTCCCTCGTCACGCGGCGCTACCCGCGCTGCTCAACGACCCTGATCTCGTCCGTTAGCACTCTCGGTCGCCGAGTGCTAACTAGTGCCTATAGTATTCAACTCCGTGCCAAGTTTCAAGGGCCAGCGCGTCGAATGTGCGTCGTCCCGTATCATCTCGGCTTAGGCCCCGTGGCGCCGGTCGACCGGCGCCATGCCGCTCCACCGAGCCGTGAGGCATAATCGCTGGCGTGATCACGCCCGCCGCTTCCGGGCTATCGTGTCCATCTCAGTCGAATGGAGGTATCGTGGCCTACCACGTTGCCGAACGCGTCACCCAGCTCCGGCCCTCGCCGACACTCGCCGTCAGCGACCGCGTCCGCGCGCTGCGCCAGCAGGGTCTCGACGTCATCGACCTCGGGGGTGGCGACCCCGATTTCCCCACGCCCGAGCACATCTGCCGCGCGGCCGCCGAGGCGATGCTGCGCGGCGAGACCCACTACGTCGCCAGCGCCGGGATCCCGGCCCTTCGACGAGCGATCGCCCGCAAGCTCCACCAGGACAACGGGATTACGGTCGACCCGGAGCAGATCATCGTGACCCCAGGCGGCAAGGCTGCCCTCTTCGTCTCGATCCTCGCGCTCGTCGGCCCTGGCGACGACGTGCTGATGTTCGACCCCGGCTGGGTGTCGTACGAGCCGATGGTCACCATCGCTGGGGCGCGTTGCCGGCACGTGCGGCTCGATCCGGCCGACAACTACTGGATCTCCAGGGAGACGATCGAAGCCCAGCTCACGCCAGCGACCCGGCTCATGATCGTCAATACCCCCAACAACCCCACCGGCCGGGTGTTGACCGAGGCCGAGCTGGCCGCGATCGCCGAGGTAGCCCAGGAGCGCGACCTGTTGGTCATCGCGGACGAGATCTACGAGAAGATCATTTACGACGGTCATCGCCACCACAGCCTGGCGGCGCTTCCCGGCATGGCCGAGCGGACGCTGACCGTCAACGGCTTTTCGAAGGCCTACGCGATGACCGGCTGGCGGTTGGGCTACGTCGCCGGGCCGGCCCCGCTGATCAAGCAGATCATGAAGGTGCACAGCCACTCCGCCACCTGTGCCACTTCGTTCGCCCAGTGGGGGGCCGTCGCCGCGCTCGAGGGCCCGCAGGACTTCATCGGCCAGATGGTGTCGGCCTGGGATCGGCGCCGCCGCCTGATCACCGAGCGGCTGAACCAGATCCCCGGCTTCCGCTGCCCGCTGCCCCAGGGGGCCTTTTACGCCTTCCCCGACGTGAGCGGCACCGGGTTAAGCGGGCAGGAGGTGGCAGCTCGGCTGATCGAGGAAGCACGTGTCGGCGTCACGCCAGGCGAGGCCTTCGGCGAGGTGAGCGCCGGCTGCATCCGGCTCAGCTTCGCCGAGTCCGACGACAAGATCGAGGCGGCGGTGGAGCGGATCGCTCGGGTCTTCGAGCGCTGAGCGCGGAGCCTTGACCCGCGAGCGTCGCGGTGAGGATTACCCTCATCTTCCGAGCGAGCCTCCGGCGTGAACACCGAGCTCCAGTGTGGACATCCAGGCGCGGCTGGCGACGTCCGCCGCTGGGGCAATACCAGCCGAGAGCCAGCCTCAGGGCAGGGGGCGATTCGTCGTTCGTCGCTGCCAGAAGCGAAGCGAGATAGGGCAACCGTGCCACCGACCATCGCGGGATGCCGGACGGCCCGGAACGCTCCGCCTGGTGCTGGTCGTCCCGCTCCTGCGGGTCGGGGCCCGGCGCTGGAAGCCAGCGTACCAGCTCCGGGAGAGAGGCTGGCGACGCCGCGGGATCGCTATTCCGGCAAGGGGATCTGCAGCCGAAGCTGGCGCACCGGTTGTGGCGCTCCGCCAGGCTGCAAGCGCAGTGCCACGACAGCCATATCGTCCTGTGGGCAGCCGCGGTCGGCCTCGAGCGCGGCCTCGAGAATCGAGCGCGCCGTGCCTTCCGCATCCGGTACGCACCGAAGCGCGCGCTCGACTTCGGCGAGCAGATCGATCCGCCGGCCTCGCCGCTCGCCAGCCGAGACCACGCCGTCGGTGGCCAGCACCACCGCCAGACCCGGCTCGATCCCTACTTCCAACACCCACGGGCGCGTGTGCCGGTAGAGCCCGATGCGACCGCCCGACTCGACGACGAGCTGCGCCTCGCCGTGCCGAGCCAACACCATCGGCACCTCGCTATTGCGCGTGACCACGACGGTCGAGCTGGCAAGATCGACCGAGAGGATGTCGAGCGTCGCCGAGACCCGCCCTCCGCGCAGCGCGAACAGGAAATCGTGGGCCGCTCGCGCCGCCGCGCCGTCGCGCACACCCTCGTTGAGCAACGAGACCACGCGGCCGGCAACCTGCAAGCTCAGCAGCTTGGCTGCGGCGCCGTGCCCCTGGCCATCGACCAGGACGACCGAGATCCCCCCGGCCGGTCGCTCGATGATCTCGGCGGTGTCGCCGCTTTCGCGGCTGCCGAAGCGGTGAGTCTTGTGGATCGCCAGGTCGATCGTGACCGCCACTGAGGATGCCGCCACAACGTTTCGGAACCACCGGACAGCACCACGCGCGACCC
>JADBJL010000034.1 GCA_014874455.1 Thermomicrobiaceae bacterium
CTTCATGTCTAACTGGGGCTTTAGCTGGTCGCAGGTGCTGGGCATCGGGATCTACACACAGTGGACAGTCAACTATGCCCTGGCTGTGTCGGCTGCGACCATCGGCTACGCGACGGGCAGCGATGCTCTCGTCGACTTCGGCAGCTTCATCTCCCGCCCCTGGCCGAGCTTTCTCCTCGGCACCCTTGTGCTGGTCTCGGTCGTCGTCGTCCTGCTCGCGGGGATGCGTTTCCTCAAGCGGTTCCTCAATACCTTCTTCGTGCTCGCAGTGGCTGGTTCTCTGGCGACACTGCTTGTCTTCCTCGCCAACTCGCGCGAGACCTTCGTCGAGAAGTTCAACCGGTTCATGCAGAACACCCAGGGCCTGAGCGATGCCTATGCCAGCGTCATCGCTACCGCGCAGGCTAACGGCTTCTCGCTCCCGCCCGAGTCGCTCGGCGCGGCCATCCTGGCGCTGCCGCTGGGCTACTGGGTCTTCATCGGCTTTACCTATTCCGCGTATATCGGCGGCGAGATCAAGGAACCGCAGCGGACGCAGACGCGTGCCATCCTGGCGGCGCTGGCGTTCGGCTATCTGTTCTATATGGCCGCGTTGTGGGCGTATTTCAACGTGGTCGGGCGAGAATTCAACCACGCTGCCGCCTACCTCGAGTACAACACCGACCAGAGCCCGCTCCCGGTCGCCGGGGTGCTGAACTTCTTCGCTGGCGTGCTCACCGACAACGTCCTGCTCAACGTCTTGATCGGCGTGAGCTTCTTCCTCTGGCACTATCTCTTGCTGTTCGTGATGGTGACCATCGTCGTCCGCAACATCTTCGCCTGGGCCTTCGACCACATCATGCCGATACGGCTTACCGAGGTGACCGAGAAGACGCATGCCCCATGGGTCGCGACGATCGTTGTGGCAGTGCTCGCCTGGGTACTCCTCTGGGCCTCGATCTTCACTCCGCTGTTCGACTACGTGTTCAACTACATTGCCATCTTCTCGGTCGCGTTCTGGATCACCAGCTTCGCGGCGATCCTGCTGCCGTATCGCCGGCGCGACCTCTTCGAGGCTGCGCCACCGAACGTCCGGCGCAAGGTCTTCGGGATGCCTCTGCTGAGCATCGCTGGGGCGGTGAACTTCGTGCTGTTCTCGGTCATCCTCTACTCGTCGTTCACCTTGCCGGCGTTCAGCGGGCCGGTCGGACCGATCGCCATCGCGTTCTTGCTCGGTATCTACGTGAGCGGCCTGTTGCTCTACTTCGTGGCGGCCGCGCTGCGGCGGCGCGAGGGGATCGACCTGAACCTGCTCTACGGGCAGATCCCGCCAGAGTAGGGATCGTGGCCTCGAGCGGCTGACCGGCACCGGCGGGACGGGAGGCCGTGCCGTTAGTCGAGCTTCCCATCGAGACCTGCCTGACGTGGGAGGATGCAGTTGATCTGGTTCCGTAAGAAGACGAGATCCGACGGCCTCGGTATCTTCTTCTGCTCCGACGTCCACGGGTCGACGACGTGCTTCAAGAAGTTCGTCAACGCTGCGACGTACTACCGCCAGCGCGGTCAGCCAGTGCACTGCCTGATCCTGGGAGGTGACCTCACTGGCAAGCTGATCGTACCGGTCATCCGGGAGGATGGCCGGTATCGCTCCTACCTGCTCGGGCGAGAGGTGGAGCTAGCGACCGCCGCGGAACTCCGCGAGTTCGTCAAGCAGTGTGAGACGCTGGGCGTCTACCCGAACGTCTTCTCAGCCGAGGAGTACGAGGCCTTTCGCTCTGACCCGGCGCTGCAGGATGCACTGTTCAAACGACTGATGCTGCAACGGTTGGAGGAGTGGCTGGCGTTCGCTGCCGACCGGCTGCGCGGGCTCGATGTGAGCTGTTACATCCTGCCCGGCAACGACGATATCCCAGAGGTGGACGACCTACTGGCGCAGGCCTCCGGGATCGTGAATCCTGACCGCAAGGTCGTCCGCCTCGACGATTCCTACGAGATGGTAAGCCTCGGTCTGTCCAACCCTACGCCGTTCGAGTGCCCGCGCGATGTGCCGGAAGAGGAGCTGGCACGGCTGCTCGACGAGCTAGCTTCCCAGGTCGAGCATTTGCAGACGTGCATCTTCACGATCCACGTGCCCCCGTTCAACTCGGGGCTCGACCTGGCGCCAGCGCTCGACAACGAGCTCCGCCCGCGCATCGGCCCGCAGGGTGTCGAGATGGTACCAGTGGGCTCGACCGCCGTGCGCGAGGCGATCCTGAAGTACCAGCCGCTCCTCAGCCTGCACGGGCACATTCACGAGTCGAAGGGGGTAGCGCGGTTAGGCCGCACGCTTTGCATCAATGCCGGGAGCGAGTATTCGGAAGGCATCTTGCGAGGTGCGCTGATCACGCTCAGAGAGGGCGAGGTCGCGTCGCACCTGCTCGTCTCCGGATGAGCGCAACCGAGGAGCTGGCACGATGAGCGAGGAACGGCGGATGCGGTGTCGTGAAGCAGGCATCGTGATCGGCACGCTGCCCACGGGCCCGACCAACAGCCTGACCGACGTGCCTGACGTGCGAGTCGGCCACACCACGGTGAGCTTCACCGACGAGCGTGGCGTTGCCCGCACTGGAGTGACGGCGATCTGGCCCGCGTCGGGCGACCTGGTGCGCTGGCCGGTGCCGGCGGGAAGCTTCGTGCTGGCTGGCTTCGGGGAGATCACCGGGCGCGCTGCAGTGGCAGAGTGGGGCGTCGTGTCCACGCCGATCCTGCTGACGGCCACGATGCACGTCGGAATCGTCTACCATGCTGCCCTCCAGTACCTGTGCGCGCGCGACCCAGCGCTGGGTCGCGGCGAGCTGGTCATCCCCGTCGTCGGCGAGTGCGACGACAGCTTCCTCAATGACGCGCGGGCCTTTCACCTGCAGCCGGAGCACGTCTTCGCGGCCCTGGATGGAGCGCACAGTGGGCCGGTCGAGGAAGGGTGCGTCGGTGCAGGCACGGGCATGCAGTGCTTTGAGTTCAAGGGCGGCATCGGCTCCGCCTCGCGGCTCGTGACCATCGGCGACCGGCAGTACACCGTGGGCGTGCTGGTCGAAACGAACTTGGGCGCGCGCGAGCTACTCACCATCGATGGCGTGCCGGTCGGGCGAAATCTTACCGACCTGATGCCGGAGGGACGGCTCCCCGATTACTGGGGAGCACAGCGAAACGGCGGCTCCTGCATCGTCATCGTCGGCACCGACGCGCCGCTCAGCAGCGCTCAGCTCGCCAAGGTGGCCAAGCGCGCCGCCCTCGGGCTCGGGCGTGTCGGCTCGATCGGCGCCAACAGCAGCGGCGAGCTGTTGCTGGCGTTCTCCAATGCCAACCGGGTCAACGTCGCAACGGCTCGCCCGTACAGCGTCGAGGCGATCCACGAGCGGTCGCTGGACGCGGTCTACCAGGCGACCGTGGAAGCGACCGAAGAGGCAGTCATCAACGCGCTCTTCATGGCGACGACGATGATCGGGCGAGATGGCAACACTCTCTACGCCTTGCCCATTGACCGGGCGTTGGAACTGATGCGGCGCCACCGCCGACTGGCAGAGGGTTGAGGCCGACTGGCACCGCCCCGCCGCCCCTGCCTACACTTGCCGTGGACATGACGGATGGCGGCAGGTGGGCATCGTGAGCCAGCTTCAGGTGGTGTTGACCGATATCGCCTTCCAGGGAGCGGCCATCGGCCGGACTGACGGTCGCGTCGTCTTCGCCGACTACGGCATCCCCGGTGAGCAGGTCGTAATCGAGGTCGAGCGGGAACGCCGCGACTACGTCCAGGGACGTGTCGTCGAGGTGCAGGCGCCCGCGCCGAGCCGCGTCGAGCCGCCTTGTCCCTACTTCGGCGAGTGCGGGGGCTGCCAGTGGCAGCACATCGCCTACGAGCAGCAGCTCGAGTTCAAGCGGCACATCGTGCGCGAGCAGCTCCGGCGGATCGGCAAGTTCGATGAGCCGCCCGTCTCGCCGACCGTTCCCGCGCCCGAGCCGTACGGCTACCGTAACCAGGCGCGTTTCACCGTCGGCCCGGAGGGGAACCTCGGTTTCGTCTCCCGCCCGGGTCAAGGCCGTCACTTCCTTCGTATCGACCGCTGCCTGATCATGCACCCGGCTATCAACGAGGTGCTGGCGGCGATCCAGGGTAGAGCGCGGGTCAAGCACCAGGTGGTGATCCGCTATGGGGTGTACACGGGCCAGCTTCTGGTGCAGCCTGAGCTGTCGCGTCTGGTGCCGGAGATTCCGTCGGGGCAACCATTCTACGAGGAGGAGCTGCTGGGGCGCCGGTTCCGCATCTCGGCCTCGTCCTTTTTCCAGACCAACACGAGGCAAGCGGAGCGATTGGCCGAGCTGGTGCGGGAGCGGATCCAGCCGGGCGGCGACGAGGTTCTGGTCGATGCCTACGCTGGCGTAGGGACATTTGCGGTGTTGCTGGCCCCCGCTGTCCGCCGCGTGGTGGCGATCGAAGAGTCGCCCTCGGCAGCGGAGGACGCCCGGCACAATATCCAGGGGTTCGCGAACATCGAATACGTGTGCGCCAAGGTCGAGGACGTGCTGGGCGAACTCGATGTGGCTCCCGACGTGGTGATCCTGGATCCGCCTCGTGTCGGCTGTCATCCCCGGGCGCTCGCGGCGGTCTTGACGTTGAAGCCGCCGCGGCTGGTCTATGTCTCCTGTGACCCCTCGACTCTGGCGCGTGACTTGCGCCACCTGTGCGACGGGGGGTATCGCCTGCGCGACGTCACGCCGCTCGACATGTTCCCCCAGACATACCACATTGAGTCCGTAGCGACGCTGGAGCTGGCGTGAGCGGCACGCAGCGGATCATCCTCGCTTCCGCTTCTCCACGCCGGCATGAACTGCTGGCAAGGCTCGGGTTGCCGTTCACCGTCGATCCGGCCGAGGTTCCTGAGGAACTACCGGCCAAGGCGCTGAGAGCCGAGCGGGTGGCCCACCGGCTCGCTCACCTGAAGGCAGCCGCTGTCGAGGCTCGTCACCCGGGAATTCCGGTACTCGCCGCCGATACGCTGGTCGTCTTCCGCGGCCGAGTGCTGGGTAAGCCGGTCGACGAGGCGGAAGCGTGGTCGATGCTGCGGACGTTGCGCGGCCGCTGGCATCGGGTCATCACGGCGGTCGCACTGGCCCGAGAGCGACGCGTTCTCCTCGACCATGCGGTGACCTGGGTCAAGATGCGCGACTACTCCGACGAGGAGATCGCCGCCTCTATCGAGCGGGGAGACCTATTCGATAAGGCAGGCGCCTATGCCATCCAGGACGAGCGCTTCCGGCCAGTGGCTGAGTACCGCGGCTGCTACTGCAACGTCGTCGGCCTGCCGCTAGCACTGGTGGTTACGCTACTCGATCGTGCCGGGATTACCGGAAATCTGTCGCTGGAACGTTTGCCGCCCGAGTGCGGGCGCTGTCCGCTGTTCGCGGGCTCACGCGCCTGTCGCGTGCCGGAAACCGGGTCGTAAGGACAGCGCAGGGCTCGGCACGTCGGGCAGGCTGGCTGCCTCGCGCGTAGCCACGTCGTGGCGTCAGAGAACCCTCAAGCGCCAGAGGATGAAGAGGATCGCCACCCAGACGACGGCCATGCCGGTCAGACCGGCGATGCCCCCAGCAATAGCCGTCAGGGGGATAGCCAGGCCGAGCGTAATCGCTAGGGCGCCGACCTGGCGCTGGTCGAGCTTGCCCGTACCCCCTCTCCGTGCCAGCCGCTCATCGATCTTGGCTTCGATGAGCGGCTCGAGCCGCTCCATCAAGGACGCGGCGACCGCATCGCTGTAGCCCGGCCCCAGCTCACGCAAGGCGTCCACGTGCAGACTGATCTCTTGTTGAATGCCGGGTATCGCGGGCTGCGCCTTCGGCTGTGCCGGTTGTTCTGTCACCATTGCGAACCTCTCAGCCGATCGCGACGACTTGTCCGCCAGGGGCGATCACCGCTCCCAGTATTGCCTCCTGCGCCCGGGCAGGGCAAGGAGCCGGGCGCCTCGCTCGTACACTTGCCCACTCGCCCCGGGGCGACCCGGTACCGAGACGAAGGGCACCCGCCGGTTGGAGCGACCAGAGCGCCATCCACCACGACCCCACGACTCGGAGAGCGACTTGACGACGCCTCACGACGTACGTATACTGAGTGGAAATGCAACCTGGGCACGTGTGTACGGACACGCAGGACGGTAGCGTGCAGGGAACCGGAAACCCTGGAATTGTCATGGCGGGCGGCGCAAGGCCTCTGGGTTCAGGCCGAACCCAGAGGCTTTTTTCATGGGCCCAGCATGGGGCGTGGCTCATCCGAGGTGGGCGTGTAGTCGACCCATCTCAGCATCTCGACCACGTTGCCGATCTGCTCGTGGTGGCTGGGCGAGTCGCCGGGATCGGCCCCGGTCTTGCAGCCCCTGACGGAACCGCCGTCTTCGACGCCCAGGGCCTCGTCGTTGCCCCAGGGTTAATCGATGTCCACGTCCACCTGCGGGATCCGGGCTTCCCGGAAAAGGAGACGCTAGAGACGGGTGCGGCCGCTGCGGCCGCGGGCGGCTTCACGGCGATCTGCTGCATGCCGAACACGGAGCCGCCGCTCGACGCGCCGGAGCGGATCGCCGACGTCGTCACCCGATCCCGCCACCTTCCGGTTCGGGTCTACCCGATCGGCACGATCTCTCGTGGTCGCCAGGGGCTGGAGCTGGCCGACCTTGAGGGGATGGCCGAAGCCGGAGCCATCGGCTTCTCCGACGACGGCGACAGCACGCGCGACAGCCAGGTGATGCGGGCGGCGCTTGCGTGGTCGGCCCGCTCCGGCCGGCCGATCATGGCGCACTGCGAGGATCGCGCGCTGGCGGCAGGCGGCGTGATGCACGAGGGGGAGGTCTCGCGCGAGCTGGGGTTGCCGGGGATCCCGGCGGCCGCCGAGGAAATCATCCTGATGCGCGATCTGGAGCTGGCTCGCCTCACTGGTGGCTGGCTCCATGTGCTGCACCTCACCACGGCCCGCGGTCGCCGGCTCGTGCGCGCTGCGAAGGTCGAGGGGATTCGGGTCACAGCCGAAGTCACGCCTCACCACCTCCTGCTGAGCCACGAGTGGGTGGCCGGACGGCGCCGCTTCGCCGGTGAAGCGGAGGTCATCATCGGCCCCTGCCCCGATCCGAATGCCAAGGTCAACCCGCCGCTCCGTACCGAACTCGACGCGGTCGACCTGCTCGCTGGCCTGCGTGACGGGAGCATCGACGTGGTTGCCACCGACCACGCGCCACACAGCGAGCGCGACAAGCCGGCCGATCTGGCCCGTGCCGCGTTCGGCATGGTCGGCCTCGAGCTCGCGCTGCCGCTCATGTTACGACTGGTGGCTCGCGGCGAACTGACACTGCTCGAGGCGATCGATTTCCTGTCGACCCGACCGTCTGTCCTCTTCGGCCTGCCGGGAGGGACGCTCAGGCCGGGCTCCCCGGCCGATGTCGTGGTGTTCGATCCTGAGGCACCCTGGCAGGTCGAGCGAGCAACGCTGGTCTCGCGGAGCTGCAACACCCCGCTGCTGGGGATGCGGCTCCAGGGCCGGGCGGTGCTCACGATGGTGGATGGGAAGGTAGTGTATGTCGACACGGACGCGGTTGCCCGGCGCGCTGGTCCTTGAAGATGGCCGGATCTTCCCCGGCATGCCCTTCGGCGCCGAGACCGATGCCGAGGGCGAAGCGGTCTTCACCACCGTGATGACAGGCTATCAGGAAGTCGCCACCGATCCCTCCTTCTACGGGCAGATCGTCTGCATGACCTACCCGCTGATCGGGAACTACGGCGTCTGCCCCGCGGACGATCAGTCGCGCCGGCCCTGGATCGCTGGCATGGTCGTGCGCGAGTACTGCGAGGAACCGAGTCACTGGCGCTCCAGCGGTTCGTTCGGCGATTACCTCGCGCGTCATGGTATCCCGGCGCTGCACTCGGTCGACACGCGCGCTCTGACGCGTCATCTCCGTACGCGCGGGGTGATGCGGGCGGTGCTGGTGTCCAACCGCGCCGGCCGCAGCGACGAGGAGCTGCGCGAGCTCGCCCGGCAAGCCTGGACGCCGAACACGACCGACGTCGTGCCAGCGGTGACCGGCCAGCCGCGAACCCTCGGGCCGGAGGACGCCCCGCACGTGGTGCTCATCGATTGCGGCGTCAAGGAGCACATTGTCGAGTCGCTGCTCCGGCGCGGCGTGCGGGTCACGGTCGTGCCGTACGGCACCACGGCGAAGGCAATCCTCTCGCTGGCCCCCGATGGCGTGCTGACCTCGCCTGGCCCGGGCGATCCGGCTAACGCAGCAGCCGCGGTGTTCACCGTGCGCGAGCTCGCGCGCAGCGGCCTGCCCTTCTTCGGCATCTGCCTGGGCCACCAGCTCCTGGCGCTGGCAGCCGGGGCGCGAACCAGCAAGCTCAAGTTCGGCCACCGCGGTGGGAACCACCCGGTCAAGGACTTGCTCAGCGGCGCGGTGCACATGACCTCGCAAAATCATGGCTACCAGGTGGACGCGGACAGCCTTCCGGCTGACCAGGGCTGGCAGGTCTGGATGGTCAACGTCAACGACGGCACGGTCGAGGGGCTGCGCCACCGAAGCCTGCCGGTGATGTCGGTGCAGTACCACCCGGAAGGTTCGCCGGGGCCACAGGACAACCAGTACCTGTTCGACGAGTTTCTCGGCCTCGTCAGGGAACACCGGGAGCGACGACGCGCGACGAACCCGAGCCTGGCAGCCCAGGCGATCGCCGGGGGGAGTGAGTAGCCGTGGGCTCCCGAACGAGCGTCTCGAACGTCCTGGTCATCGGCTCCGGGCCGATCGTCATCGGCCAGGCGGCCGAGTTCGACTACTCCGGCTCCCAGGCCCTGCGCGCGCT
Organism: Thermomicrobiaceae bacterium; assembly: GCA_014874455.1. Taxonomy (GTDB): domain Bacteria; phylum Chloroflexota; class Chloroflexia; order Thermomicrobiales; family Thermomicrobiaceae; genus Thermalbibacter. Next base: position 8,851 of record JADBJL010000034.1, read on the forward strand.
GCGCGAGGAGGGCGTCCGCTCCATCCTCGTCAACTCCAACCCGGCTACCATCATGACCGACGAGGACGTGGCGGATGTGGTCTACATCGAGCCGCTCACCGTCGACGTGCTGCACCGCATCATCGCCCGTGAGCGGCCGGACGGGCTCCTGCCAACGCTGGGAGGACAGACCGGCCTCAACCTGGCCGTGCAGCTCGCCGAAGCGGGCATCCTCGACCACTATGGCGTGCGCGTGCTGGGCACCCCGTTGGACGCGATCCGCAAGGCCGAGGATCGCCAGCTCTTCAAGGAACTCCTGATCGAGATCGGCGAGCCCGTGGTCGAGAGCGTGATCGCCTACTCGGTCGAGGAGGCGCGCCGCTTCGCCAGCGAGGTTCCGCTGCCGCTCATCGTCCGCCCGGCCTATACGCTCGGCGGCACCGGCGGCGGGGTGGCGACCACTTCAGAAGAGCTCGAGGCCCTCGTCCGCAGCGGCATCAACGCCAGCCCGATCGGTCAGGTGCTGGTCGAGCGCTCGCTGCTGGGCTGGAAGGAGATCGAGTACGAGGTGATGCGGGATCGCAACGACACCTGCATCACTGTCTGCAACATGGAGAACCTCGACCCGATGGGTGTCCACACCGGCGACAGCATCGTGGTCGCACCCAGCCAGACGTTGAGCGACCGCGACTACCAGATGCTGCGCTCGGCGTCGCTCAAGATCATCCGCGCGCTCGGCATCGAGGGCGGCTGTAACATCCAGTTCGCGCTCGACCCGCGGTCGTCCCAGTACTACGTGATCGAGGTCAACCCGCGCGTCAGCCGCAGCTCGGCCCTCGCCTCCAAGGCCACTGGCTACCCGATTGCCCGCGTCGCGGCCAAGATCGCGGTGGGCCGCACGCTCGACGAGCTGACCAACTCGGTCACCGGCCAGACGTCGGCCGCCTTCGAGCCAGCGCTCGACTACTGCGTGGTCAAAATCCCGCGCTGGCCCTTCGACAAGTTCCGCCAGGCCGACCGCACGCTGGGCAGCCAGATGAAGGCCACCGGCGAGGTGATGGCGATCGACCGCTCGTTCGAGGCCGCCCTGCTGAAGGCGGTGCGGTCGCTCGAGACCGACCAGCGTGACCTGCTCTGGGAAGATTCAGCCTGGAACGATCCCGAGCGGCTGCTCGACTCCGTGCGGCGGCCCAACGACCTCCGGCTCTGGGCGCTGGTAGCCGCACTCCGACGGGGCTACACACCTGAGGAACTTAGCGAGCTGAGCGGGATCGACCCCTGGTTCACCCGCAAGCTGCGCCGGATCGTCTGCCTGGAGCGGCGGATCGCCCAGGAGCCGCTGAGCGACGAGTTGCTCTGGGAGGCTAAGCGGGCCGGCTTCGCCGACCGCACGCTGAGCGCGCTCAGCGGCATCCCGGCCGAGGAGATTGGTCGTCGGCGACGGCAGGCAGGCATTGTACCGGTGTATAAGATGGTGGACACCTGCGCAGCCGAGTTCGAAGCTGCGACGCCGTACTTCTACAGCACCTACGAGGACGAGGACGAGGCGACGCCGCTGCCAGGCCCCAAGGCGGTGGTGATCGGCTCCGGGCCGATCCGGATCGGGCAAGGGATCGAGTTCGACTACTGCAGCGTCAAGGCCGCTCAGGCGCTGCACGAGGCGGGCGTGGCTGCCATCATGCTCAACAACAACCCGGAGACGGTCTCGACCGACTTCGACGCGTCAGACCGGCTCTACGTCGAGCCGCTGGACGAGGAGAGCGTCTACGAGGTGCTCCTCCACGAGGCCGGAGGCGAGGACCCCGCCGCATTGCCGCCGGTAATCCTCCAGTTCGGCGGGCAGACGGCCATTAACCTGGCACAGCCGCTGGCCCGGCTGGGCGTACCGATCCTGGGTACCTCGGACGAGGTGATCGATATCGCCGAAGATCGACGCCGGTTTGAGCGCTTTCTCGCCGAAATCGGCATCCCCCAGCCACCGGGCACCGGCGTGACCACCCTGGCGGAGGCGATGGAGGCAGCGGAGCGAATCGGCTACCCGGTGCTGGTGCGACCGTCTTACGTGCTCGGCGGCCGTGCCATGGAGGTGGTGCACGGGCCCGAGGAGCTGGAGCGCTACCTGCTGACCTCGGGCGCCTTCGCCAACGGCCGGCCGGTCTTGATCGACAAGTACCTCGAGGGCAAGGAAGTCGAGGTCGACGCCGTCTGCGACGGACACGACGTTTTGATCCCCGGCGTGATGGAGCACATCGAGCGCGCAGGCGTGCACTCCGGCGATAGCTTCGCCGTCTACCCCGGCGTCCACCTCGACCCGTCCGAGGTGGACACGCTGGTCGAGTACACCACTCGGATCGCGCTCGCTATGGGGGCGATCGGGCTGATCAACATCCAGTTCGTGATCCACCGTGGACAGATCTACGTGCTCGAGGTCAATCCCCGTGCCAGCCGGACAGTGCCGTTCCTCAGCAAGGTGACGGGGGTGCCGATGGTCGCGGTCGCGACCCGCGTGCTGCTCGGCCAGTCACTACGGGCACAGGGGTACAGAGGCGGCCTGTGGCCGCGCCTGCCGCTGGTCGCGGTCAAAGCGCCGGTCTTCTCGATGTCCAAGCTCCGCGGCGCCGAGGTCTATCTCGGCCCGGAGATGAAGTCCACCGGCGAGGCGATGGGGATCGATCGCTGCTTCGCGCCAGCGCTCTACAAGGCACTGCTCGCGGCCGGGCTGGCCCTGCCCGCCGGCTGCGGCGTGCTGGTCAGTCTTGCAGACCAGGACAAGGCAGCCGCGAGAGACATTGTCGAGGGGCTCGTGCAGATGGGCCACCGCATCTACGCCACCGAGGGTACGGCCGCAGCGATCGAACGACACGGATTGCCGGTGCAGATGGTGCCCAAGCGCATCGGCCAGGGCTCCCCCAACGTGCTGGACGTGATCCTCGACGGAACCGTACGGGCGGTCATCAATACCCCTGGGCGTGACGACCACACGGTGCAGGACGGCTTCAAGATCCGGCGAGCGGCGGTGGAGCGCGGTATCCCTTGCATTACCTCGCTGGATACCGCAAGGGCCGTCGTCCGGGCGGCGAGCGCGGGAGGCGACACGTTCACCGTCCAGCCATTGCCGCTGTACCGCCAGCCCGTGACGGCCGACGTGGTCGGCTGAGGTTCAGTCTATGCGCTGGATGCTCCCCCTCCTGGCGCTCGTTCCGCTGGCGATCGTGCTCGACCTGCTCCACGCGAGCCCGATCCTGGTGCTGCTCAGCTCGGCCGTGGCACTGATCCCCCTCGCTGCGTTGCTCGGGCGAGCGACGGAGGCGCTCGCGGCACATGCTGGGGCATGGGTCGGCGCGCTGTTGAATTCGACGCTCGGCAACGCGGCTGAGCTGATCATCGCCTTCGCTGGCATCCGGGCCGGCTTGCCGGAGCTCGTCAAAGCCAGCGTCTCCGGCTCGATCCTGGGCAACCTGTTGCTGGTCCTGGGTGCCAGCCTGCTCGTCGGCGGCTGGCGACACGGGCGCCAGCGGTTCGATGCGCACGTCGCCGGTGTTTCTGCCACGATGATGACGCTCGCGGTCGTCGTTCTGGTCGTTCCAGGGCTGTTCACCCTCGGCCCTCGACCGATCCACGGGGCATCGGTCGAGTTCCTGAGCCTAGCCGTCTCGGCCGTGCTGATCGTCGTCTACGGGCTCTACCTGCTGTACAGCGCGCAGTACCAGCGGGGTCGCCTCCATGTGGTTTCTGCCACGGAGACCGAAACCCACTGGCGCCCGCGCACTGCGTTCGCGATCCTTGTGGCATCAACGCTCGGCGTCGTGGTGATGAGCGAGGTACTGGTGGCCGCTATCGAGCCGGTCATCGCGGAGACCGGCGTGTCCGAATTCTTCCTGGGTGTGATCCTGATCCCACTGGTCGGCAACGTCGCCGAGCACTTCGTCGCGGTGCAGGTGGCGGGCGAGAACAAGATGGATCTCAGCCTGGGCATCGCCTACGGCTCGAGCCTGCAGATCGCGCTCCTGGTGGCTCCGCTGCTGGTGTTCGGGAGCCTGGCGCTCGGGCAGCCGATGACGCTCGTCTTCAACATGTACGAACTGATCGCCCTGGTCGGCGCGGCGCTCATCTCCTCGCTCATCGCGGCGGATGGGGAATCGAACTGGCTAGAAGGGGCGCAGCTTCTTGTCGTCTACAGCGCTCTCGGATTAGGCTTCCTGTTTCTCCCCTGATTGCCAGGCGGCTGTCCGGCCGCGTGACCAGCGCCTCGGGAGGTTCGTGTGGTGAGCGAGTTCGTGCTGGAACGAGTGCTAGAAGAGATCGGCGCGCTTCAGACCGGACATTTCCTGCTCGCGTCCGGGCGGCACAGCGACCGCTACGTGGAGAAGTTCGAGCTGCTGCGCCGACCGAGGCTGGTCGAAGCCGCCTGCGCCGAATTGATCCGCCGGCTACCCTGGCGGGACATCGACGTCGTCGCCGGCCCGACCACCGGTGGCATCCTGCTAGCCTACGAGGTCGCCCGGCAACTCGGCGTGCTGGCAGCCTACGCCGAGCGCGCGGAGACCGGCGCAGCCCGGCGCGTCTTCCGTCGTGGCGCGACATTTCCAGAAGGGGCGCGGGTGCTGGCGGTGGACGACATCCTGACGACCGGCGGTTCGGTGCGCGAGACGATCGCGGCGCTGCAGGCGTATCCGGTGGTGGTCGCCGGCGCGGCGGTGCTGGTCGATCGGAGTACCGCCCCGGTCGAACTCGGCGTGCCGCTCGTTGCCCTGGCCCGGATCGAGATCGCGAGCTGGGACGCCGCCGAGTGTCCTCTCTGCCGGGCGGGGTTGCCGCTCATCAAGCCGGGAACGTCCGCTCCTGAACGCGCAGCCAACGAGCAGCAGGGCATAGCGTGAGCGGCACCGGAGCCACCGGTCGACCTGCTGTTGCACCCCGCACTGGACACCGGCGAGCGCTCGTTGCTGCTTGAGCGATCGCGGCCGGCTCTCCTCTACCATGCCGCGCTGTTATGGAGAGCGGCGCCAGGGGTGGGGATAAGACCCGACAGGAAGCGATGAAGCTGCCACCGGGAACCTTTCGCGAGACCTCGGCGTATCCCATAACGGATCGCACGTGTACGGTCGAGCTTGATCAGGCAGAGAGGCATGGAACCCGGTGTTCAGACGTCGGTACTCGGCAGCCTATACTGCTGCTTGACAGCCCGCCCGAGCCGGGCGAAGATGGTCGCGCTCGAACCCAATCATCGAGAGGGGAATGCGCGGTAGCGAGAACCGGATACGGTGCCCATGCGAGCGTCATCCGATCCGTGTTCTACCGATGATTCGGCTCTCTTGAGCGATCGAGCACGCTGTCGCACATCGTGGCGCGTTCCCCGCACCGGGGCTCGAGCGATGCTGGACAGGAGGCGTCATGCGATATCGGGCGGTGCTAGCGATGCTCGCGCTGGTTGCGCTGGCGCTCGGCACACCTGATCTCGCTCGGGCCCAGCACGACAGCGGGCCGAACCGCGTCTACTTTCCCGAGACCGGTCACTACCTCAGCTACGGCTTCCTCGACTTCTGGCGGCACAACGGCGACCTGGCGATCTTCGGCTACCCGATCACCGAGGAATTGACCGAGAACGGGCTCACTGTCCAATACTTCGAGCGCGCCGTGTTCGAGTGGCACGGCGACGCGGCCGACGGCTGGAAGGTGCAGCTCCGGCGTCTCGGGGCCGAACTCACCGCCGGCCGCTCCGGTACCCCGCCTTTCCGGCGGGTCCAGGCGGCGAACGATGCCACCTGCACGTTCTTCCCCGAGACGGGACACCGGCTGTGCCACGGCTTTCGTGCCTTCTGGGAGCAGCGCGGCGGCCTACGCATCTTCGGGTTCCCGATCAGCGAGGAGTTCACCGAGGGCGGGCTCACGGTGCAGTACTTCGAGCGGGCGCGCTTCGAGTACCATCCGGAGCACGCCGGCACCCCCTACGAAGTCCAGCTCGGCCGTCTGGGCGCGCTCGCCGCGGAGCGCGCTCGCGTCGACCGCGCACCACGGCCGCCGTCTCCCGACGTACCGAACTACGACCCGGGCCTCTGGCAAGCCCTCGGCCCGGCTGCCATCCGGTCGCCGCTGCCCGGCTCACCCATCCAGGAGCCGAAGTGGATCGAGGTGGATCTCTCGGATCAGTACCTGCGCGCCTGGGAATACGATCGATTGGTCTTCGGCACCTACGTCTCGACCGGCCTGCCGCAGTACCCCACTCCACCCGGCACCTACCGCATCTACGCCAAGCTCCGGTACGAGCACATGCGCGGCGGAACACCAGGCGTCGACTATTACGATCTTCCCAACGTGCCACACACCATGTATTTCTACCGAGGCTACGCCATCCACGGTGCCTACTGGCACAACAACTTCGGCCGGGTGATGAGTCACGGCTGCGTGAACCTCCCGCTGAGCGCGGCCGAGTGGCTCTACAACTGGGCACCGATCGGCACGCTGGTCTGGATTCACCCGTGATCCAGCTCGATTGTCCGGCTCTCATCCCCAGGCCACGACCAGACCCGCGTGAGGCGCTGGCGTTCGGTTCCGCGTGCTGGCTCGGGCACCGGCTTCGCGAAGCGTGCCGTTGTGCCGGCTCTCTCGTGGTTCCCGCCGGAGGGTCGCTCTGAGCGGCGGGAGAAAAGGTGTATAGTACGCGGTTGCCAGGCGGGTTACTCGCGAACGGGGCCCGAGGGAAAGCGTGGCCGGCCGAGTTGCAAGACTCCTCACGATGGTCGTGCTGGGCGCGATCCTCGCTGCCTGTCCGCTGCGGCAAGCGCCAGGGACAGGCTCGCCGGGTGCTACCCCCTCGCCGACTGCCTCGCGCTTCACGGCTGCCACAACGACCCCCGCGGTGTCGCCCACCCCTCCTGGAAACCCGATGCCCACCCCGTCTCTCACGCCACCGAGCTTGCCCGCTGGCTGCTCGGTTGAGGAGGTGCGCCAGCGCCTTGACGAGTATCTCGCAGCGTTCAACGCCGGAGACCTGCAAGCCCTTCGCCGGTTCTTCCCCAGATCGCCCGAGCCCGCAGCTTCGTCCTGGTACGCCGTGGCGGCGCGGGACTCGGCGGGGGTGGCCACCGGCACTTTCACGGCAGACCCAGAACAGTTCCTCAGCTACACTGCCGAGCGCCACCAGCGGGGAGAACGCCTAGAGCCGCTGGAGTTCGTCGCTATCCACTCTCTCGACAACCCAGACGGCCAGGCCGAGCGCGTCTCGGTGACCGCCGCGCTCCTCCGGCAGGCGGATGACTTGCTGGCTCGCCCGGTACTGGCTCAACTCCAACTGACGTGTCCGGATCGCACAATCCTCGTGCTGAGCTTAGGCGACTCGGCCTCGAACGTCTTGCCGGATAAGCCCGAGGCGGTGCTCTTCGAGGCGCTTCGCCAGCGCCCGCTCGTCCTTCCGGAGCCCTTGGCAGGGGGCGAGTGCCCGCGGTCTCCGTGGGCCTTCGGACTCGCGATCGGTGAAGGGCCCTCCTACCTGGCGCTCGGCCCTGATGCTGTCATCAACCTGGGTGGCCCCTTGGCGGCCGCTCGAGAGGACGGCTCGTACCGCTTCGCCACCTCCTGGTTCGTGAGCCCGGATATAGCTGGCCCGCTCCTGATCCGCGGCCGCCAGATCGACGGCGCAGCCACAGCTCTTCTCGCCACTCGGGGATCGAGCACGCTCGGCGAGGAGCTTCTACTTCCGGTCGACATCGAGGAACCGTCCAGCCGCGACGAGGCGGGCTGGACGTCGTGGCCGGTGACCGTCTCGCTGGCCGGCCCCGGCTGCTACGCGTTTCAGATCGATGGGGTGAATTTTCAGCAGGTGATCACCTTCCAGGCCGTCACCGGTACGCCGGACGAGGTACTCCCGCTGCCACCTCCAGAGAGCCTGCCGCGCGGGCTCGTCGCCCTCTCGGCGTTCCGCGCGGGCCCGGATCAGGTTCGCCTCGTGCTCTGGCATGAATCGCTCGTTATCCGGCTCAGCGTCGGACTCTCTGGCCCCGGACCGCTGGAGCTGGCTGGAGCGACGGAGTGCGTCGAGGAATTCCAGGGCATCGGGCCGGTCTGCTGGCAAGCAGATGCCGAGCACGGCTGGCCGCAGGCGGCGGTCTGGGACGACGGTCGGCGGCGCTACCACCTGGTCATCCTGGAGGCTAAACCGGGGAGCTGGTCACAGGAGGATCTGCTGGCACTGATCCGGGCCTTCAGCCAGGCGGGCGGGGTACCAGGTGGCAGTTGAGGGTCTCGGTGGCGCAGGCCAGCAAAGTCGAGACAACGTATGGTGAGCTGCCCGGCCCCTCACAGGCTGCCGGTTCTGGTAAGCGCTTTCGGGCAGAGGGTCACTGTTCCCTCTGGATATCGGACAGGCCAGGCTTCAGCGTCGACCTCGACAGGGTGGCTGCCGAGACGTACCTTTCGGAGAGAGACCGAGCCTCTGCCGTTCGAGGGGGTGGAGGCTATCCAGGCGAGTTTTGCGGTGTCCGGTGGTGTCCAGGAGGAGAAACGATGTTCAATATCCCCGATATCCAGCGGCCTGATAGAGAGCTGATCGCTGCGCTCGGGCAGGTCAGCAGCGCCACGGCAACCGGCGTGCTGAATCGCCTGGGCATCCGTGACTCGCACCTGCGCGGCCTCACCTGCTGGACGCCTGGCATGAAGGTGGTCGGGCCCGCGCTCACGTTGCAATTCATGCCGAAGCGCGAGGACATGTACGGCCTCGAGGAATACGCTGATCCGGAGCGGCAGCTCCATCGCCACGTCCTCTACCGCGCCCAGCCGGGCGACGTGGTCGTGGTCGACGCGCGGGGCCACATGGGTAGCGGCGTCTTCGGCGAGATGATGCTGACCTACTTCAAGGCCAGGGGCGGCATCGGTGTCGTTATCGACGGCTGCATCCGCGACTACCCGAAGGTCAAGGGCCTCGGTCTCGGCCTCTGGCTACGCGGGGTGACGCCCAACTTTCATACCCAGACCGATATCGTCCCGTTCGCGGTCAACGTGCCGATTGCCTGCGGCGAGCGGCTGGTGATGCCAGGCGACATTATCATCGCCGACGACGACGGTGCAGTCGTGATTCCCGCCGCGCTGGCCCCGAAGGTAGTCGAGGAGGCGACGGCACACGCCGAGTGGGAGGAGTTCTCCCGCGAGATGCTGGCTGCTGGCGGCGACCTCCGGAAGTACTATCCACTGACCGAAGAGGCGCGCCGAGAGTACGAGGCCTGGCGTCAACAGCGGATGACATCGCCGCGCGGAGAGTCACCGTCGGGCTGAGCCGCAACGTGACCGCCACTGCGACGGCTACCAGGGGCGGAGCGCATGACATTGAAACCCGGAGGCGAACACCGATCTCGAATCCGGCCTGAGGCAGGGTGGCACCAGCTAGAAGCCATGCCGCTGCAAGAAACCCCGCACAGCCCGGTTCCAGCCGACCGGGTTCTCGATCGCGGCGGCATGGTGGGTCTCCGGCAGGATGATGAACTCGCTGTTCCTGTACTGCTGGTGCCACTCGTAGGCGAGCTCGATCGTCTTCTGCGGCTCGTTCGCGCCCACGATCACGAGCGTCGGCTGGGAGAGCCGCTGCAGCTCCGGGTAGCGCGGTCGCAGATCCCAGTTGGCCAGCACCTGCAGCGACTTCACCCGCCCCTCGGGGGTTCGGCCCAGCGCGCGGTCGAGGGTCGCCCAGTAGCGTCCCTCGGCCGTCTCGGCGAACCCTGGCCGGATCGTCGGCGGGCCCTGCTCTTCCCAGGCGAACGAGCGGGGCTGGTACACCACCGCAGGCTCGCCGCGCAGCGCGAGCTCGATCTGCTCCTCCAGCCACTCCCGCGCCAGCGGCCAGAGGTACGGCACGGTATGTCCGATGACCAGCGCCAGAGCCCGCTCCGGGTAGTCGAGCCCGAACTGCGCCGTCACTACCCCGCCGAGCGAGTTGCCACCCACGATCGCGCGCTCGATCCCCAGCCCGTCCATCAGCCGCCGGATATCGGCTGCAAGATCAGCCGCTGTCCACGGCCCGGGCGGATCGTCTGAGCGGCCAGTGCCCCGCCGGTCGAAGACGATGACCTCGTAGAACTGCGAGAAGTAGGGTACCTGGTAGACCATCCAGGCAGTGTGATGGTGCGCGTGGAGGATCAGCGGGGTTCCCTCTCCGGTCCGCTCGTAGAAGAGCCGGATACCGTCGAACTCGACGTAGGGCACGGTACGCTCCTCTCTGCCGCCTGCCGCACCGCCAGACAAGCACGCGGGGCGCGTCGCTGGGGGTCTATGGTACCTCGGGAGTCATCGACCCTGGATCGTTCCAGGACAAGACGAGGCCATCGCAGGTGGAGTACCAGGAGCTGACGGTGCACAGGGGGCAGCCAGAGAGGAAGCCGCAGGCTCCCGCAAACGACCTCGACAGAATTGCCTGGTCAGCGGCCGGATTCCGGTATGATGCGAGCAGTTGAGCGGCTGGACGCGTCGCACGAGTCGGAAGGGAGTGGGACATGGCGGTCGATGTGCTGATCCGAGGCGGCCGGATCGTCGACGGAACCGGCAATCCCTGGTTCTACGGCGATGTGGCGATCGAAGGCGACCGGATCGTCGCTGTGACCCCGCCGGGGCGGATTCCGGCAGAGTACGCCGGCACGATCGTCGACGCGAGCGAGCGCGTCGTCAGCCCCGGCTTCATCGACATCCAGAGCCACTCCATCATCCCCCTGATGCTCGATGGCACGTGCCTCTCCAAGATCACCCAGGGCGTCACGACCGAGATCATGGGTGAGGGCTGGACGCCAGCGCCGTTCGGCGGCCTGATCGATTCGCCGATGGCGGGCGCCTTCTTCGCGAACCGGATGCCCGAGTGGGAGGAGCGGGCGCGCGGCTGGCGGCGCTTCCGTGACTGGCTCGAGGCGATGGTCGAGCGTGGCGTCTCGCCCAACATCGGCTCCTTCCTGGCCGGTGGGACGCTCCGGCAGTACGCCAAGGGCATGGCGATGGGCCCGGCGACGCCGGCAGAGCTGGACACGATGCGCCGGGTGATGGCCGAGGCTATGGAGGACGGAGCCTTCGGGGTCAGCTACGCGCTGATCTACCCACCCGACACGTTCGCTTCGACCGAAGAGATCATCGAGGTCTGCCGGGTCGTCGCGCGCTACGGAGGTCTCTACATCACGCACATGCGCTCCGAAGCCGACCGCCTCTTCGAGGCGCTGGACGAGACCTTCCGCATCGGCCGAGAAGCTGGGCTCCCGGTCGAGATCTACCATCTCAAGGCTGCCGGAGTGAGCAACTGGGGAAAGATGCCCGAGACCATCGAGCGCATCGACAAAGCTCGCGACAGCGGCCTGGACGTCACCGCCGACATGTACCCGTACACCGCAGCCGGCACCGGGCTGGCCTCGGTGTTGCCACCGTGGGTCGCGGCCGAAGGCAAATTCTTCGATAACCTGCGCGACCCCGCCATGCGCGAGCGCATCCGCCAGGAAGTCTTGAACCCTTCGGGGGACTGGGAGGCGCTGGCCTCAGAGGCCGGCCCCGAAGGCGTCATGCCGGTCGGCATGGAGCACCCCGAGCTGAAGCAGTACGTCGGCAAACGGCTATCCGAGATCGCCGAGCTGCGCGGCCAGCACTGGCTCGACACCGTCTTCGACCTGTTGCTGACCGAGGGGCGGAACATCTTCACCATCTACTTCGTGATGAACGAGGACAACCTGCGCCTGCAACTCAGGCAGCCGTGGATCAAGATCTCGACCGACGCTGGCGGGCTCGACCCTGCCTGGGCCGTCGAGCGCGGGCCGGTTCACCCGCGGGCCTACGGGACGTACACCCGCGTGCTCGGCAAGTACGTGCGGGAAGAGCGCGTGCTGAGGCTCGAAGACGCCGTCCGGAAGATGAGCTCAGCGGTGGCCGACCGGCTGGGCCTGCGCGACCGCGGCTTGCTCCGGCCCGGCTACTTCGCCGACGTCGTCGTCTTCGATCCGGCAACGGTGGCCGACCGGGCCACGTTCACTGACCCGCACCAGCTCTCCGTCGGGGTCGAGCACGTGTGGGTCAACGGGGTGCAGGTGATCGCAAACGGCCACCACACCGGAGCGATGCCCGGCCGGATCGTCGACGGCCCCGGGCGGCGCTAGCTGTCGGTTCTGCGTGCTAGGCCGGTTCCTCATCGCCACTGGCAGCCCACACGGCTAGGGAGCCGACAGGAAGGAGCACGGGCGGTGCAGGCACTGCAGTTCATCCAGAGCGTACCGCGCTATGGGTTGACCAAGGCGCTCGGACGGGTCGCTCGATCGGTCTACTGGAGCGATCTCGCCTGCCTCCAGCTCCGCGAGGTGCCCGAGCCGCGCCTGCCGACCCCCGAGTGGGTACGCGTGGCCACCCGCTACGGGGGTATCTGCGGCAGCGACCTGGGGGTGATTCAGCTCCACGCCAGCACCACGACGTCCGCGATCACCTCGTTCCCCTTCACCCTCGGGCACGAGAACATGGGCCTGATCGCCGAGGTGGGCAGCGCGGCCGACGGCTTCCAACTCGGCCAGCGCGTGGTCGTCAACCCGCTGCTCGGCTGTGTGGCCCGCGGCTTCCGCGACCTCTGCCCGAACTGCGCGCGCGGCGAGCCGAACCTCTGCCTGCGCTTCCACCAGGGCACGGTCTCGGCCGGCACCATGATCGGCTTCTGCCGGGACACCGGTGGGAGCTGGAGCCCCAGCTTCGTCGCGCACCGCTCTCAGGTGATCCCGGTGCCGGACTCGCTCTCCGATGAAGAAGCGGTGCTGGCCGAGCCTTTCGCGGTCGCCCTGCACGCCGTCCTACGCAACCGGCCGGGCGACGATCAGACGGTACTGGTCTTAGGAGCAGGGATCATCGGCTTGCTGACCGTGGCGGCGATCCGGGCCGTCGGCTCCAGGGCGCGGGTGATCGTCACCGCGCGCTACCCGTTCCAGGCCGAGGCCGCGGCTCGGCTCGGGGCCGACGTGGTGCTGCGCGCCCGGCGCGGCGCCGACCTCTACCGGCAGATGGCGCAGCTCACCGGCGCCGAGGTGCTCAAGCCGGTCATCGGCCGGCCGCTGGTTCAGGGCGGCACGGACATCGTGTTCGACTGCGTCGGCACCGGGCGCACGATCGACGACGCGCTGCGGCTAGCGCGGGCCGGCGGCCGGGTCGTGCTGGTCGGGCTGGCCAGCACACCGAGCGGGGTGGACTGGACACCGGTCTGGCTGCACGAGGTCGAGATCCGCGGCGCCGTCGCCTACGCGGTCGAGGAGTTCCGCGGTGAGCGGGTCGATACGGTGCGGCTGGCCGTGCGCCTGATGGCGGAGAAGGCGGTCGACCTCAAGCCGCTGGTCACCCATACCTTCGCGCTGGCCGACTACCGGCGGGCGCTGGAGACCGTGACCAGCAAGGGCTCCTCGGGGGTGATCAAGGCCGTCTTCGCCTTCGAGCCGTCGGATGTCGTGAAGACATCGTCCTGAGAAGGTGTGCCGGGTACAACCACGACCGGATAGCCCCTTGCCAGGCAGGCGTAACATGCCGGAGTGCGCCGGGAGTCTTGCCTGAGATAGATGGAGGGCGGCGTCATGGAAAATCTCCGTGTGGGAGCACTAGCGCGCCAAGCCGGCGTCTCGCCGAGGACGGTGCGCTACTACGAATCCCTCGGCCTCCTGCCACCGGCTTCCCGATCTCCTAACGGCTACCGATGCTTCCGATCGGAAGATCTCGACCGGCTCCGCTTCATCCAGCGAGCGAAAGCGCTCGGCCTTACCCTCGCTGAGATCAAGCATCTCCTCGTCGTTGCGGAAGAGGGCCGCTGCCTGCTCACACAGGCTGAGCTGCGGGACATCCTCGAGCGGAAGATCGCAGCCTGTAGCGAGCGTATCCAGGCTCTCACCACCTTCAGAGCCATGCTCGAGGCCGCGATCCAGCGCTTAGCCACGGCAAGCGATGCACACCCGGGAAGCCTCCAGAGCTGTGACTGCTGTGCCTCCTTCTCATCAGAATGCCCGTGCATCCCGGAGGCACCAGCGCGCGCCGCTTGACCTTGACCTGCACGTCAAGCTGTACGCTGATGCCAGATCGCACGCTGACCACGCGGTCGGGCAGTGATACATCGTGCCGCAAAGAGCACCGTGATCTGCCCACACGCTCGTCGGAGATTCTTGGCGCTTCGTCAGGACAGAGGTCTATCCGCCGAGGGTGGAAGAGGGCCAGGCATGTCGCTCGAGCAATTCCCAGACCCGGTTCTCGTGATCGTTGCTCACCCCGACGATATCGAGGCGCACTGCGCTGGCACCGTTGCCCGGCTCGTCGCCCAGGGGAAGCAGGTGGCGTATGTCCTGGCGACCAGCGGCAATCGAGGCACGGCGGATCCAGCCATGACTGCCGAGCGCCTCGCTGAGCCCCGAGAAGCAGAACAGCGAGCTGCGGCTGCGATCGTCGGCGTCACAGACATCACGTTCTTGCGCTACGACGACGGCGACCTCGCCTTCCACGTTCCCCAGCTTCGCGCCGATGTAACGTGGCTCATCCGGCAGTATCGACCGAGCACGATCATCACGCACGACCCCTATCCGGGAAATGGCTCGCGAGATGCGTGTGCGATCTATCCTGATCACACGACGCTCGGGCTCACCGTCTTCCAGGCTGCCTACCTGTGTGCCCCGAGCCCACTGTGCGAGCCAGAGCAGGTGCGTCAGGGATTACCGCTGCACCGCCCGGAGGTGCTGATGCTCATCATGAGCCAGGAGCCTGATGTCTTTGTGGATGTAGAGCCAGTATTCACGCTCCGAATGCAAGCCCTGCGGCAACACGTCACGCAAGGGCGGGATCGGCCTGAGCAGGAAGCGCTCTTCCAGCGCATCGCCAGCGAACTCGGGCGACGAGGCGGTTACCGGCTGGCCGAGGGGTTCCGGCGGCTCGCGCCGTCGTGATAGCCTGGAGCGCGAGGAGCCACGGTTGTCTCCCCGCTCCAGGGTTGACCTGACTGCCCCGCGGTGGTTATCGCCACGGAGTTCGACCATGGTGCTGCAGCTCGTCGCTAGGCCATGCGCTTGACCCAGGCCTCTTCGGGCATGAGCGCCTCGTGACCAGCCGGCCGGATCTTGCGGTACACCTGCTCCGGCGGCAGCCGGCGCCCGTCGACGCTGAGGAGGTAGTCCACCGGGATGCCGAAGAGCCGCTCGTTCTCCTCGAGGTAAGGCCGGATCAGTGCCCAATCCTCCACCGTCAGCGGAGCGAACTCGCCGCCGTTGAGCTGGCTCTCGTCGAGCAGCCCCCGCGGGTCACGGACGTAGATCGCTCCACCAGAGGCCAGGGAGAAGAGGTTGCCGCCCGGATAGGGCGTGTCAAGCTCGTACAGCCGCCCGTCCTCGTCGAAGGCCACCCCGTTGAGGATCGCGAAGCCGCCCCCGTCCAGCGGGTCGCCGGCCATGAACGACTCGGCCAGGTAGTCGAGGCAGGTGCCGTTGATCACCACGCGTGGCCGGCCGACCGCATTGATCAGCGGCCGCCCGGCGGCATTGCCCAGGACGAAAGCCCTACCTCCCTTGGCAGCGTAGCCGAACGTCTGGCCAACGTCGCCGTAGACGATCAAGGTGCCGTCCTTCATGATCTGGGCGAGCTGGTCCTGGGCACTGCCGTGCACCACCAGCTCGGCACCATCCAGCCCCGAGGCGAGGTAGTCGCCGGAGGAGCCATACACGTCGATCCGCAGGCCGTGGGAGTTCGGCCCCAGGCCACAGCCGAGGAAGCGCTGGCCCCGGACGTTCGCCACGAGGATCCGGCGGAAGCCGCAGCGGTAGGAGTGGACGACTGCGCGGGCCAGCGAGTGTTCTCCCTCCGACGGAAAGCCGCGGGCGTCGATCACCAGAGCCGCGCGCGGATCGGCCGGCGACGGCACCGGGCTCTCCCAGCCCATCCAGGCATACCCCGGCGTCGGCCGGCGCCGGATCTGATCGACCACGCCAGCCAGGCTCCGATCGGCCAGCGCCAGCACGCAGCTCCGCTTCATGACGCCGGTGGGGTAGCGGCGATCGATGAGCAGTGTCAGCACCGCGATCACCCGCGCCCGATCCTCGTCGCCCCCGGTAGCCAGGCGCTCCAGCGCCGCCAGGAGCGCGGCGACCTCGCCGTAGTCCCAGGCGGGCAGCCGCTCCCGCACTTGGGCGAAGAGCTCCTCGGGGGGCACATCCAGGTCGATACCGGGCGGAGCGCCCCTGTGGACGACAGCCGGCCCGCTCGCCGCGCGGGTGAGCGGGCGCTTGCGCGGATCCGGGGCGATGCGGCGCCCGAACTTGTCGGTGCAGGTGAGCGTTGCGCTGGCGCTCCCGTCGAGCTGCACCGTGAAGATGAACGCGCCGCCATCCGTGTGGCTGCCGCCGCGGGCGTTCCAATACAGGTCGGCCCGCGGCCAGACTCGAGGCTCGTCCTGCGCGATGCTCTCCAGCGCGGCATCGATCGCTTGCTTCTCCGAGGCGGCCAAGCCGATCGAGAGCTCACCCTGCTGGAGGGCGAAGACCTGCGGCCGCAGCATCGAGGTGTCGGTGATCCCGATCAGCCGGCAGGCCCGGCTGGCGGGAAGCGACTGGGCGATCAGGAAGAACCAGGGGCCGTCAGGCGAGCCGTGGATATGCACGGCCTGGAGCATCTCGTAGATGCGCTGCTTCTCCGGCGGCAGCAGGGTGAAGTCGCGCTCGGTGGTGGGGGCCATCGCCTCGACCACGTACTCCAGCGGATACCCGTAGACCCGGTGGAGGAGGTCGAAGACCAGCACGGCCACTTCGGTGTCGGTCAGGAAGAGCGGGTAGATGTTGCGCTGGGCCAGGTAGGCGCAGATCGATGCGTAGTTCGCGAAGTCCCCGTTGTGGACGAGCGCGTCGTGCATCCCGAGGAAGGGGTGCGCGCCGCCCGGATGCCAGACCTTTCCCTTGGTCGGGTAGCGGTGGTGCCCGATCCAGACGTGGGCATGGAGATCCTCCAGCCGGTAGTAGCGCACCACGTCGTCGCCGTAGCCGACCAGCTTGAGGATCAGCAGGTTCTTCCCGTGCGAGAGGACGAAAGCACGCTTCTCCCCGCTCGCGGCATACCAGGCACGGTTGAGCCGGTAGGTGTTCTGGTAGACGATCTCATCCTCCGCCGCCTCGGCGTGCCGCTCCGAGATGCCGTGCTCGCACATGAAGGCCACGCGAACCTCGGGCCGGACGCGGGCGAAGTAGCAGACCACCTCCGGCGGGGGAACCTCCAGGCTGGGCAAGGTGCGGTAGTCCGGCAGCGTGCGCAGCCGGTGGACGTAGTCGACGAGGAAGACCGGCTCGATAAATCCAGCTTCGACCTCAGGCCGAACCGACCGGTCGAGGTAGGCGACTGCCAGCAAATAGTCGGTCTGGAGGATGGCTGGCGAGACCCCGAAGAAGGTCGGATCCAGGCCGGCGGCCGCGATCCCGCCGCCTTTGCCGTTGCCGCGGTTGCGCATCTGAATCAGGGCCTGGAGGAGGTGCTTCCCGGCCAGCGGCTGGCTCGAGGCGATGCCGATGACGCCGCAGCCACCCTCGGCTTCAGCCTTGCGCAGTGGCACTCCCTGCCCGGCGACGAGCGGCCACCGTGAGGCGATGAGCCGCTTAGCGAGCCTGACCTGATCCGATACGGTTTCCCCGCTCATCGGAGTCTCCCGGCTTGCGATAGACCAGCAGATCGACGCGGCCGCGCAGCTCGCGCACGCTGCGCAGCCCGAGACGCCGCAGGATGTCGCGGAGCTGCGCCTGGAAGGAGGCGTAGAGCCGGCTGAGCCGCTCGGCGCCCCAGTCGGGGTCGACGAGCTGGGACAGCTCCGGGTCGGTCGTAGTCAAGCCGAAGGGGCAGCCGCGCCCGCGCTCGCAGTTCCCGCAGCGCGTGCAGCCGAGCGCCACCAGTTCGGTCGTGCCCAGCACACAGCCGTCGGCGCCCAGCGCGATGGCCTTGGCGATATCGTAGGCCGTGCGGACGCCGCCGCTGGCCATGATCACCACCTCGTCGCGGATCCCCTCTTGTTCGAGGAAACGATGCACCCGCGGCAGCGCGAGCTCGATCGGCATGGCGATGTTCTTCTTGGCGATCTCCGGCGCCGCTCCGGTGCCGCCGTAGCCGCCGTCGATGTGGATGATGTGAGCCCCGGCGTAGTAGCTGCCGACGGCCACCATGTCGATATCGGTGGGCGTCGAGACCTTGACCGAAACCAGCGCCTCGGGGTTGACCGTCCGCACCCAGTCGATGTGCTTCTTGTGGTCTTCGACCGAGTAGACGCTGTGGAACGGGAAGGGCGAGAAGAGGCTGACCCAGGGCACGCTCTCCCGCATCCTGGCGACCGCCACGGTGGCCTTGTCGCCAAGCAGATGGCCGCCCAGGCCTGGCTTCGCTCCCTGCGCGTACTTGAACTCGATGATCGGCGCCCACTGGATCGTCTCCTCGCGCACGCCGAACATCCCGGTCGCGATCTGGGTGATCACGTGGTCGCGGTAGGGAACGAGCGACTCCGGGTAGCCGCCCTCGCCGGTCGAGGTAAAGGTGCGCCACTCCTTCGCCGCCTTGGCTCGAGCGAGCATGATCTGCTCGCTGACCGACCCGAAGGACATCCCACCGCCGTACCAGGGGATCGGGATCTCGACCGGTCGCTCGCCTGGCCGGCGGTTCAGCGGGATCGAGGTGTCTACCGGCACGCTCTCCGAGAGCTGCTGCTCGGGCGGCAGGAAGCGGAAGTCGAGCGCGTCGAACCCGCCCCCCGACCGGCCGACCCGGTACTCCAGCCCGTTCACCGGCGGGCGACCGGTCTCGGCCTGCAGCCAGGTGGCCAGGATCAGCTCCGCGGGCCAGCGCTCGTCGCCCATCGCTGGCGGCAACCCGAAGTCGAGCGTGGGCCAGCGGTGGTAACCCTGATGCAGGGCCTCCTCGTGCTTCCGGATAATCGACTGCTCAGACCCCCTACGCGTCAGCACCGTAGCCAGCCACCTCCGCGAAGGCTTCCCGCTCCAGCTCGGCCTGGAACATGCAGCGCCCCAGCTCGCCGCGCAGGCGCCGTACCTCGCGCAGCCCCATCGCGCCCAGCACTTCGAGCAACTGGTCGCGCCAGGAAGCGGCCAGGTTCTTCAGGCGCTGGACGCCCCAGGCCGGCTCGAGCCGCGGGAACGAGACGGGCGCGGTCTCCGGATCCCGGCACTCGCCGGCGAAGCGGGCCTGCAGCGCCACCCAGAGCGCCGTGTCGAGCGCGACGGCATCGAGCCCGCAGATGATCGCCTTGGGCACATGCTCAGCCATCACGATGCCCCCGCTCCCGATCAGCGTGACCTCCTCGCGCAGGCCGGCCTCCACCAGCCGCTGGTGCGCCCGCCGGATCAGGTCCATGACGAAGGAGCCACCCTGCATCCCGTGGTAATCGGCCGTCAGGTGCAGGACCCTGGCACCCTGCCGCACCAGGTCCAGGACATCGCTGTCCATCGGCACGCGGGCGCAGGGGATGCTCTCGGGGAAGCGACGCTCCAGCTCGGCGACGCGCTCTCGATTCCAGCCCGCGAGCGCGATCATGCGAGGCGACCAGCTCAGCCGCGGGAGCCAGCGCCAGGTCTCCTTCTCCACGACCGGGACGACGTGTGATCCAGCCAGGTCGAATCGGACGACCAGATCCACCGGCACCATCACCAGGGTCTCGATCTCCTGCGCCGCCCGCGCCAGGATCTCCAGCAGCAGGCGCGGCCGGGCGCTCCGCGGCGGGTAGTCGAACAGGAACGGCACCTGGATCGTGATGACCTTCGGCGGCGTCCCGACCGGCTCCCCCCGCTCGTCGAACACGAGCTGAGGCGGCTTCTCGCCGATGTCGACTGCCGTCGAGATGAACTCCCGGCCATGGATGCCGTCCCGGGTCGGCCGGACGATCTCCGACATGTCGGTCCACATGCCATCCCAGCCGGCTCCGCCGAAGGGGCCGCGATAGCCTGCCCCGCGAACCGGCACGTGGCCGGTGCGAGCCTCGTAGAGCAGGGTGTCGACGTACGCGGGCTTCAGGTAGGAGTCGCCGAGGCGCTCCCGCTCCGGGTTCGGGTAAATCTGGACGACTTCGGGGTGCTGCACGGTGCAGCGCAGGCAACCGACGCAGAGTTCTTCCTTCGGGGCCAGCCCGCCGACCGGCCGGGAGAACACGCCGTAGACGCACGGTCGGCTCAATATCACCGGCAGGTCGCCCCGGTAGCGGACGAGTTCCTTGAGGACGAGCCCGATCAGTCGATGCTTCTCGACCTTGACTCGGAAGCGGGGAGGGAGGCGAACGAGATCCGGCGCAGGGCGGATCGCGATACGGTAGCGGCGATAGGTAGGTCTGACGGCGGTGACCACTGCTGCTCCCGGAAAGCCGACGATCGATGTGTGCGAGTACGAAACCAGGTGGCTATCCTCAGTCGCCCGCTCTGCCAGCCAGAACGGGCAGGCCGTGGTCATGGCGCTCTACCGGCAGGCATCGCCCTCTCTGGCTCCAGCGCTGGCCGCTCGCCGCACCGTCGCGTCTCGCCGCGCGTCCTCGCGCCTTCGTTCCTGATTACCCGATAGAGCAAGGATACAAATCCGTCTGCCCCCGAGTCAATGCGCGACACTAGCAGATCTCGAGGGCGATCGCCAATGCCTGGCGTCAGTCGCTTTGTCGATTCGGCTGGAGACACCGCGCTGTTCCCGGCAGGGAAACGACCCTTGGCCGCAGGCGGACTCGCGCTCACCGATGAGCAGCGAACCTGCTGTCGGGCTGGCCAGCCCGAGCGATCCACCGAAGCGAGCGTGCGGATGTGATACGATAGGTGACCGATGAGCAGCGGTTGGTGGGGGACCGTGGCCGCCGGTGAAGCGACTTCTCTTCGCTCTCCTGCTGGTGGGAACGGCCACCGTGCAGGTCACGCTCTTGCCTCGATTGAATCCCCTTCAGATCGGCCCCGATCTCGTGCTCGGGCTGGTCTTGGTTTCCAGTAGCTTCAGTGGTATTCCCGCGGGCATGGTCTGGGCAGCGCTGGCCGGTCTCACGCTGGACGTTCTGACACTGGAGCCGCTCGGATCGCACGGGCTGGCACTGCTGCTGGTAGCGGTCATCGGCGGGCTGGCGCGCCGCCGGCTCTTTCGAAGCGACCTGGTCATTCCGATGGGGCTGGTGGTTCTGGCGACCCTCGCCAGCCACCTGGTGGTGGCGGGGTTACAGTGGGCACTGGGCCAGAGACCGCCTGCCGAGGCAGTGCTGCGTGTGGCTGTTTTGACGGCCTTGTTGAACGTCGCGGCGGTGCCACTTGTCTATATGGTCATCGCCGCGCTGGAGAGACTCGGGATGCGCCGTGCGCCGTCGCGGTAAGCGGATGGAGCTGGTTCCGCCAGTCGATCGCCGGCGGGGCCGCATCGAAAACCTCGAGGACAGCGGTGAACCCCGGATGACCCGCCGGGCGTTCATTCTGCGGGGACTCATCGTCGGGGGGTTCGGCGCGATCGTCGGCAAATTGTGGCAAATGCAGGTGCGCGACGCCGGCCAGTACCAAGTCCAGGCGCAGGGGAACATTGTCCGGTTCGAGCCGCTTCGCGCGCCGCGCGGGCTGATCGTCGACCGCAACGGTACTGTCCTCGCACAGAACCGGCGGAGCTGGTCAGTAGCGCTGATCCCCGAACAACTCCCCGACGATGAGGAACGCCGGCAGGCGATCAGAGACCAGCTCGTCAAGGCCCTGGAGCTAGACGACGTGCTCGTCGTACGTCGCCAAGCGCTCCCGCAGGGGGCGGAACGCGAGGTGCTCGCCGAACTTGCGGGGGCGCTGGGTGTCGAGCCGGCCGACTTGATCGCTCGAGTGCTCGACCCTGCGGCCAAGCCGCTCGTCCTCGTTCGCGAGCGCCTGACGCCTGAGGAAGCGACTGGCCTGCGCGAACTGGCGAAGCGGCTGCCAGGGGTACACGTGCTCAACCGTTACGACTACCTGCTGCAACTGTACAGTGATTCGGCCGAACCGATCGTGCTGAAGCGGGACGTGCCGCGCGAGCTCGCGCTGACGCTCGCCGCCAACGAGCTGTACTTCCAGGGGGTGCGGGTCAGTGACGACACGCTGGTGCGGCACTATCCGGCGGGGCCCGACTTCGCCCACATCCTCGGCTATGTCGGGCCGATATCGGAGGAGGAGTTCGCGGCTGCGGGTGGCTACGACCTCCGCAACCCCTACTTGCCCGACGACCAGGTCGGCCGCGGCGGAGTCGAACAAGCCATGGAGGAGGCGCTCCGCGGCCGGCGTGGTGGGCGCTGGATCCAGACCGACGCGCGCGGCGTCGAGGTCGTGGAGCTCCGGCATCGCCGCCGGGAGCCACAACCGGGCTACACGGTCGAGCTGACGATCGATGCCGGGCTCCAGGGCGCGGTGGCCCGGGCGCTACGGGAGGGGATCGAAGCAGCCAACCGCGCCGCCCTCCAGGAAGGGCGCGAGTCGGTCGGCTCCGGTGTCGCCATCGTCCTCGACCCGCGCAACGGCGAGCTGCTCGCCCTGGTCAGCCTGCCGACCTACGACAACCAGCGCTTCGCTGAGGGGATCACGCAGGCCGAGTACGACGCGTACCTGAACGACCGGTTCACCCCGCTGGTGAACTTCGCCGTCAGTGGCGAGTTCCCGCCCGGCTCGACGATCAAGCCGATTCTGGCCTGCGCCGGCCTGCAAGAGGGCGTCATCGATACTGGGACGATCTATGTGTGCCGCGGGCAGATCCGCGTGCCGACCGTCTTCGACGAGCAGGGCGGCAACATTTACCGCTGCTGGCTGGCCAGCGGGCACGGGCCGGTCAACGTCGACGACGCGATCACCCACTCCTGCAACGTCTTCTTCTACAATGTGGGCGCGCCGGGTCAGATCCCGGAGGGCGATGACGAGCCGCTCCACTACTATCTGCCCGGTGACCCCACGCCGCACTATTTCAGCGGGCTGGGCATCGAGCGGATCGAGCGCTATCTGCGCCAGGAGTTCGGGTTCGGGCAGCCCACCGGGATCGAGCTCGCGGGCGAGGCAGGCGGCGTGGTGCCGAACCCGCTCTGGCTCTTCCAGACGTTGCGGGAGTACTGGTCGGTCGGCGATACTATTAACGTCTCGATCGGCCAGGGGCATCTGGCGTGCACGCCGTTGCAGCTCGCCTGCGCGTTGGCCGCAATCGCGAACAGCGGGACATACTACCGGCCGCGGCTGGTGCGTGCCCTGCGGGACTCGTCGGGAAAGGTCGTGCGCGAGTTCGGCCCACAGGCTGTCCGCCAGCTCCGCATCGAGCCGCAGCACCTCGAGCTGGTGCGCCGGGCCATGCGCCGGGTCGTGACCGAAGGGACGGCGAAGGGAAAGTTCATCCGCACGGGGGACGCTATCCCGATCGCCGGCAAGACCGGAACAGCAGAGTACGGGCAGGCCGTCGATGGACGGTACGAGAAGAAGCACGCGTGGTTCGCGGCTTTCGCGCCGTTCGATGCGCCTGAAGTACTGGTTCTGGTGTTGATCCGTGATGGAGGCGAGGGAGCGACCTTTGCCGTACCGGTCGCTGACGCGATTCTGGCGACCTACTTTGGTCGCTCGGGCTAGGCGAACCGACACCGGCTCCCGGCCAACTCGCACGCCAGTCGACGGGGTGAGGGGGTAGATTCCATGGTCGAGAAGCGCCACGAAGTCGGTCAGGTTCGCGTGCGCGGAACCCAGGACGGGCTGGTGCTCCAGCTCCCGCCCGGTGTGTCGCTGCCAGCGCTCCTCAGCCAGATCCGCAGCAGTCTCGACGACCACCGCAATTTCTTTCGCGATGGGGAACTCGTCATCGACTACGGAGAGCGAGAACCGAATCTCGAGGAGATCGTAGCCCTGCAGCGCCTGCTCAGCGACCGCGGACTCCGGCTACGGGCCGTCACCTCGAGCCGAGCCGAGCACCGGGAGCGACTGAGGTCCTGGGGGTTCCATCCGCTCCGCCTCGTCGACCGTGAAGCTGGCCCGCCTCCAGTGCGCCCGTTGCCGGTGCCGAGCAACCTGCCGACTGAGGGCGAACACTACGCGCAGTATGTCCGCCGGACGCTTCGCTCCGGCATGTCGGTCACCAGCGACGGCGACCTCGTGATCGTCGGCGACGTGAACCCCGGAGCTGAGGTCTACGCCGCTGGCGACGTCCTGGTCTGGGGCGTGCTGCGCGGAACGGTGCACGCCGGCATGCACGGGAACCACGACGCGATGATCGCTGCCCTCCGGCTAGTACCGACCCAGCTTCGCATCGGCTCGCTGGTCGCACGGGCGCCGGATTCAGGGCGTGCTCTGCTCGATCAACCCGCCGTGGCACGGGTGCTCGAGGGGGCTATCGTGGTCGAGCCGTGGCGGGTGGATCGAAAACTCTGACCGAGCGCGCACGCGAGCAAGTGAAGAAGGCGCTGACCGAGGGAGGGACGCGGTGGAGCCACAGCAGGAGGTCAACGGACGAGTTATCACCATCACCTCCGGCAAGGGAGGAGTCGGCAAGACGACGACGACGGCCAACCTGGGCACGGCTCTGGCTGCCCGCGGGCGCTCGGTCGTCCTCCTCGACGCCGACATCGGCCTGCGCAACCTCGACATCGTGCTCGGGCTGGAAAACCGGATCGTCTACGATATCGTCGACGTGGTCGAGGGACGGTGTCGCCTGCGCCAGGCGATGATCCGGGACAAGCGCCTGACGAACCTGTACTTGATCCCGGCCGCGCAGACGCGCGATAAGGAGGCGGTCTCGCCCCAGCAGATGCGCGCCCTCTGCGAGGAGCTGCGCCGGCAGTTCGACTTCATCCTGATCGACTCGCCGGCTGGGATCGAGCAGGGGTTCCGCAACGCCATCGCCGGTGCCGACGAGGTGATCGTGGTCACCAACCCGGAGGTCTCCTCGGTGCGCGACGCTGACCGGATCGTCGGGCTGGTGGAGGCGGCCGAGTTGCCCGTGCCCAGGCTGATCGTCAACCGGATCGACCCCGAACTCGTCCGGCGGGGTGACATGATGTCGGTCGAGGACGTCACGGAGATCCTCTCGATCCCATTGCTCGGCCTCGTGCCGGACGACGAGACCATCGTCACGGCGACCAACCGCGGCGAGCCGGTCGCCCTCGACCCGGTTTCGCGCGCTGGCCAAGCGTTCCGCAACATCGCGGCCCGGCTGCTGGGAGAGGATGTCCCATTTATGGTGTTGGAGGCACCGGACGGCGCGTGGCGGCGGCTGCTGCGTGCGCTCGGCTTCGGGGGGAGCCGGCAGGGCCAGGCCATGCGTGGGGGAGGAGCAGGATAAATGGGACTTTTCGATAGTCTGTTCGGTCGACGGCATGCCTACCGGCCACAAGGGAGTGCACAGGTCGCGAAGCAGCGCCTGGTCGAAGTCCTGGTCTATGATCACGTGAAGTTGACACCTGATGTGATGCAAGCGCTCCGAGACGACATCTGCCGGATCCTCTCACGCCACCTCGACGTGGAGGTCGACCAGCTCGAGATCAACATCGTGCGCACCGAGCGGGGTGACCGGTTCGTCGCCAACGTACCGGTGCGACGCGGCGGCACGAGCGCTCGGGTACGGAGATAGCGTGAATCTCGCTCCACTGATCACCGTGCTGGGCATTCACCACGTCGGGATCGTGGTGTCCGATCTCGCGGCGGCGACCGAGCGGTACCAGAGTATGGGCTTCCGCCTGCTCGAGGTACTCGACCTGCCGGAGCAGGGTGTCCGGATCGCCTCCTTCGCCATCGGGCACAACTATGTGGAACTCCTGACCCCCCTCGACAGTGAGAGTGGCGTGGCTCGCTTTCTGGCAGCCCGCGGTGACGGCGTCCATCACGTCGCCTATGCGGTGCCTGACCTCAGCGCCGCCCTGCAGTTCCTCGCTGCAGCAGGCTTTGAACTAATCGACCGCGAGCCGAGAGTTGGCCTGCACGGCTGGCGCGTCGCGTTCATCCATCCCCGTTCCTGCCACGGAGTCTTGACCGAACTGGTCGAGGTCGCCCCCGCCCCGGAGTAGCATTGGAGTGGTACCGCGACACCCAAGGAGCGTGGGTATGAGCCAGACTGAACTCGACCGTGTCGTGACCGACTCCGGGATCGAGATCGAGCCGGTCTACCGGGACACCGGCCGCGCCGCCGAGCCCGACCCTGGACAGTACCCTTATACCCGCGGCATCCACCCCACCATGTACCGGGGAAAGAAGTGGACGATCCGCCAGTATGCCGGTTATGCCTCGGCCGAGGAGACCAACCGGCGGTTCAAGCTGCTCCTCGAGCGCGGCCAGATGGGGCTCAGCGTTGCCTTCGACCTCCCGACCCAGCTCGGCTACGACTCCGACCACCCGCTGGCCCGGCCGGAGGTCGGCCGGGTGGGGGTCGCGATCAGCACGCTCGACGATATGCGCCGGCTGTTCGACGGCATCGAGCTCGCTAAGGTGACGACCTCGATGACCATCAACGCTCCGGCGGCACTGCTCCTGCTGATGTACCAGATCGTGGCCGAAGAGCAGGGTGCCGATCCCCGGGAGCTCCGGGGCACGATCCAGAACGACATCCTGAAAGAGTACGCGGCACGGGGGACGTACATCTTCCCGCCAGCCCCCTCGATGCGCCTGGTCACCGACACGTTCGCCTATTGCCGCCAGCATCTGCCTAAGTGGAACACGATCAGCATTAGCGGCTACCACATGCGCGAAGCTGGCGCGACCGCGGTACAGGAGATCGCCTTCACGCTCGCCAACGCGATCGCTTACGTGCGTGCCGCGATCGAGGCCGGCTTACAGGTCGACGAATTCGCCCCGCGGCTGAGCTTCTTCTTCGGCGCCCACAGCAACTTCTTCGAAGAGATCGCCAAGTTCCGCGCCGCCCGGCGCATGTGGGCCAAAATCGTTCGCGAGCGGTTCGGCGCGCAGAATCCGCGCTCGATGATGCTCCGCTTCCACACCCAGACCTGCGGCTGCACGCTGACGGCCCAACAGCCGCTCAACAACGTGGTGCGAGTGGCCTACCAGGCCTTGAGCGCGGTGCTCGGCGGCACCCAAAGCCTGCATACCAACGCCTACGATGAGGCGCTGGGCCTGCCGACCGAGGAGTCAGCGACACTGGCACTGCGCACGCAGCAGATCCTGGCCGAGGAGACCGGGATAGCCGACACGGCCGACCCGCTCGGGGGCTCCTACTTCGTCGAGGCGCTGACCGACCAGATCGAAGCGCGCGCCTGGGAGCTCATCGACGAGATCGAGTCGCTGGGTGGGGCCGTCGCGGCGATCGAGCGGGGCTGGATCCAGGAGCAGATCGCCGAGAGCGCCTACGTGTGGGAGCTGCGCGTGGCCTCGGGCGAACGGGCAGTGGTCGGCGTCAACGCGTACCAGGACGACCATGAGGTCGAAGTACCGGTTCACCGGCTGGACGAGGCGGCGGTGGAGCGGCAGGTCGCGCGCGTGCGGGAGTACCGGGCCAGGCAGGACGCGGCGAGGGTGGCCGCGGCGCTGGAGGCGGTCGAGCGCGCTGCCCGCGGCACCGAGAACATGCTCCCGGTGATGAAGGAGGCTCTGCTGGCCGGCGCGACCCTGGGGCAGATCTGCGGGCGGCTCCGCCAGGTCTGGGGCGAGTACCGACCTGGTTACTGAGGGGGTTGAATTCCTCCGCTGGCGAGCGAGTCGTCACTTCGGGCTCGCTGGCGAAAGGCTCCGAGAAGCGGCGTGAGCGGCTCGATACGACGCTCGCTCGTTGCCGGTTTCGTTTCCACTTCTCACCCCAGCGCTAACATCGCTTCGAGCGCTCGCCGGGCCGGTGCCGCGATCTCCTCTGGCACGGTGATAACGTGCTTGAGGTCGCGCAGCGACTCGTACACCTTCTCCAGCGTGACGCGTTTCATGTACTGGCAGACCGCATCATCGCGAACCGGGATGAAGCGCTTCCCTGGCGCCTTCTTGCGCAGGCGATGCAGGATCCCCACCTCGGTCGCGACGACGAACTCCTGTGCGGGCGACTGCGCAGCATAGCGCACCATCCCCTCGGTCGAGAGGAGCTTCGCGTCCGGACGCAGGTAGATGCAGGTCGAGCTGCAGCCACACTCCGGGTGGATGAGGAACTCGGCATTCGGATGTGCCGCGAGCTGCGCCTCGAGATCCTCGCTGCGGATACCCGCATGGACGTGGCATTCGCCGAGCCAGAGATCCAGTTTCCGTCCGGTCAGTCGCTCGACGTGCGCCCCGAGGAACATGTCGGGCACGAAGAAGAGCGGCCGATCCGGCGGCAGGCTCGCGACGACCTCAACCGCATTCGCGCTCGTGCAGCAGATATCGGCCAGTGCCTTGACCGCCGCGCTCGTGTTCACATACGCCACCACGATCCCGTCAGGGTGTGTCTCGCGCCAGGCCCGCACATCGTCCGGCGTGATCGTCTCGGCGAGAGAGCATCCGGCCTCGAGATCCGGGAGCAGCACCGTCTTGTCCGGGTTGAGGATCGCGGCCGTCTCGGCCATGAAATGCACGCCGCAGAAGACGATGACGCGCGCATCCGTGCGCGCGGCCTCGCGCGAAAGCCCCAGCGAGTCGCCGACGAAGTCGGCAATGTCCTGCACTTCGGGTCGCTGGTAGCTGTGGGCGAGGATGACCGCGTGCCGTTGCTCTTTGAGCCGCAAGATAGCCTGAACCAGCTCATGCTGTTCCATTGACGCCGAACCTCTGTCAATCCTGTTCTATCCGGACGATTTCCAGACTCAGATCCAAGGCGCGGGCCGAGTGCGTCAACGCACCGACCGAAACCGCATCCACGCCTGTCTCGGCGATAGCTCGGACGCGTTCGAGCGTCACGCCGCCTGACGCCTCGAGCTTGGCCCGGCCAGCCGTCCGCCGTACCGCCTCACGCAGCGTGTCGAGATCCATGTTGTCCAGCAGGATCCAGTCGGCACCTGCGGCGAGCGCCTCCTCGAGCTCCTCGAGCGTGGTGACTTCCACCTCGATCGCCAGCGGATGGGGCACCCGTGCTCGCGCTCGACGCACCGCCTCGGCGACCCCGCCGGCAGCTCGGATATGGTTGTCCTTGATCAAGATGCCGTCGAAGAGCCCAAAACGGTGGTTCCTGCCACCACCGACGCGCACCGCGTACTTTTCGAGCGCCCGCAACCCCGGCGTCGTCTTCCGCGTATCCAGGATCGCCACACCAGTTCCCGCGACCGCCTCGACGAACGCGCGCGTCGCTGTGGCGATACCCGAGAGGCGCTGCAGCAGGTTCAGCGCCAGCCGCTCGCCGCTCAGGATACTCCCGAGGCGCCCCGCGAGCCGTGCGACCGTCTGGCCAGGCTCGATCGTCGCCCCCTCGGCCACGCACGGCTCCAGGTGGAGCGCTGGATCGAGTTCCTCGAAGACGATCCGGACGACG
>JADBJL010000032.1 GCA_014874455.1 Thermomicrobiaceae bacterium
CCCGGGTGAAGAAGATGACCAGAAGCAAGATCACCGCGATCAGCCCGGCAAGGCCGGCAACTGCCAGCGCCCCGTAGATATAGCCCGCGAAGGTCATCAGGATCAGCAGCGCGACCAGCGGTAGCAAGAACCAGATAGCGACCTGCAAGCGGGACATGGCACACGCTCCTTGACGAAAGCGATCGCTCCCGCTGTGACGCTGATTTCTGGCCTCATGATAGCACATCCGGCTCACTGCCGGCTGTGCGGGTGTGGTTCTCGCCCCGCTCATCGCCAGGGGCGATAGCCACGAGTCGGCCGGAGGTGCCGCTCGATGGCGGGCTCGACGTGGACGGTCACGTCAGCCGGCTGGCCGAGCTCTTCCTCGACTCGCGCGGCTACGGCGCTGGCGATATCGTGCGCCTCTTCGACTCGCAGGTGTGGATCGACCTGGATGTGGAGGTCGACCCAGACGAGTCCCTCGCCCCCGCGGGTTCGGATGTTGTGGACGCCGCGCACGCCCGGAACCGCCCGGGCCGCGCGCTCGACGACCTCGACCGGCACTGCGGCGACATCGGAGAGCGTCAGTGCCGCGTCGCGCATGATCGTCCAGGCGACCCAGGCGATTACCGCCGCGATCGCCACCCCGAGCAGCAGGTCGAGCACTGGATAGCCGAGTCGCACTCCTGCCAGCCCGCCGATGACCGAGAGCGAGACCAGCACGTCGGAGGCCGTATGCTTGGCATCGGCGCCCAGGATCGAACTACGCAGCTCGCGCGCGCGGCGACGTTCCCACAGCGTCACACCGATGTTGATCACCAGCGTGACGCCCATCACCGCGAAGGAATAGACGGTCACCTCTGGTACGGCACCTGTTTGCCAGCGTCGCCAGGCTTCCTGCAAGATCTGAAAGACCGCCAGTACCAGCGCCATCGCTATCGCGAGTGCGGTAATGGTCTCGAAGCGGCGGTGCCCGTACGGGTGACTGGGGTCGGGTGGGCGAGCAGCGATGGACATCCCGATCAAGCCGACGATGTTGGCGGAGCTGTCCATCAGCGAGTGGAGACCGTCCGCGGTCATGCTCAGGCTACCGCTGATCAGGCCGTAGACGAGCTTCGCGGTCGCCACGCACAGGTTGAGCACGAGGACGACGACGAGCGTCTGCCTGATCTTCGCGGTTCGGCGGGTCGTCGACAACTCTCGGCTCGGCGTTGCCTGATTGGCATGGATCGGCTTCATGCGTAACCCTCGAGCGAGTGGATGAGTCCGTGAAGGTAACTGTATCCCTTGCGAGGCCAGTTAGTCAGGAGCCAATCTTGAAGTTCGTTTCTACGAATTCCTCTCGACCAGCCGCCACCGGCATCCGACGGCGTACCGCGCAGGGGGTCTCCGCTGTGATCAGAGCGGCTCGTCACAGGGCCAGCGCGACCTTCGCGCGGCTACAGCAGTGGTACCCGGCCCGACTCGGGCAAGTGGTCATCCAGGGCTTCTCGCGGCACAAGGGAGGGATCTACGCGGCGGCGCTGGCGTACTACGCGCTGCTCTCCTTCTTTCCCTTCCTGATCCTGCTGGTGAGCCTGGTAAGCCTGGTGATCGGAGACCCTGCGACGCGAGGACGCGCCGTGAGCTTCGTCGTCTCCCAGATCCCCCAGGCCGCCGACTTCGGCGACGAGATCGAGCGCTCGATCGCTGACCTCTCCGGCGTGCGCGGCGGCCTGATTGGGGTGGTCGGCCTCCTCGGCTCGCTGCTGGGAGCCAGCCAGGTCATCGGCGCCCTGCGCCGCGCCTTGAACGATGCCTTCCAGGTCACGCGCCCACGGCCCTCTATCCGGGGCCGGCTGATCGACCTGCTGGCGGTGTTGGGGCTCGTGGCGCTGGCGGTGGTCTGGACGGCGCTCGGCCTGCTGCTGAGCGCACTCGCGGTGATCCCGCGGCGGTTGGGCCTCGAGCTCGCATGGGTGCTGTCCGGCTGGGTGCTGTGGCTGCTCTCGCTCTTTCTGACGTGGGCGCTGACCCTGCTGGCCTACGCTGTCCTCCCAGCCTCGCGGCCGGGCTGGCGCGATCTGGCGATCGGCGCCTTCGCAGCGGCGCTCGGCATCGAGCTGGTTCGGGCTGGGTTCGACGTCTACGTCGCGCGCTTCGGCCGCTACGACGTGGTCTACGGTGCCCTGGGCGGGGTCGTCGCGTTCTTAGTCTTCGTGTACCTCGTCGCGGTGGTGACACTGCTCGGAGCCCAGCTCGCGGCCACGCTCGACAGCGAGCGAGCCGGCCCGGCGCGGATCGGGGATCGCCGAGCTGCCAGAGAACCAAGAGGCTGACCTGCTGCGGTTCAGTTATCGGGAACTCGTACCGATGGCCTATTGCCAAACCTGCCTCGAGACTCTACGATGAGCTCGCTCGCCAATACAGCAGGGGATTGGCGATCGAAGTCAGCCCGTGGCTGCATGGAGAGCGACGCGGGTACTGCTCCGAGTGGTCGGCTCGACGGCCAAGAAATGGTTTGGCACGATGTTTTCGGTGACTGCTTCTCTCTCGTGGCTCTGGCTCCGTCTCGGGTCACTGGCGACGCCACCGATCTCTGCTCCCCCGAGGACTCGGGTGAGCAGGCGCCAGCGGCTGGCCGCAGCGATACGGCGACGCCTCCGGCTGCCGCGCTGGTGCTCGCTCCTAGGGGTCGCCACGCTCGTCCTGGCGGGCTGCGGCGTGCTTCCGGGTGGCGGCGAATCCCCCACGCCCACGCCGGTACACCCGGCGCCGAGCCCGACGGCCGCCCAGCCGCTCGCCTGGGAAGAGGTCGTGGAGAAGCTCCGTCCCTCCACGGTCATGATCATCGCCGACTTCCCGGAAACGGCGATCTCCTACGAGAACGTCGGCTTCGGCACCGGCATCGTCTACACCGATGACGGCTATATCGTCACCAATGCTCACGTCGTCGAGGGCGCAGCCGCGATCACCGTTGTGCCCGCGGGCAGCAACCGCGAGCGCCCGGCACGCTTCGTGGGCGTCAGCACCTGCGACGACCTCGCCGTGATCAAGGTCGACGACATGGAGGGCCTGGCGCCGGCCGTCTTCGGCAGCAGCGACCAACTCCGGGTCGGCGAGGAAGTGATGGCCCTCGGCTACCCGTTCGGGGCAGAGATCGGCACCGACCTCAGCGTGACGCGCGGCATCGTCTCCAAGCTGGACTTCCAGATCCCGCCGTACGAGAGCCTGATCCAGACCGATACGCCGATCAACCCCGGAAACTCCGGTGGGCCACTGGTCAATCGCCGCGGGGAGGTCATCGGCATCAACACGCTGGGCGCCGACCCGAGCTTTGCGCAGAATCTCAACTTCGCAATCAGCATCGACAAGGCCAAGCCGATCATCGCCGAACTGGAGCAGGGCCGGAACCGGCTCTGGCTGGGGATGAACCTGGTGCCGAACCTCTACGAGGACTACTTCGGAACCTCGGACGGCCTGGTGGTGGCCGCCGTCGCCAGCCGGAGCCCGGCATCGAGCGCTGGCGTGCAGCCAGCCTACCTGCTGACCAAGCTGGAAGGGCTGTCGGTCAATTCTCTGGCGGATGTCTGCAAAGTCCTGCGCTCGCACAAGGACGGCGACGGGCTACGGGTCACGTTCATGAACGTGACCGAGACCGAGATCCAGATCCTGGAGGGAGAAGTCATCATCGGCGAGCCGACCGCCAGCGTGCCGGTCAAAGTGGTGGCACGCCAGTCGTTCGCGGCCGATGTGCCGACGGTGCCGGCCAGTGGTGGCAGCACCACCACAGGGAGTTGGGACTTCTCGACGGACAACGGCGACTGGTATACCGGCGACTTCGAGGACTCCGTGGTCGAGATCCGCGACGGTGCCTATCACATCACGTTCAAAAAGGGCGGCTGGTACCGGGTGGTCGGCCCGCAGTCCATCGCCTCAGGCGGCGATCAAGCGATTATGGCCGACGTGCGGGTCCTCCAGGGGGTGGCCGGTGTTGTGCTGCGCTTCACCAACAACGAGGGCAACCTGAGTTTCTAAGATCGG
>JADBJL010000093.1 GCA_014874455.1 Thermomicrobiaceae bacterium
GGGCGGGTCGAGCGACACAGGTGGCGGCCACGGTGCGCGGCCCGCCGACGAACCACTTGGCCCAGGGTGCGGTCCACTCCAGCGCCTGCGCCCACGGGCGGAACCAGTGCAGCTCCGCTGCGGCGTGCTTGGCCCAGAACCCCGCAAAGTCGCGCTCCGCCTCTTCCCAGGGGGTCCAATCCTTCACCCACGCCTTCTCGCGGAACTCCGGCGGGGGTGGAAACCGCCGCTGCTCGACCAGCATCGTATCGATCGCCCCTGCTCGGACGACGTTGTCACCACTCGTCATCGGCGCCTCCCTTCACGGCTCCCCACTACCATAACCCTGACCCGCGACCACGCCACGCGCACCCGGTTCGCTCGCCTACCACGTCATCCGAGGAGCGCACACCCGTCTCGGCCCAGGCCCGCGTGGCAACTGCACCGGGATGCCCGTTCTGTCAGAAGAGATATACCAGAGGTGTACACCGAAGCCACAATGCGCGAACCGCATCACCGTCGCGTCGACCGTGTCAGCCCCGAGCACCGAACCAGCGTCCCTCTCATTCTAACTGATCACGCCGTGCAGAGCTCGGTCTGGGAACGACGAGCAGAGCGCGATCCACCCGGCGTGGCGTCGAAGCGTACCCCCTGCAGCACGCTGCGGCACCCGCGACGACACTGAACTGCACCTCAGCCATACACCCACCCCGCGCCATGTCCTGGAGGGAGGCTCGCTCGGCTTGACGCGAGTGGCAGTTTCCCCGGGTTCGCCAGAGTCTCTGTCCAGCGCCCGACCTCTCGCCGACCACCGTGACCTTTCCCGAGGAGTCTCGCCCACCCGCGGCCGTCCTTCAAGCCGTGACCTGTACGGGCCTCGGCTTCAGTGTCGTCGAACCGTGGCCGCGCCGCAAGGTGGATCGGCCGTCTTCCTCGAGAGCAGCGTCTCCTAGACGTGTCTGTGAGGCAGGAGGCACCAGCTCGCGCCCGGGTGGAACGTGCCTTTGCGCCCATCTACCTCCCGGCGGATCGCGCTCTCCTGTAGTATGCTGGCGTACAGGAAGAATCTCGGCCCTCGAAGGCAAGGAGCTATGCCTGCACGTCGCCATGAGTACGACCAGTTGACCGTGCTCGAGGCCGAGGCGATCGGCGAGCCGGGGCAACGCCGCTTCCGGCTGATCGCTGGCTCTGGCACCGACGTGATCTCCCTCTGGATGGAGAAGGAGCAGCTCCAGGCGCTCGGATTAGCCATAGAGCAACTGATCGAGCAGCTCCGCACGGCTGGCCTCGTCCGCAGCCGGATACCGGAGCAACTGGCTCGCCTCGGCCAGCCAGTGCCTCCGTCCGCACCGGAGTACCTGGTGAGCAAGATGGCCATCGGCTACGACGAGGAACGGCGCCAGATCGCCATCTTCGCCCACGATATCGAGCAAGCGGAGGAGGATGACCCGGTCTTTGCGGGGCGGGCGACCCTCCCGGCGGCCAAGGCGCTCGCGCGCCAGATTGCTGCCATTGTCGCGGCCGGCCGCCCCCGGTGCCCACGCTGCGGAGCCGTCATCGGCCCCGAGGGGCACGTCTGTCCTCACGACAACGGTCACCTCCCCTGGATCGAGGGCTAACGCCGCCTCTTACCAGCCGAGCGCGTACCCCTCTGCACGCGGGTCGGCTGCTCCCTCCAGCACGCCTCGCTCGGGGTCGATCCGGATCATTTGCGCATGGCCCATCAGCGAGTCCCATTGGTCGACCCACCGGACGCGGTGGCCGCGCCGCTCGAGCTTCTCAGCCTCAACGGCGTCGAAGCCGGGCTCGAGGTAGAGCGTCTCTGCCGTTTCTCCTGGTTCGAGACGGCTGAGCCAACGGGGCGCCTCAATCGCGGCCTGCGGCTCCATCCCGAAGTCGACCAGGTTCGTGACGATCTGAATCTGGATCTGCGGCTGGCCGTGACCACCCATGCTGCCGAAGACGACCCAGGGTCGGCCATCACGCAGCAACATCGCAGGGATCAGCGTGTGCATCGGCCGCTTACCTGGAGCCAGGCAGTTGGGCGAAGACGGGTCGAGCGTGAAGGAAGCGCCCCGGTTCTGCAGGACAATTCCGGTGGTCTCGGCCACGAGACCGCTGCCGAATGACTGGAAAATACTCTGGATGAGCGAGACCACCCGCCCCTCTCGGTCGACGGCGCACAGGTACACCGTATCGTTGTCCCAGGTCACGGTGCCAGGCGCCATGGCACGCCCGGGATCGATCTGCCGTCGCAGCTCCTCGGCATACCGCTTGTCGAGCAGCCGCGCGAGCGGCACGCTGACAAAGGCCGGATCGCCGACATAGCGGTCGCGATCGGCGAAGGCCAGTTTCTTCGCTTCCACCATCAGATGGAGCAGATCGGCACTGCCCCATCCGAGGTCGGCCACGGCGTACCCCTCGACGATGTTGGCCATCTGCAAGGCAGTCACCCCCTGGGTATTGGGGGGCAGCTCCAGGAGTTCCACCCCGCGATACGTGGTCGAGATCGGTTCCACCCAGGTTGAGTGGTGCTGCGCGAGGTCGTCGAGTTCCATTACTCCGCCCGCAGCACGAACCGTCTGGACGATTGCCTCGGCGATCGGGCCACGGTAGAACGCGTCTGGGCCGTATTCCGCCAGCAAGCGTAGCGAGCGGGCCAGGTCTGGCTGCACCAGCCGCTCGCCCGGCCGGGGCGGGCGGCCATCCGGCAAGAACTGGCGGGATGCCGCTGGCTGGGAGCGCAGCAGGCCCTCCATCTCCTCGATCGCAGCGCTCAGCAGCGGGGTAACCGGAAAGCCGCGTTCGGCGTACTCGATGGCCGGCGTAAGGAGCTCTGCCAGCGGCCGGCTGCCGCAGCGCGCGAGCGCCGTTGCCCAGGCGTCCACGACTCCCGGGACCGTGACTGCCCAAGGTCCACGCTGTGGCATCGCCGAGTAACCGGCCGCTCTCAGCGCGTCAAGGCTTGCCTGCGCTGGCGCTCGGCCGCTGCCGTTCAGCGCCAGCAGTCTCTCCGCGCGCGGCTCCCAGATCAGAAAGAACGCATCGCCTCCCAGTGAACACTGGTTCGGGTACGCCACCGTGAGCACCGCATTCGCCGCCACGGCAGCGTCGACCGCATTGCCCCCTTCTTGCAGCACCCGCAAGCCAGCGACGCTCGCCAGGTAATGCGGCGTGGCAACCAGTCCACTAGTTGCCAGAGTGGTTGGACGCCCTGTCCGCCCCATGCCGATCGCACCCATCGTCCCTACTCCAGAAGAACCCGCGCTTCGGCCAACCTCTGCGCATCCTACCATCCGTAAACGTTGGACGCCTCGTGGTAGCATGAGCGAAGACATCGGAAGACCACACCAGAGGAGGCAACCATGACCCAGCGCTCCCGCTTCGATTCCGGCCCGACGCACGAGATAGCCGTCCAGCTTATCGGCGCAGCCGAGCAACTCGTCGCACGGGACGTTCTCTCGCCCTCGCTCCACGGCAACCTCTCGGCGCGCGTGCCGGAGACCGGCCACGTCTTGCTCACCGCCCACAGCTCGCTCGACCGTGTCACACTGCGCGATCTGGCTCTTCTCGACCTGCAAGGCAGGCTCGTCGAGGGCTTCCTCGACCCGGCGACGCACGAGATCGTGGAGATGCACACTGCGATCTACCGCCAGCGTCCCGAGGTCGGAGCGATCATCCACACGCACTCCCCGCACGCGACGGCCTTCGCGCTGGCCGGCCGCCCGATCGAGCCCTGCTACGAGGCGCTGGTTCGCGTGGGGGTCACAACCGCCGTCCCTGTCGCTGGCTATGCGCCTCGAGGGTCGGAGGCCAGTGTCAGCAATATCCTGGCGCAGTCGGAGAAAGGCGTTTGGGCGGTCCTGCTCGCGAACCACGGGCTGCTCGCCTTCGGTCGCGATCTGAGCCATGCCCTCCGCGTAACCATCGCGGTCGAGGAAGCTGCTCGCATTGTCCTGCTGGCGGAGGCGATCGGCGGGGCACGGCCCATTCCATCCGAGATGATCGCGCAGGCCGAGGCCCGCGCGAGCCTCTTTGCCCGGGCGGGGACGGTCTCTCCGCCACGAACCTGAGCTAACGACGCGCGACGAGTCCACATCGGGCCGTGACGCTCATCGCTGGTGGAGATAGGCGATGATCGACGTTTGCCTTCTCGGTACCGGCGGCATGATGCCACTGCCGGGTCGGTGGCTTTCCACTTTGCTCCTGCGCTGTGAAGGACACACGGTGCTGTGCGATTGCGGCGAGGGGACCCAGATAAGCTGGCGCTACACGAACTGGGGCTTCCGCGACCTCGACACCATTGTCCTTACCCACCTCCACGCCGACCATGTCGCTGGCCTGCCCGGCATCCTATTCTCCCTCGCCTACGCCGACCGTACCGAGCCGGTCACCATCTTCGGCCCGGCCGGCACGCGCGCCACCGTGGCCGGGCTGTGCATCGTCGTTCCGCTCCTGCCCTTCCCAGTCGAGGTGGTCGAAATCGACGGTGAGGCAGAACACCGGTTACCAGGCGAGATCGTGTTGCGCGCGCTGCCGGTGGCGCACCGCGTACCGTGCCTGGCCTACACCTTCGAGCGCCCCCGCACTCCGCGTTTCGACGTCGAGCGGGCCCGGGAACTCGGCGTGCCGGTAGAACTCTGGAGCCGGCTCCAGCGCGGCGAGACAGTCGAGGCCGGTGGGCGTCTGGTGCGGCCCGAGGCCGTGCTCGGCCCGCCGCGGCGGGGGCTCAAGGTGGCCTTCGTGACCGATACCCGGCCGACCCCGGAGTTAGCAGGCTTCGTCCGCGACGCCGACCTCCTCGTCTGCGAGGGCATGTACGGTGACCCGGCGGAACTACCGCGAGCGATCGAGCGAGGACACCTGCTCTTCCATGAGGCCGCGCGGCTCGCGGCCGAAGCCGGCGCCCGCCGGCTCTGGTTGACGCACTTCAGCCCGGCGCTGCAGGAACCCGAGGCCTGGCTGCCGCTGGCGCGCGAGATCTTTCCAGCGGCCGAGCTCGGCCAGCCGCACCGGACGGTGACGCTGCGCTATCGGGAGGACTAACCGGTGGCGTCAGTTCGCCCGGCCGGTGATCAGGCTGTGCAAGAGCGGATCGGCCCGGAACTCCTCAGCCAGCTCTTCCAGCCGCGCGATCGCCAGGCCGATCCGGATCGGCTCGCCGCGCACCTCGTACAGCAGGAACTCCACGGCGGTGAAGATCTCGTTGGGCATCGGACTAACGTGTGGTGGCAGCAGGGCCACGATCCGGCGCAAGCGGTCGGTGAAGCGCTCGGCCAGCGCGGCGCGCTGCTCGAGCGGCAGCTCGGCTTCGAGCAGGGCATCGAGCTGGTAGATGTCGGCAATGACCGGCGTCAGCCGCTCCAGCAGCGAGAGCGCCGTTGGCGAGATGACCGCCGAGAGGAATTCTCGGTAGGTACAGGTTAGGCCGGTCACCGCGCTCCCCTTTCGCTGGTGCCACGCGTGTGCTGATCGCTCAGCACGGCCAGTCTACCGCCACCGCGCCCTCCTGTCCAAGCGAAGGTGGTATGGAGACGCCCTTGACAGCGGTAGTAAGCACGGGGAAGATAGAGCTGCTAGGGCCGTCAGGCCAGTGTGTACGTTACCATTGCCGGTCAGCGAGACGGCGGCGGGTGTCGGCCCTTCACCTCGTTCACGCGAGCACGAGCGTGTGTGGGTCGGCTCACACGGGGGAACGCCGGTGAAAGTCCGGGGCTGTGCCGCAACTGTGACGCCACGCCGACAGCGTGGCGAAGCCAGGTCTACCATCGCCGCCGTGTCCGACCTGCCTCGAGCTAAGGGGGGAGGACGCCAGTGACGCGCTGTGCCTCAACACAGTAAACCACCGGCAGCCCGCCCCGCGCGGGCTGTTTCTTTTTCGTCGCCGAGCTCGAATCGAGCACAACGACGGTCGTCGCTTCCGCTGTCCCCCGGCGGTCAGCACCGACGATACCTCGGATCGACCGGAAGGTGTCCGTCGGCTGGCCGGCATCGCGGAAGCGAGGATGCGTGCCCGATGGCAACCGGGAACGGTTGCCAGAGGACGAACGTGAAACGGAGGAGAACCGTGCGGCGTTTGCTGATGGCGCTCATTGTCACTCTTTCACTGGCGCTCCTACCGGCGTCGCCGGCCTCGGCCAACCTGGCCCCGGCCGTCGCCCTCGCCGATGCGCTGGAATGGCTGCGTGGCCAGCAGCGTGCCGACGGCGGCTTCGTTGGGTTCACCGGCGAGAGTGACCCTTCCACGACAGCCGACGCGGTATACGCACTTGCCGCCACGAATACCCCCATCGAGAGCGTGACGACCGAGGGAAGGAGTCCGCTCGACTTCCTGCTCGCTCACGCCCAGTCATACAGTGCGACTACGGGCGGCGCCGCCAAGCTGGCGCTGGCTGCCATCGCCGCCGGGGCAGACCCGCGGCAGTTCGGCGGTGTGGATCTGATCGCACGCGTCGAGAGCGCCTACGACGAGCAGACCGGGCTCTACGACCCGCAGCTCTTCGTCAACGCCTACGCTCTGCTGGCCCAGGCCGCAGCCGGCGCCGAGGTATCGCCGGCAGCGATCCAGGCAGTCTTGACCCGCCAGGCGCGCGACGGGAGCTGGGCTTGGAACGGCAGCACCGAGCCTGGCTCGGGAGACAGCAACACGACAGCGATCGTCATCCAGGCGCTGATCGCCGCCGGTCTCCCACGCGATCACCAGGCGATCGCGGCTGGCTTGGACTACCTGCGCTCGACGCAGGCCGCCGATGGCTCGTTCGCCTACCAGCCATCCACCGAGCCGCTGGTCGGCGACGCCAACTCGACCGCGCTGGCCGTCCAGGCGATCCTGGCGGCCGGCAACGACCCGAACAGCTCGGACTGGCACTATGCCCTCGACGCGCTGGCCCGTTTCCAGAATCCGAGTGGCGCGCTGCGCTGGCGCGACGACGCCCCGGACGACAACTTGCTCGCCACCCTTCAGGCCATCCCGGCTCTCGCCGGGCGAGTACTGCCCGTGCTGCATTCCGATGCCGCCCCGTTCGCTCGGGCGCAGGCCAACGAGTCTCCTGGAATCCCTGATCGGTGTGCTTACGAGCCAGTCACACGCCACAACACGTGCGACGCTTTCCGTCGCTTCTGGGAATCGCACGGTGGCCTGGCCAACTTCGGCTACCCGCTGACCAGACCGTACTACGACCCGGCCCTCAACCTGGCGGTGCAGTACTTCGAGCGCGCCCGCTTCGAACTGCACCGGAGTGCGGATGGCAGCGCTGTCGTGCTGCTCGGGCGCCTCGGCGCCGAGCGCGCGGCAGGGCGAGAGTCCGAGCCGCCTTTCCAGTCAGCCGATCCGATCGGCCGCACCGACTGCCGCTATTTCCCTGAGACCGGCCATAACCTGTGTGCCGGCTTCCGCGCGTATTGGGAGGGGTTCGGCGGGCTGGCCGTGTTCGGTTACCCGATCAGCGAGGAGTTCACCGAAGACGGCATGGTCGTGCAGTACTTCGAGCGCGCCCGCTTCGAGTGGCATCCGGGCGCGTGGCCTGAGCGCTAC
The DNA here is from genome assembly GCA_014874455.1 of Thermomicrobiaceae bacterium. Classification (GTDB taxonomy): domain Bacteria; phylum Chloroflexota; class Chloroflexia; order Thermomicrobiales; family Thermomicrobiaceae; genus Thermalbibacter. Next base: position 7,514 of record JADBJL010000093.1, read on the forward strand.
GACGTGCTGTTGAGCCGGCTGGGCGCCGAGGTCGTCGCAGCACGGTAATGAGCCAGTCACACGGCGTTAGCGGGTTGCCGACAGTGGCAACCTAAGACCCGTCGAGGCACAGAGGCACAGGAATGAGCCAGCCGCCCACAGGCCGTCGTCTCGGCAACCGCCCACGGTTATCGCTTCGATACCTGCTGGCGCTCTTGCTGCTACTCGCGCTGGTGCTGTCAGCGGTCTCCCCCATCCCGCTGGCAGCCCAGCGCCCCAGCGGCGCCGGGCTGGTCATCCGCCACGGCGATGGCCGCGTGGTCGTCTACTATGTCGAGTTCCCCGAGCCTGAGATCACCGGGCTCGAGCTGCTGGTACGCTCGGGAGCGAGTGTCACCCTGGCGAACTTCGGCGGGCTGGGGGCCGCCGTGTGCGCGATCGACGGTGAGGGATGCCCCGCTGAGAACTGCTTCTGCCAGAGCTACACCTCGCCGGCGTTCTACTGGCACTACTACCGCCTCGATGCCACTGGCTCGTGGGTGCTTCAGCAGGTCGGCCCGTCCACTCGTCGGATCCGGGACGGGGACGTCGATGGGTGGGCCTGGACGAGCGGCGAGAGCGGGCTTCCCCCGACCTCCATCGACGAGATCGCTGCCCAGTTCGGTGTGGATCGAATGGCCGCAGCGACGCCGCTGACGGCTCAACCAACGCGCACGCCGCCACCGCTCGCCTCTCCGACCGCGGCTCCGATGGCAGCGTCTACCCCTTCTCCGGAACCACCAGGTGGGCAGGGCGCGACACCAACCCCTGCTCCAGTCTCGGAGATGCCCGCCCTGGCCACACCGTCGCCGCGCCCCACTCAAGCAGCGTCAGCCGCTCCGGCGGCGACTCCGACTGCTGAGGCGCGCCCGGCCACCCGCGTCGCGGTATCCTCGCCACCGCCAGTCGCGGGAGGGGTAGCGACACCCAGGAAGGTACCCACCCCCGCCAGCGCTGCTCCTGGTCTCGACACCTATGCTCCCTTCGGGGCGATGCTGGTGCTGGCGCTCGGACTGGCCGGATGGCTGGCGTGGCGCCGCGGCACCGGCCCGCCAAAAGAGGACGGCTCATGAACGCGTTCGTCTGGCTGGCGTGGGCGGCATGTGCGACGCTGGCCGTCGCGGTCACCCGTAACCCGTTGTACCTGAGCCTCGCGCTGGTCGCCGTGACGAGCACGTACCTTGCGGTAGACCGCCTCCGGCCGCTGGGGCACGCTCCGTCGCGGTTACCGCTGCGAGCCGGGGTGGCGATCGCGTTCACCAGTGTCCTATTCAACGCCCTGACCGCGCACGTCGGCGATCAGGTGCTCGGCCGCTTGCCTCCCAACTGGCCGATCATCGGCGGGCCGATCACCCTCAACGCTGTGCTCTACGGGTTGCTCACCGCTACCGTGCTGTTCACCCTGCTGCTCGTCGTCGCCGTGCTCGATGGCGGACTCGACCGCGCCCAGGCACTGCGCCTCCTCCCGTCAGCTTTCTCGAACGCCGCCGTCGCCGTGGCGATCGGGCTCACCGCCTTCCCCTTCGCTGTCCGGGCCATACGGGAGATCCGCGAGGCGCAACAGGTGCGAGGATTGTCCGGTTCTCCTCTGCTTCGGGCACGCTCGATCGTTGTGCCGGTGCTCCACCGTGCGCTGGAGCACGCGTTCGCGGTGGCCGAGACCCTCGAATCCCGCGCCTATGGCACCGAGACGCCATCCCGGTCGCGTGGCCTGCTGGTGGCGACGCTCGGTGGGGTCTTCGCCTTGACACTCGGCGTTATCGGCGGCGATCGGCGCGTGGCCGCCTCAGGGCTCCTCATCGCTATCGTCGCTCTCACCCCGGCCACGCGCGGCATCCTGAACGGTCTCAGGCGCCTGCGCTGGACACGGGCAGAGATAATCACCCTGGCTATGACACTCGCTGGAGCGACACTCTGGCTGAGCGCGCTCGCGTTCGCTCCAGCAGAACTCTCCTATAGCACGTACCCTCGCCTGGCCTGGCCACCGTTCGACACGCTCATTGGACTTGGGTACCTGTCACTCGTCGCGCCAGCCCTTCTCCTATCGGGGGTGCGCCAGTGATCCAGATCGAAAGGCTCACCTATCGCTATCCACCCCAAGCTCGCGATGCCCTTCGCGAGATCGACTGGACCGTGCGGGAGGGAGAGTTCGTCTTGCTCGCTGGCGCGTCCGGTGCCGGCAAGACGACGCTGCTTCGAAGCCTGAACGGGCTGGTTCCACACTTCCATGGCGGCCACTTCGGTGGCCGCGTGCTCATAGCGGGACTCGACACCCGAGGGCTGAGTACAGCCAGAGTCAGCCGCCTCGTCGGCTTCGTGGCGCAGGATCCCGAGTCACAAACACTGTTCGACACGGTGGCGGACGAGATCGCCTTTGGGCTCGAGAACCTCGGCCTCGACGAGCGGGCTATCCGTGTCCGCCTCGAGGAAGTCCTGGATCTGCTCGGGATTGTCGCGCTGCGCGATCGCCGGCTGACGACGCTCTCCGGTGGCGAGCGACAGCGCGTCGCACTCGCCGCTGCGCTTGCCGCCCGGCCGCGTGTCCTCGCCCTGGACGAGCCGACCTCGCAGCTCGACCCCTGGGCGGCAGAGACGTTTCTCGACTCACTGCGGCGACTCGTCGACGAGCTCGGCTTAACGGTCGTGCTGGCCGAGCAGCGGCTCGAGCGGGTGCTGGGGCTGTGCAGCCGGGTGAGCCTGCTCGGCCCTGATGGGCGGCTGGCGCATGACGGGCCGCCTCAGGAAGTGGCACCGCGCCTACCCTGGCCACCACCGCTGGTACGGCTCGGTCTCGCGCTGGGCTGGCGACCGGTGCCGCTGACCGTGCCGCAGGCCCGCGGTGCGGCGCGCCACCAGCAGGTAGCGCTCTCGCAGGCCGCTACAGTGCGCCACGCCCAGCATCCGTCCGGCCCACCGGTGGCGGAGCTGGAGCGTGTGAGCGTGCGGTTGGGAGATCGCTGGGTGTTGCGTGACGTCTCACTGGCCTTCTACCCCGGTACGGTCACGGTCCTGATGGGGCGCAACGGTGCCGGCAAGACGACGCTGTTGCGGCAGATTATCGGGCTCCAGAAGCCTGATCGAGGCCGAGTCCTGGTCTTCGGCCGCGAGGCAGCCCGGGTCTCCAGACTCGAGCTGGCGCGCATGGTCGGCTACGTGCCGCAGCACCCGTCGAGCATCCTCTTCAGCGATTCCGTGCGCGAGGAACTCGCCCTGACGCTGAGGGCGCGCGGTCAGAGAGATGACGGGCTGAATCGCATGCTTGCCCGCCTCGGGCTCGTTGAGCACGCGGCGCGCCACCCGTACGACCTGAGCGGCGGAGAGCGCCAGCGGGCCGCGCTGGCGGCGGTTCTGGTCGGACAGCCGCCCCTCTTGCTCCTCGATGAGCCGACCCGAGGCCTGGATGCTGGCTGGAAGGCAGACCTCGGCCGGTTGCTGCGCGATCTCGCCAGAGAGGGGACGTCCGTTATCGTTGCCACCCACGATGTCGAGTTCGCCGCTGCCTGGGCAGATCGGATCGTGCTGCTGGCCGACGGCCACGTCATCGCCGAAGGGACGCCAGCCGAGGCGCTGGCCGGGACGCTGGCCTATAGCACGCAGATCAACCGCGTCTTCGGCGGGCCGTACCTCACTGTTGAGGATGTCCTCGCGGCGGTAGGCCACGCTCCGGCCCCGCCCGCTTCGGCTGAGGTGGGCTAACCGCGGCGGAAACAGGTGGATACCGACCCAGCCTGCCGGAGTAGGAGTAGGCCGGCGCACCCAGCCGGCGCCGCGCGGAGTACAGTGGCGCGATCCTCCACGTTGCCCCCTCCTCTCCCCGACCGGTTCGGCCATCGTTGCCCGCACACCTGCGCCATCTTATACTGGAGATTGCCGGACGGATCAGACCGCAGCCGCGGGCAGGCAAGGGGGCAGCGGGTGAAGTTGATGGTGGTCATCGTCCAGGACGAGGACGCCGACCAGCTCGTGAGCGAATTGGTCGCCGAGGGTTTCCGCGTGACCCGCATCGCCAGCACGGGAGCACTGCTCCGCCGGGAAAACACGAGCCTCTTACTGTGCGTCGAAGACCACGACGTGAACCGCGCGACCGCGATCATCCGACGGATCTGTCGGCGCCGTAAGCAGGTCGTGGTGCCCTACGCGCCAGCCCTCGAGCCTGGCCTGCTATACCTTCCCGAGAACTTCGAAGTCGAGGTCGGCGGTGCGATCATCTTCGTGCTGCCAGTCGAGCGGGTCGAGCGGATTGGCGAGTGAGTACAGGACGGGCATTGCTGTTGACTTCCCGACATCTGCTGCGTATGATTGGCCGAGACTCGAACATGGGTTCTACCTGGTGGGCGATCTGCACGAAAGGCGGTAGGTGAACATGGATCGTGAGCGCGCGCTGGAGCTCGCCATCTCCCAGATCGAGCGACAGTTCGGTAAAGGGGCGATCATGCGCATGGGCGAGGACGCCTCCCGCCTCCAGGTCGAGGTCATCCCGACCGGCTCGATCGCGCTCGATCTGGCGCTCGGTGTCGGCGGCATTCCCCGCGGCCGGATCACCGAGATCTACGGACCCGAAGCCAGTGGCAAGACGACGCTGGCTCTCCACGTCATCGCCCAGGCCCAGAAGATGGGTGGTGTGGCCGCCTATATCGACGCTGAGCACGCCTTCGACCCGGTCTACGCCGAGCGCCTGGGCGTCGACCTCGACGATCTCCTGATCGCCCAACCGGACACCGGTGAGCAGGCCCTGGAGATCACTGAGACCCTGGTGCGCAGCGGTGCCGTGGATGTCGTCGTGATCGACTCGGTCGCAGCGCTCGTACCGCGCGCCGAGATCGAGGGCGAGATGGGCGATGCTCACGTGGGCCTCCAGGCCCGGCTGATGAGCCAGGCCCTGCGCAAACTGACCGGCGCTATCAGCCGATCCAAGACCGCCGTCATCTTCATCAACCAGCTCCGCATGAAGATCGGCGTCATGTACGGCAACCCGGAGACGACCACCGGTGGGAATGCCCTGAAGTTCTACGCCTCGGTGCGGCTCGATATCCGCAAGATCGACGCCATCAAGGAGGGGGCCGACACCGTCGGTATCCGCGCTCGCGTCAAGGTGGTCAAGAACAAGGTCGCACCGCCCTTCCGGCAGGCCGAGTTCGACATCATGTACAATGAGGGGATCTCGATCGCAGGGAACATTCTCGACGTCGCGACAGACCTCGGCATCATCCGGAAGAGCGGCGCCTGGTACTACCTCGGAGACGAGCGGCTCGGCCAGGGACGTGAGAACGCCAAGGCATTCCTCAAGGCGAACCCCAATGTGATGGCTGAAATCGAGCAGCGTATCCGCCAGGCATCGCCCGAGTTGCGCCACCGGATCCAGTACGACGGTGCTGGCGAGGAGCCTGCCGAGCCGGAGCCGCTCCTCGGAAACCTCTTCGCCGAACCGTAGCCCGACGCTGGGTAACGCGATGGAAGCGGCGGTCGAAGTCCAGGGCTTGACCAAGCGATATGGCGAGAAGTTGGCCGTCGATACGGCCAGCTTCTCCCTCTACCCTGGTCAGATGGTAGGCCTCCTCGGCCCCAACGGTGCCGGCAAGACGACCACACTCGGCATGCTCTGTGGTCTCGTGCGGCCTACTGCTGGCACGATTCGCCTGTTCGGCCAGCCACTCCAGGAAGGCAGCCGAGACCTGTTGCGCCGCATCGGCCTCATGCCGGAAGTAGCCGCCTTCTATCCCTATCTCAGCGGTCGCGACAATCTCCGCGTCCTGGCTGCCACCTACGGCGTCGACCCGAGCCAGGTCGACGACTTGATCGACCAGGTCGGGCTGGCCGAGAACGCCCGGCGCCCCTTCAAGACCTACTCGCAGGGCATGCGACAGCTCCTCTCGCTGGCCAACGCCCTGCTCGGCGATCCGGACGTGCTGTTGCTCGACGAGCCGACGAACGGCCTCGACCCCTTCGGTCAGCAACGCGTTCACAGCCTGCTGCGCGAGCTCTCCGCCCGCGGCAAGACGATCCTTCTCTCCAGCCACCTGCTGCGTGATGTCGAGGAGACCTGTGAGCGGGTGATCATCATCAACCGCGGGCGGATCGTCGCCGATGGCCGGCTCAGCGAGCTGCTGCGCGCGAGCGCTCGGATCCTCCTGCGCACTACCGATGACGAGCGAGCGCTCGGCCTGCTGCGCGGGGCGGAGCGTCCAGGCTGGGTCGGTAGCGTCACCGTCGAGGACGGCCGACTCGTCCTGCAAGCGCCGCCGGAACAGGCGGGCGAGCTGAGCGCCTTCCTGGCCCGGCACGGGGTTTACCCGGTGGAGCTGATGCCCCAGCGTGATTCTCTCCGCTCGCTCTTCGTCGAAGTCACAGGTGAGCCGACGGAAGGGAGGGCGAGAGGGTGAGCGGTATCTTACGTGCCGAGCTCTTCAAGGTGCTGCACCGGCCGATGACCTGGATCGGGCTCGGCATCGTGCTCGCGATCCTCGTCACCGTCCAGACGCTGCTGGTAGTCTTGGCCTTTCTCCCTACGCCGGAGGGAACCGGAGCCGGTCAACCCAATCCTAGCCAGTTGCTCGTCGATATGACCGTCCTACCAGGAGGTCTTGCCAACGGGCTCAACTTTCTGCCCGGGCTGGGGATCTTCGCACTCGCAGTCGTCGCAGCGAGTGTCGCTGGCAGCGAGTTCGCCTGGGGAACCGTCGTGCCGCTCTTCGCCCGCGGTACCGACCGCCGGGCGGTCGTGCTCGCGAAGCTAATGAGCCTCGCGGTCGTCGCGGCGCTCTGGCTCGTCGCGACCTTCCTGCTCGCTTTCCTCGTCTCGACTGCGGCGTCGCTCATCCACCTGGGCCGGGTGCCACTCGACTGGCTCGACTGGGGGATGGCATGGGAGCTCGCCATCGGGCTCGTACGCTCGCTCTTGGCGGTGCTGCCATATATGGCTGCGGCTGTCGCGATGGCGTTCCTGTTCCGGTCTCCGGCCATCGCGATGGCTATCGTGCTTGGTTATGTCATTGTCGAGCGCGTCGGGCTCACTGCTCTCGCTGCTCTCCGACCGCTCGTCAGCGGGCCGCTCGGCCAGGTGTTCGCCATCACCGATGCGGCTGCCATCGGCGCCAATGCTGACCGCATGACCGGCCTGAACACGCGGCTGCTTTCGCCTCTGGCGCAGGGTACCGCCATCGAGCACCCATATCGGGCTGCCCTGATCCTCGTCGCCTACACAGTCCTGTTCGCGGTCATCGGCATCCTCGCGCTGCGAGGCCGAGATTTTACCTTCCGGCCCAGTTAACTCCCGGCATGCGGCGACGCGTTCTCCTTCTGGCATGACACGCGCCAGCGGACACCCTCGCTACATCCCCATCGCCGTCGGCAGGGCGCTCGGATGGACGAGGACGAGGGCGCCGTAGGCGACCAGAGCCACCGCAGCCGCGACGCGCGCGTATGGGCTGAGCGGCAACGACTTCTCGGCGAAGATCAGCAGGGTGATCAGCGCCATCAGCCCGACGTTCATCAGCCCGAGGGGCAGGAGAATCGCGAACAGGAGCCAGCAGCAGCCGAGGCAGTAGATGCCGTGGCGAAAGCCCATCTCCAGCGCGCCCCGGTAGCCCTGCCGCCAGCGCGTCAGGACGAAGTGGAGCGGGGTACGGCAGTGTGCCAGGCAGGCCCGCTTGAGCGGCGATACCTGGTAGAGCCCCGCGAGCACGATGAGCGCGCCGCCGAGCCGCGCCGCGTTCGTACTGAGCCAGGCCGATCCCAAGATGGCGCGCTCAGCAGCGATGGCCACGCCGTAGATCAACGTCCCGAACGCTGTCCAGACGATCAAGTAGCCAGCAACAAAGACCCAGGTGGGCACGAACGCCTGGCGCTGGGCGCGCTTGCCGGCTTGCACGCGCGCGAACATCAGGATCATCGGCGCGGCGGTCGGGAACATCATCGCGACCATCATGACGACCCAGACAGCGAGGAAGAGGAGAGGTCCCAGGCCCATGGTCGGGCCCATCATCTCCTCGCCTTGCATTCCCGGTTCCCACCGCAGGAGCGCGAGCCAGCTCACCGCGGCAAGCGCCAGGAGCAGCAGGAGGATCAGCGCGCGCTCGCGCCGCAGCGGAGCGGGCAGGGACGCTGCCGTAGCCAGCTTTTCCGGCGGCGTATCACCCATAGCTCTGCCTCCTCGATCCGCAGCGGCATCCTCGCGTCCAGCTCCGAGACCCGAGTTGCCCTGCCCGCCCGGCGTCCTCAACGGCTCATCCGCGCCAGGTGAACCGGCTGATCATCCCGGAGTCGCCTTCCCACGGGCGCATCTCGGGATCAGACCACCGGCTGCCGGTCGTCTTGGCCGGTTGCCCCTCTTCGACCGCGAAGACGGCCATCGCCTCGGCGGCTTCCACCTTCGTCGCCCGGCCAGCCGAGTCCTTCCGCGGAGCCCACTGCAACCGGCCCGCCTGCCCGATCGTAGCGGTTATGACGTCGTTGCGCTGCAGATTGATCTCAGTCACGGCGGTCGGAAGGAGCTTCCCGACGGCTGGCCCGAGCGCGGACATCGGCCCGCCCTTCTGGCCCGAGAAGATCGCTTCCAGCTCGCGCCGCTGCTCTTCGCTGGCCCGGGCGTCGATGTAGAAGCGGATCGTGAAGTTACCGCCAGCGAACGGGCCGGGGATGTTGCCAGCCATCACGACGCGCCGGCCGGACAGGTCGACGCCGTCGGAGCTTCCTCGCTCGATATCGAAGAGGATCGCGGTCCCGCACCAGCCCTGATCCGGCTGGACGCTCAGATCGAGCCAGCATGGGCACAGCAGCGTACAGTTGCACACCTCGAGCATCTGTCCCGAGACCTGCCACGCCATCGTCTTCCTCCTTTGAAGGCAGAGAAACGCCACGAGGGAGATATAGAGCGTGGGCGATCGGCCGAACAGGTCAAACGCTGCTCAATACGTATTCACTTTGCGCTCACCGGCCTTCGCGCAATACGGGCTTACGCGCGTCGACCCGAGCCTGGCGAGCAGCGGTAAAGCAAATCCGGCGCGACTCCTCAGCGCCGCGCCGGATAGCGGAGTCCGGTTGTGGTCTGGGATGAAACTCCAACCTGTCGCGCGGCAAGGGCTATGGCCCTTCCACGCTCACCGCCGTCAGGTGCCCAACCGGCGTGCCGTGTAGAAACGGGGCCCCCAGTACCCGTCCCAGAGGTTACTGATGATCACGCCCGTCGTCTCATTGGAGGAATGGATGAACTGGCCATTGCCGATGTAGATGCCATTGTGCGAGAGGCCCCAGGTATACGTGTTCTGGAAGAACACCAGGTCGCCTGGCTGCAGGTTGCTGGGATCGACGTAGACCCCGCTCACGGCTTGCGCCTCGAGGCTGCGCGGGAACCCACCGCCGGTCACCTGGTTCACCACGTAGTAGACGAAGCCCGAGCAGTCGAACCCCGCTGGAGTCGTGCCACCCCAGAGATAGGGATAACCGAGATACTGCATTGCGGTGGCAACGATCTGCTCGCCGATACCGCTGGCTGGAGCCGGGGTACCCTGCCCGCTGCTTTCCGGGTTCGCCGGTGCTGCCGTGCTCTGCGCCGTCGGCTGTGCTGGCTCCTTGTCCGTCGGCGCAAGGTAGCCACCGTGCGCCCATCCCTGGAGACCGGCATAGTCCACACCCCACCAGGTGATCCCCTGGTCGTCCGTGCGCGGGCCGGCGATTACCCGCATGACGGCGCCCTCGGGCGCGATCGTCGCGATCGCGGCACCGTAACCGGCGTCGTACCGGATATTGAGACCCTGCCCGTCTGTGTTGGTAACGACGACGTTGCCTCCGACGACGATGCCTGAGGACGTCGGCAGTTGAGTCGTCGCCTGCGCCTCCTGACTTCGAGCCGCGGACTCACCCAGCTTGACGGCCAGGAAAGCGCTGAAGGCATACCCGGCGACGCCGGCATAGCTCACCTGGGCCCAACTGTTGCCCTCACTGTCGCGGGTCGTCTCTCCCACGACGGTCACCTCAGCTCCCTCGGGGATGACCGTCAGTGTCGCTGCCGCAAAGCTCGCCCCGTCGCGCAGCCGCAGCCCATGCCCCTCGGTGCCCTGAATGATCGCCACGTCCCCCGGTGACGGCACAGCTCGAGCCAGGAAATCGCTGAGCACCCACCCGCTCACACCACCACGACTGACCTTGTACCACAACGTGCCGTCCGCAGCCGTCTCCGGCCCGGCTTCGACGAGCACGCGCGTCCCCTCTTCGAGCGCGGTTAGCACCGTCGCCTGGAGGCCCGGCTCCGCGCGAACGTTCACACCGTCTCCGTTGGTGTGGCTGACGACACCGGCACCGCCGATGACGAGATCAGTATCGGCGAGTGCGACAGGCGCAGTAAGGAGCGCCGCAACAATCGAGACCAGAACCGCGTACACCCACGTGGGGCGCTGTCGCCGCTTCCCCAATCGACCTCCCCTTCCCTAGGTCAACGAGTTCGCTGGCGCCTTGGGCACCTTGGTGGTACGCGTCACTTGTCTTGAGTCTCACCTCCCAGTTCGTCCGGGAAACGAACCACCTGCCGGCTTGCGTCGGGCCCTGTCCCCCTCTGTCTCGAACCAGCGGGCGATTCTCCGGCGTCCCCCAGGAGCAGCCTCATTGCTCGCAGGCTACCACGACCTGAACGCTCCTGTCAACTCTCGATCCAGTACCTGCGTCCTTCTGGCATGAAGGCTGGAGAGCGACACCTGTACCAGGACAAATCCATTACCACGTTTGCCGAACCGGCAAACCCCGTTCGGCGAGGTACCGCTTCACCTCGGCAATGCGGTGCTGGCCGAAATGGAAGATCGATGCTGCCAGCACCGCGTGTGCCCCGCCGACAGCCAGCGCCTCGTACAGGTGCTCCAGCGTCCCGGCTCCCCCTGATGCGATCACGGGCACCGGCACGGCGTCGACCACGGCGCGCACGAGCTGCAGATCATAGCCGGCCTGGGTACCGTCAGCGTCCATGCTCGTCAGGAGGATCTCGCCAGCCCCGAGCTCGACCCCTCGACGCGCCCAGGCGACCGCGTCGAGGCCTGTTGGACGCCTTCCCCCGTGCGTGTAGACTTCCCAGCCTCCGTCTCCCCGGCGGCGCGCGTCGATTGCCAGCACCACGCACTGGCTCCCGAACCGACGCGCACACACCTCGATCAGGCGCGGATCCGCCACCGCAGCACTGTTCACGCTCACCTTGTCGGCCCCGGCACGCAGTAGCCGGTACATATCGTCCGGCGTACGCACGCCGCCACCGACGGTGAGGGGGATGAACACTTGCCGTGCGGTACGGCGCACGACCTCGACCATCGTGTCGCGTCCGTCGCTCGTCGCTGTGATGTCCAGGAAGACGAGTTCGTCCGCCCCTTCCTGATCGTAGCGGGCCGCGAGCTCCGCCGGGTCACCGGCATCGCGGAGCTGCACGAACTGGATCCCTTTGACGACACGGCCGCCGGTCACGTCGAGGCAAGGGATCACGCGCCGCTTCAGCATCAGTGCGACTCTCCCGCTCGGCTGTCACCGCGCTCGACCGCCTGCCGCGCCTCGATCACTCGCTCGAGCTCTTGCTGCGCCTGCTCAAGACGCCAACGCGCCCGCTGCTCATGGAGCCGCCACAGCTCGTTCCGCAGTTGGCGGTCGATCTCACGCAGTTCTTCGAGTTTGACCTCGATCAGGTCGACACGATAGGCCAACTCGCGATCAACCGCAGTGAGTTGCTCGAGTTGTTCGCTGGTACGGCTGTGTCGCTGCTCTCCCAGTGCCATCAGGTCACGAAGCTGAATCTCTAACTGTTGCCGCAGTTCTTCCACCCGCTCCTCAGTCAACTCGTCGCGTTCGAGCGCGTGTGACCTCACCCGCTCGATCTCCGCAGCCAGCCGATCGATCTCGGCCGATACCTCGCTGAAGCGAGGCTCGATAGTCTCTAAGTCTTCCCGCAGACCGTCGACCTGGGCTTGAACCATCTGCTGTCTGGCCTGACCATCCTTGATCTGCGGCTTCAGAGATTCGACCTCCTGGAACACCTCGGTGACACGCCGCCGCACGTCCTGTTCGACGATCCGCAGCCCGTCCTGGGTCTTGCCGAGCTCGCGACCGAGCCGTTCCACCTCGAGCGTGACCGCGTCGATCGATGAGCGCAGCGACTGGCCAACGACCGAGAGCCGCTCGACGTGGGAGGCCAGGTGATCGATGAGGATGCGTAGCTCGTCGAACCGGCGCGTATCGTGGCCGGTGTCCTCCCTTTGCCTGCGCACAGCGTCGAGTAGCTCAGCGACGTGCGCCTGCAACGACCGGATCGGCCGTGTCGACTCATCGATGCGCTGTGCAAGTTCCGTGAGCTGCTGGCGGAACCGCGCCTCTTCGAGCTGGCGCGCCTGCGCAGCCTGAGCCACTTCATGCCGGTGCTGTTCGAGCGCCTGTCGCTGCTCGGCCCAGTCGGCCTCGCTCGCCTTAAGCTCTTCTTCGAGTCGAAGCTGACGACTGACCAGCTCCCGGATCAGATGGCGCAGCTCGTCGATCTGCGCCTGGAGTGCCTGCTGGCGTGCCTCCTCACGGCGGCGGCGCTCTTCCTCGCGTGCGAGATTGACCAGGTCGGCCCGCTCAGGCCGCGAATCCATCTACCTGCGCCTTTCGTCAGCGTTAGGCTCGATCCACCAGTCCTCCGCGGTCGAGCACCGGACGCTGCCATCGTACAGCCCGCGTCCGACGATCGCGGCTTCGACACCAGCGAGCTCGGCGAGCCGCTCCAAGTGCGCTCGCGACGCGATCCCGCCCGATGCGACGACAGCCACCCCGAGCCGAGCCACCGCCGCGACGGCGTCGAAGTTCGGCGCGCTCAAGGTGCCGTCACGCTCGATATCGGTATACACTACTCGGCGAATCCCGTGCTGCTGGGCTGCCCGGATCACCGCCTCGGCAGGGATACCCGTCGTCTCCAGCCAGCCGCGCACAGCGACTTTCCCACCCCGTGCATCGACGCCGAGCATGACCCGATCTGCGCCGTAGCGCTTGACTGCCTGCGCCAGGAACTCGGGCGACTCCACCGCGGCAGTACCGATGACCACGCGTGTCACACCCGTCGCGAAGGCAGCCTCCAGGTGCTCGAGCGTCCTGAGACCACCACCGCACTGCACCGACATGCCGGGCACCGCGCGCACGATGCGGGCGATGAGATCGAGGTGCCTCGGGAACCCCTGCACCGCGCCATCGAGGTCGACCACGTGCAGCCAGGACGCACCGCGCTCCTGCCAGAGGCGCGCGACCGCCACCGGATCTTCGCCGTAGACGCGCTCTCGCCCGAAGTCGCCCTGGACGAGGCGCACGCAGCGTCCGGCTCGGAGATCGATCGCCGGAATCACGATCACGCGGGTGCCTCCGTTGGCTGGCGGTGTCCGGCCGCGCGGACGAGCTGCACGAAATTAGCGAGAAGCTGAAGCCCCCAACGACCGCTCTTCTCCGGATGAAATTGTGTGCCCATCACGTTTCCGCGCGCGACGACGCTCGCGAAACGCACACCGTAGTCTGTCTCACCTGCAATCCAGTCGCGATCGCTGGGATCCGGGTAGTACGAGTGGACAAAGTAAAAGTCGGCGCCGTCAGGTATGCCGCGGAAGAGCGGGTGCTCGCGCACCTGGCGAACGGCATTCCACCCCATGTGGGGGATGGGCTGGCCACCAGGCAATCGGCGCACGACGCCGGGAACGACGTCGAGGCACCGGTGCTCGCCACCCTCGTAGCTCAGGCTGAGCAAGACCTGCATGCCCATGCAGATTCCGAGGTAGGGCTTGCCAGAGCGAATGGCCTCGACCAAGGTAGGGATCAGGCCAAGCGAACCGAGATGCGCCATGGTGTCGGCAGCCGCGCCGACGCCTGGCACGATGACACCTTGCGAGCGGCGAATCACCTCTGGTTCCCGCGTGACCCTGGCGCCAGCGCCCACGCGCTCGAGCGCGTTGACGACGCTTGCGAGGTTACCAGCCCCATAGTCGACAACCGCGATACTCATCGGGCCATCCCATCGTCTGTGGAGTCATCGAGCGCGCGGAGCGTCGCCTCCACGCTCGCGGCCAGTGCAGAGAGATTGTAGCCCCCCTCGAGCACCAGAGCCAGCCGCCCGCCACACAGTGCCTCGGCCCATCGACGCGCCCGCGCCGCCATTCCGGCGAAGCCTTCTTCCGTCACCTCCATCATGGCCAAAGGGTCGTCGCGGTGCGCGTCGAAGCCGGCCGAGACCAGCAACAGCTCGGGGCGGTACTGGGCGAGGCGAGGCCCGATGACGCGGTCGAACACGTCGAGATAGCGGTCGTTGCCGGTACCCGGCGGGAGCGGCACATTCACGGTGTAGCCGAGCCCTCGCCCGCGCCCGGTCTCGTCGGCCCGCCCGGTTCCCGGGTACAGTGGCCACTGGTGGATCGAGACGAACAGGACGCTGTCGGTCTCGTAGAAGGCGGCCTGGGTACCGTTACCGTGGTGGACGTCCCAGTCCAGGATGGCCACTCGGGCCAGGCCGCGGTGAGAAAGCGCGTGCTGGGCTGCCACCGCGATATTGTTGAAGAGACAGAAACCCATAGCCCGGTTCGGCTCGGCGTGGTGCCCGGGCGGCCGCACGAGAGCGAAAGCGCGCTCTGAGCGGCCGTCCAGCACCCGGTCGACCGCTGCGACCGCAGCGCCGACAGCGAGCAGGGCCACGTCGAACGACGCGGGACACACGAACGTGTCCGGGTCGATCCACCCTCCGCCCGACCGCGCAAACGCCTCCACCGAGGCGATGTATGCCGGATCGTGAATCAGGGCCACCGTCTCGGCCGAAGCCGGCTCGGGTTCCAACACGGCACGATTGCCGAGCAATTCCGCCGCTCGCAGCCGCTGCAGGATCGCAACGAGCCTCGCAGGGCGTTCCGGATGGCTACCGGTCTCGTGCAACAGAAACCGCTCAGACGTGATCAGGTCGGTCGGCATTCAGCACGTCCAGGATCTGCTGGTGGAGTTTGCCGTTCGAGGCGACACAACTCACTGACTCGAGCGTGAGCGGGCAGCCGCTGTAGTCGGTCACGACTCCCCCAGCTTCACGCACGATGAGCGCGCCAGCGGCCGTATCCCACGGGGCCAGCTCCGGTTCCCAAAAGCCGTCGAACCTCCCTGCCGCGACGTAGCACAGGTCGAGCGCGGCTGACCCATCTCTCCGAATCGCCCGGGTGAGCGTAGTGAAGCGCCCAAAGTGCGCCAGCGCCTGCTTGCGACGCTCCAGGTCGTACGGAAAGCCGGTAGCCAGCAGGGCCATGATCATCGAGTCCTGGTCTGAGACGCGAATACGCCGCCCATTCAGGAAGGCGCCGGCGCCCCGCTGCGCGACGAACAGCTCGTCCAGCACCGGCTGGTAGACGACACCGAGTTCTGGCTCACCATCGACCACAAAGGCGATGGAAACGGCGAACAGCGGATAGCCGTGCGCGAAGTTCGTGGTTCCGTCCAGGGGATCGACTACCCAGAGATAGCGCGAGTCCGATACTGAGAGGTCAGCGCCACGCTCCTCGCTCAGGATTGCATGCTCCGGGAAAGCCTCGCGAATACGCTCGAGGATAAGCTGCTCGCTCGCCTCGTCGACCTCGGTGACGAGGTTTACTGCGCCTTTGAACCGGATCTCTTGCACTCGCCCCAACCGCTCGCGGAGCAGCCGGCCAGCAGCTACTGCAGCTTCGACCGCAACGCTCCGCGGTGAATACGCCATGCTCGGTTCCCTCCCGATCTCCCGGGCTATGTCCGGATCAAGGTGCGCGTTACGAGGGGGAGCTGTGCTTGGACATCGAGTTCTAATCCTGCGGTGACTCCGCGTTGGTACAGGTAGTAGGCAGCTCCCGCGATCATCGCGGCGTTATCAGTGCACAGGATCGGCGGCGGGTAGCGCACCGGGACGTGTACCGCTTCCTGGAGTCGTCTGCGAAGAAGCGCATTTGCCGCCACTCCACCGGCCAGGAGCACCATCGCCGCCCTGAAGTCTCGCGCCGCCCGCGCCGTCTTCTCGACCAGCACTTCGACGATTGCCTCCTGGTACTCGGCAGCGAGGTCGGCTACCGGCATCGTGGGCGCGTAGACCGGCGGCTCGTACTCGGGGAAAGGCTTCCGGGAGGTCGAACGGCGGTTCGTCTGCGCTGGACGGCGATAGTGCTCCACCAAGCGGAGCAACGCTGTCTTCAGGCCACTGAAGCTGAAGTCGTAACTATCTCCCAGCCAGGCCCGCGGCAGCGCAAACCGGCCCGGCCGCCCATGCTCAGCCGCGCGCTGTATCGCCGGGCCACCAGGAAAACCCAGCCCGAGCAGCCGCGCACCCTTGTCGAACGCCTCGCCGGCCGCGTCGTCCAGGGTGCGGCCGAGCAACCCGTAGTCCCCATGGTCACGCATCAAGACCAGCTCGGTATGCCCGCCGGAGACGATCAAGCAGACCAGCGGAAAGATCGGTGGCTCGACCTCCGGCTCCCCTGGCAGCGTCAGCCAGTTGGCGTAGATGTGTCCCTCCAGGTGGTTCACCGGAATCAGCGGCTTCTCCCAAACGTACGCTAGCGTCTTCGCGATATTGACCCCGACGAGGAGCGAGCCGGCCAGCCCTGGCCCTTCGGTCACCGCGATCGCATCCAGAGCCGACGGACTGACTCCAGCCTGCTCGATGGCCAGGTCGATGGTGGGGATAATCGTCGTTACGTGCCGCCGTGAGGCGAGCTCGGGGACGATCCCGCCGTAGCGCTCGTGCAGGTCGACCTGTGACCGGATCACGTTGGAGAGCACCCATCGACCGTCACGCACGACAGCCGCCGAGGTCTCATCGCAGGAGGTCTCGATGCCCAGGATGATCACGCCGTCCGCTCCACGATTTCGATGTGCTCACGCGCGAGCTTCTCGGTGAGCCGCCGCTTCAGCTCGAGGAGGTACTGCCGATATGCCGGGTCACGGAGCGAGGGCGAGGTCATGATGTACGCGTCCTCCGCGTTATCGCTGTAGTAGCGGGGCCGTACACCCTGCCGAGTCAGGCCATACTTCTCGTACAGCGCTTGAGCCGCCCGGTTCGAGACCCTCACCTCCAAGGTGAGGAATTCGGCACCGCGGCGAATCGCTTCGCTCACGAGGGCCAGGAAAAGCGCCTCACCGAGCCCGAGTCTCCGATGCTCAGGCGCGACGCCGATCGTCGTCACATGGGCCTCGCCGTAGACGATCCACATACCGGCAAAGCCGACCAGCGGCCGCGTCGTCGTCCGCAGCGGCCGCCGGAGACGCGGCAGGAGCACTAGCGGCCCACGCCCTTCCTCCCGCTCCGGTTCGGCTTCTCCCGTCTCCGGCAGCTCTTGACGCAGAACGAGATAGTAGTTGCGCTCAGGTTCGCGCAGCTCCCGGTAGTACGCGGACTCCGGCCAGGGATTCGTAAAGCATCTCCGTTCGAGCTGCGACACCTCCGGCACGTCGTCGCTCTGCATCGGCGCGAGTACATAGATCCGCTTCGTGCCATCACGCGCAGCCGCCGTCACTTTGGCACAGCCTAACCGTTCGTCGTTCCCGGAAACCGCCCTCTAGCGGCTCTCCGGCAATTCTACCGGAGCCACTACCTCCGTAGTTCCGAGGTGCACGTAGATCGGTTCCAGTGTTTCCAGTCGATCGACCGCGCCGCTCTGCCATCGCTGTAAGGCCAGCTCTGCCACCCAGCCAGGGCGGAGCAGTCGCCACGACGGGGGTGGCAGGAGCACCTTCGGTTGGCCTTTCAACCGCTCCGCGAGTTCGGCGCCGAGCACGCCAGCGAAGACCATCGTCTCGGTCAACCCGTCGGCGAGCTGCTCAGCGCGAACTGTCCGCAGCAAGCTGTCGCGCACCCATTGGCCGCTGCGGAGGTGGTAGTCTGCATAGACGACCCGCCCGCGGCCGGCCGGCACGAACGCGCGTATCGGGTGCCGGCGGGCGGTGTGTGGGTATGCCAGCGCGTCGAGCGTGACGATCCCCACCAAGGGTATCCCCAGCCCATAGCTCAGCCCCTTCCCGACACTCATGCCCACGCGCAGGCCGTTGAAACTCCCAGGGCCGAGAGTCACGGCGATCGCTCTGAGCTGCCGGGCGGTAACTCTGTTAATTCGAAGCAGGTGATCGAGCTGGCCGAGCAGGCTCGCCGTCTGACTCCGGCCGGCGCTCCAGCTCAGCTCGCTCAGCCAGGCCCCGTCGTACAGGGCTAACCCTGCCTGCTCGGTCGAGGTATCAATCGCCAGGAGCAGCCGGTCGACGTCGACCACCGGCAACCTCCGCTTTCAGGCGACTAACCAACCGCTGGTATCGCTCGCCCGATGGGTAGAAGGCCAGCCGCCGCTTGCTGTCGGCAACGAATTCCAGCTCGATCAGCAGGTACTGCTCGAACAGATCGGAGGTGAGACGCTCCGGCCATTCGATCACCACGATCCCGTCGGGATCGTCGAGGTAATCCATCAGGCCGAAAGTCGCGAGTTCCCCTGGCTCTTCCAGCCGGTACAAGTCGATATGGTAGAGCCGAACCGGGATCCCGTCCGGCAGATGCCCGCTGTGCTCGCTGGCCAGCACGAAAGTCGGACTCTGGACATAGTCTTCCACTTCCAACCCCCGGGCGATCCCTTGCACCAGGGTCGTCTTCCCAGAGCCGAGCGGCCCGTGGAGCAGGTAAACATCGCCGGGACGCGCCAGCCGGCCGAGGTGCATGCCGATTCGGCGAGTCTGCTCGGGGCTGTGACTGATGATGTCCAACGCCGGGACAGGAGAGCGCATCTCGATCCTTGCCCACACTTCTCGACACTTTACCGGCTGTCCATCACCCCGTCGAGGTATCAGTCGATCGGTGGCCGGTGCTGCGCCCAGGGCCGGTGCCGCTCGTAGGCTGCCGCAAGTCGCAGGACAGTCACGTCTTCCCGCCAGCGCCCGACGATCTGGAGTCCGACCGGTAGGCCCTCGCTCGTGAAGCCACACGGTACCGTCGCTGCAGGCTGGCCCGTGAAATTGAACGGATACGTGAACGGCGTCCAGGAGAGATACGTCGTCGGGCGACCGCCCACCTGCCCGGGATGGTCGGCTCCGGCGGCGAACGCGGCGACTGGCAACGTCGGGCTCAGGAGAACGTCGTACCGTTCCATCAACCGTCGGATCCGCTCGGCATAGGCTGAGCGTTCGGCATAGGCCCATGCGAGGTCGACCCCGCTCCATCGCTGTCCAGCCTCGATGACGCTGAGCCGGCCGGGATCGATGAGATCGCGAACCTGCTCGAGATCGGAGCGGTGTACGGCCGCCATCGCGGTAGACCAGATGATCTCGAGTACCGGATAGGGATCCTCCAACGGCTGTGGGATCGGCTCCACTTCGCACCCCAGCTCGGCAACAGCATGTGCGGCATCTTCAGCGAGTCGCCGCACTTCCGGGTCGACCGCCAGCTCACCCACGTTCGCGATCCAACCGGCACGCAGCCCGGCGACCCCGCTGTCCAGGCTGGCAAGGTAGTCGACCCCGGTCGCGTTGAGCGAGTTGCGGTCTCGCGGATCGGGCCCGGCTATCACGTTCAACATCAGGGCGGCGTCGGCGACCGTGCGGGTCATCGGCCCCACGTGAGCCAACGTCTCGACGGCGCTCGGCGGATAGTAGGGCACGAGCCCGAACGACGGCTTGAAGCCGAAGATGCCGCAGAACGCGGCCGGGATGCGGATCGAGCCGGCGCCATCGGTACCCTGAGCGAGCGGCCCGAGACCAGCGGCGACAGCGGCGGCTGCCCCGCCACTCGACCCTCCAGCAGTACGCCCGAGTTTCCAGGGGTTGTGGGTCGGCCCGACCACGCGGTTACCCGAATCCCCCTTCCAGCCGAGCTCGGGCGTGTTGGTCTTGCCCAGCAGCACCGCGCCAGCGCTGTACAGGCGCTCGACGACCGGCGCGTCTTCCTCAGGAACCCAATCCTTCCACAGGAGCGAGCCACGGGTCGTGCGGATCCCGCGCGTCGGCGTCACATCCTTGATCGACACCGGTATGCCGAGGAGCGGTGGTCGATCATGGCCGGTGGCATAGGCCTGTTCTGCGTCGACCGCTTGCTTGCGGGCCAGGTCGGCGGTCACCGTGACGAAGGCGGTCAGCTTGGGATTGAGCCGCTCGATCCGTTGGAGAACTGCGTCGACGACTTCCACCGGTGAGAGCGCCCGCTTGCGATAGAGCTGCCGCAGCTCGATCGCTGACAAGTAACACAGTTCTTCCTGTGACACGGTCTACCCTCCACTTCCCTACGTCTTGAAATGCGTATATCCGCCCGGCTCGACCACTTCCAGCTTGCCGAGCAGGTCGCGTAGCTTGACCTGCGGGCCCTCGGCTCCGGCCTCCACCACCTGGCCGATAGACACCGGCGGTCGTAGTCTGGCGCGGCGGAAGACATGACAGACGCGTTCGAAGACCTGAGGTGGCGCGGTAAAGAGGAGCTCGTAGTCTTCGCCGCCCCGGAGCGCGAGATCGCGCCAGTCCGGAAAGCCCCACTTGATGGCGTTCGGCACCGGCAGGCGGTACGTCTCGATGATGGCTGAAACACCGCTCCGCTCACAGATCTTGGGCAAATCGCCCAGTAACCCATCGCTCAGATCCATCGCTGCCCGCACGCCGCATCGCCGGAGCAACAGGCCTTCCCACACCCTCGGCTGAGGCCGGTGGTAGGCGGCCTGCATCGCCGGGCTCCCGTCAAGGGTCTTCAATCCGCGCTCGAGGACGCGCAGCCCAGCCGCAGCCAGGCCCAGCGGCCCAGTCACCGCGATCACATCGCCGGGTCGCGCAGCAGCCCGGGTCAGGAGTGGGCGCCCATCGCGTGGCACGTCACCCACGACGGTGACCGCGATTACCACGCCGTTCGGCGCTCGGCTGGTGTCGCCTCCGGCGATGACCAGGCCGAAGCGTTGGCCTAATCTGCGAGCGCTGCGGTAGAAGTCGAGCACTTCCTGGTCACGTTCCGAGCCTCGCAGCGCGAGATCGATGAGCGCCAGTCGAGGGCGCGCACCCATAGCCGCGATGTCGCTCAGGTTGACGGCCAGCGCCTTATAGCCCAGCGATGCCCAGTCTGTCCAGTCGAGCCTGAAGTGGACACGCTCCATCAACACATCGGTCGTAATGACCACATCGTGGCCTGCCGGAGGGCGCCAGGCCGCTGCGTCGTCGCTGATCCCGATCTTCAGCCGGCGTGGCGCGGCACCGTTGGCGATTCTGGCGATCTGGTCGATAAGCGCAAACTCGCCCACCTCCCGCACGAGCCGACCACTAGCGGCCACCCGCATGACGCCTCATCCCCTTCGCTCGAACGTGATCCGCTTCTCATCGGAGCACTCCCCCACGCACCGATACACGCGGATCGTCGCCTCCGCTGTCCGCTCCCAGGTGAAAGCCCGTGCGCGTTCCCGCCCCGCCCGCGAGAGCGCGGCTCGCAGTTCGGGCGATCCAACCAGCTCGCGCATCGCCCGTGCCAGGGCATCGGTGTCGCGCGGGTCGACCAGCACCGCTGCCCGCCCTGCTACTTCCGGCAATGACGACGTGGAGGAAGTGATCACCGGAGTGCCGCACGCCATCGCTTCCAAGACCGGAAGCCCGAACCCCTCGTAGAGCGAGGGGTAAACGAAGACGGTCGCTGCGCTGTACCAGAGGGGAAGTTCCTCTGGGCTGACATACCCGGTAAACCGCACCTGCTCGACGAGCGCCAGCTCTCGCACCAGGCGGAAGATGCCCGACTCGCGCCAGCCGCGGGCGCCAGCGATGACGAGCGGCATCGAGAGATCGTCTTTCGCTCGGGCGTACGCGTGAAGCAATCCTTCCACATTCTTGCGCGGCTGTAGCGTGCCCAAATACAACAGAAACGCCTCCGGCAGGCCGTGCGCTACCCGGAACGCCTGCAGCGCATCGGGATCGCGTACCGGTTGGAGAGTTCCGTCCACACCGTTCGGCACCACCATGACCTTGTCCGGCCCTACCCCACAGAACTCGATAACGTCGTCGCGTGTCTGTGCGGACACGGCGATGACCCGATCGGCTCGCCGCACTGAGCGCCGCGTCAAGGCAGCCAGATAGCGCTGCTTGTACACCGGATAGTGCTGGGGATAGCGGAGAAATGCAAGGTCATGGACGGTCACCACCAGTGGCCTCGGCCCGGCCAGCGGCACCACGTTGACCGGCCCGTGGAGAAGGTCGACGTGACGAGCTCGCGTGACGGCCGGGGCAACGAGCTGCTCCCACAAGATCCTCACCGGCGGTCGCCCCGTGGGCAGCCGGCTCACCGACCAGGTGACACGCTCCATCGGGCGATCCGGGAAGGCTCGGTAGGCACCGAGGTTCGTGAAGACGACCAGATCCAGATCGGTCGCGGATCGGGGAAGATGGCGCACCAGCGCCTCGATGTACCGGCTGACTCCAGCGCGCCGGTATCCAGGCGCGAACGAGAGGAGATGGCTCAAGAGTCCGACACGCACACCGCCGCTCCTCGGGCCGATTCTACCCGGCTCTCGGTCGTCTCTCCTACTGCTATACTGAGGCGGATGGAGCGCCGCCACAACGGCAGTGAAGCCGGGCAGGCCACAACGAGGGTCATGACCGAGACAACCAGCGTCCAGGACATCATCGAGCAGTTCGCGGTCTTCTACCCGTTCACGTTCGACCGCTTCCAGATCGAGGCCATCGAGACCTTCCTGGCTGGCGAGTCGGTCATGGTTGCCGCACCGACCGGCACTGGCAAGACCGTGGTCGCCGAGTTCGGGGTTTACGAGTCGTTCCGGCGCGGCAGCCGGGTCATGTACACGACTCCGATCAAGGCGCTCAGCAACCAGAAGTTCCGCGACCTGCGCGCGATCTACGGCGACAACGTGGGTCTCCTCACCGGCGACGTGACTGAAAACCCCCGCGCGCTGATCCTGGTGATGACCACCGAAGTCTTGCGCAACATGCTCCTGCAGACACCCTGGGAACTGGACGACGTCGACTGCATCATCTTCGACGAGATCCACTACCTGGCCGACCCCGAACGCGGCACCACCTGGGAAGAATCGATCATCCTCTGCCCGGAGCACGTGCAGCTCATCTGCCTCTCGGCGACGGTCTCGAACGCCCAGGAGATCGCCGACTGGATCAGCCGCACCCACCGGCCGATCCGGCTCATCACCCACTACGAACGGGCTGTCCCGCTGGCGCTCTACTACTTTTATGACCATAAGCTGCGGCTCGTGATCGACCACCACGGCGTGCAGGTCGCCGACTTCTCGCGGGTCGGCGGCGAGATCCGCCGTCAGATAGCCCGCGGCGGACTGACTGCCGAGCAACGCCGCCAGGCCGAGGAAGCCGAGCCGCCACCATGGGAGATCGTGCAGGCGCTCGCAGCCGAGGACATGCTCCCGGCGATCTACTTCCTCTTCAGCCGACGCGACTGTGAGGACTATGCCCAGCGCCTCGCGATGATGCGCGTCAACCTCATCCGGGAGCGGGCCGTTCACCGCCGTATCGAGCAGGTCGTCGAGACGTTTCTCACCGGCCTGCGCCCCGAGGATCGCGAGCTCGCCCAAGTCCAGACTGTCGTAGGCCTCGCTCGGCAAGGCATCGGTTTTCATCACGCCGGCCTGCTGCCGGTGCTGAAGCAACTGGTGGAGGTGCTTTTCAGTCGTGGACTCATGAAGGTCGTCTTCGCGACCGACACCCTGGCACTCGGGGTCAACATGCCGGCGCGCACTGTGGTGATCGGCCGGATGACCAAGTGGGACGGCCGGCGACGGCGGTTACTGACGACGAACGAATACCAGCAGATGGCCGGCCGGGCCGGGCGGCGGGGGATGGACGAGCGCGGCAACGTGGTCGTGCCGTACAGCCCCTGGATCTCCTTCCGCGAAGTCCTCGAGGTAGCCACCGGCGAGCTGGAACCGGTGCGCAGCGCGTTCACCATCCGCTACAACACCGTCCTCAACCTGTGGGATCCGCCGCGGGGGGAGCGCGTCCGCCACCTCTTGCTCGAGAGCCTGGCCCAATACCAGGCCGCCCAGCGAGTGCGACAGTTGGAGGACGATATCGTCGCGATCGGCGAGCAGATCGAGCAGATCCCTCGCGGCTGCCTGATCGGTCTCGACGGCGACGAGCTGCTCTACGAGTACCGCAAGCTCGTCGCTTCGCTCAACGCCGCGCGAGGCCAAGAGCGCCGAGCACACCAGGAACTCAAGGCACTCGCGGCCGACCTCGACGAGCGGCCATGGGCTGTGCCGACTCGCCCGGTACTCCGCCGGGCCTTCAAAACACTGCCACCCGGCTATCCCCTCCATACCCGCGAGCGCGGCTGGGTCGTCTTCCTCGGCAGGAGTCTCCACGGCGGAGTCGGCCTCGTACTGACGCGCGAGCACGCGGTCGAGCTCCTCTCGGAGTACCGCCAGGTCGACTACCTCCCTGTCGGTATCCAGCCGCTCGAGCTCCCGGAGCCGTTGCTCAGCGTCGAGCAGCCACTCTCGGACGCCCGGGAGCTTGTTCCAGAAGAGACGTTGACCGAGGTGTGGGCCGAGTTCGACCGGCTCGGCCTCCCTGACCTCGACGCGTCGCTCGCGGCCCACCGGGCCGCTCTGGAGGAGCGCTTCGCTCACCAGCGCGCGCGGATCGAGGAGCAAATCCAGCGCCTCAAGGAAGAAGTGCACGAGCTGGCCGCGGCCCGACACCGCCACCCGTGCCACGGCTGCCCGCGCCGTAAGGAGCATCAGGGGTACCTCGCCACCATTGCCGAGCTGGAACAGCGCCGTGCGGCCCTGGAGCAACAGCTCAGCCGCGAGGTGGCGAATGAGGAGCGGCGAGTCCGTGAGCTGATCCGAGGCATTCGTCAGGTGTTGGAGCACTTTGGATACCTGCACCGCGGTTACCCGACAGCTAAGGCCGACACCCTGGCTGAGGTGTTCGATACGAACGGCCTCGTGATCTGCGAGATGATCGACCGCGACTTCTTCAGGAACCTCGACCCCGCCGACACCGCAGAGGTCTTCTCCTGGTTCGCATTCGATCGGGACGCGCGCTTCGCCAATAGCTTCGTGCTCCCGACCAGGCTCGTGCTCCTGCGTCGCCGGATCGATAGCCTGGAGCAGGAGATCTTCGAGGTAGAGCGACGCAACGGGCTCTTCCTCTCCACTGGTTATAGCTCGGGCTTCTATGGCGCGATGCGCGCCTGGTGCCGTGGCGAAACCATGGCGCGCATCCTCGAGCAGATCGGGCTCAGCGAGGGCGACATCGTGATGACCTTCAACAAGACGCTCGATCTGATGCGCCAGGTGCGCGAGATGCTCGAGCATGTCATGCCTGAACACCCATTGCGGGCGACTTTGGAGGCGGCCGACACGCTGGTACGGCGTGACATCATCGAGCAGTCGCTGATGATCGGTGTCCTGCCGGTGCCGACAGCCGAATGAATCAGCGCTCGTCGACGAGGGAACGCTGCGGTAGGAAGCCGCGCAACTCCTGGAGAGTCAGCTCTTCTCCGACCTCACGGTGGAAGACACGGGAAAAGCTCTGGACAACGTGGCCTTCCACGTCAGCCACCGCTACCGGTCGGCCGAGGAGCTGGGCGAGCGACGTGACACCGCGGTCAGGGATACCGCAGGGAATCATGTAACTGAAGTACCTGAGATCGGGATCGACGTTGAGCGCGAACCCATGATAGGTGACGCCCCGGCTCACCGTAATGCCGATCGCGGCAATCTTGTCGTTGCCCACCCAGACCCCCGGTCGAGCCGGATCGATCGTCGCCTCGACGCCGAAGCACCTCAGCGCCTCGATCACCGTCCCTTCCAGTCGCTCCACAAAGCGGCGGACGCTCCGCTGCTCTCTGCCGAGATCCATGATCACGTAGGCCACGAGCTGGCCTGGCCCGTGGAACGTGATATCGCCCCCGCGGTCAACCGGGTAACAGCGCGCTCCTATCCGGGCGAGGGTGGCATCGTCGATGAGCAGATTCGAGCGGTGACCGCCGCGACCGATCGTGTACGTAGGCGGGTGCTCCAACAGCAAGAGGAGGTCGGGCACACTCCCCTGACGGCGAGCGGCCGCGAGCGCCCGTTGGAGTTCCCAGCAGGCGAGGTAGTCGATCTGTCCAAGGCGCACGAGCCGGACGGCGTCTTCGCTCATCTGTCGTTTCGCCTACAGGAGCGAGTCGCTGTTTCCGCTACGGTCTCTCGCTCTGAGCGCGTCGGCGTTGCCTGAAGGCAGCCACTTGCTCGCCGGCCCGATAGGACGAGCGCACCAGCGGGCCGGCCTCGACATGCCCGAAGCCCAGTTCGTAACCGATGGCACGCAGCTCGTCGAACTCCTCCAGCGAGTAGTAGCGATCCAAGGGGTAATGCCGCGGTGTTGGTGGCAGGTACTGGCCGATCGTCAAGATTCCGACGTCTCGTGCCCGCAGATCGCGCATAACCTGCACGAGTTCCTCTTTCGTCTCTCCCATCCCGACGATGATCCCGGACTTGGTGATGATGTCCGGATCCATCGCCTTGACCTGGCTGAACAGATCCAGGCTCCACTCGTACCGATCCCACGGCTGGATACGCCGGAAGAGCCGCGGCACGGTCTCGACGTTGTGCGCGATGACGTCCGGTCTCGCCTCGACGACGAGCCGCAACGCCTCCCAGTTGCCCTGAAAGTCAGGGATCAAGACCTCGATTCCGCACTCCGGCAACCGGCGGCGAACCTCACGGATCGTCGCGGCGAACACGCTCGCGCCCCCATCTGGCAGGTCATCGCGGTTTACGGAGGTGATCACCGCGAAGTCGAGGCCCATCGCCGCGATCGCCTCGGCCACGCGGGCGGGTTCCTCCAGGTCGACGGTGTTCGGACGGCCCCAGCGCACGTTACAGAAGCGGCAGGCGCGGGTACAGAGATCGCCCAGGATCATGACGGTTGCCGTACGCTCGTTCCAACACTCGTAGATGTTGGGGCAACGCGCCTCCTCGCAGACGGTGTGTAACGCGAGCCCGCGCATGATGCGTTTCAGGTCACGGTAGCTCTCGCCGTGCTCCCGGCGCACTTTGAACCATTCAGGCTTCTTCTGGAGGAGAATCGGCTGTATCGTCCTGGTCACGTCCCTGCTCCTCGCTCAGGCCCGCCGCTGCGCCCGGCTGCGCCGATGCATCTGGAGGTACTCTAACACGGCAGACACGCGGCCGGGAGCCTCAGCCGAGCTCGCGGAGCGCGTCTTGCACGCTCTCGTCAACATCCTCACCCAGCGCGAGGCCGTTGATCATGACGCTGATGCCCGTAAAGTAATGGAGCACCGCAAGCGCCTCAACGAGCTGGGCGTTCGAGATGCCCAGTTTCTTCAGCCGGGCGGTGTGTACCTTGATGCCGAACTGGTTGTTTGTCAAAGTGACAGCCGCCCAGGCTAACCACTCTTTTATCTCCGGCGCTATCTCACCGGTATCCATAACCCGCGCGCGGTGCTCGACGAGTGCCTCGAGCACCCCGGGGTTGTGGGCAAATGCCTTGTAGGCATTCGGAACCTTCCCAGCCCCGAACCCCTTCTTGATACGATCGTAGACCTGCCGGACGTTCTCGGGCGCATTTCGCTCTTCGATCAGACGTACGGTGGCCATCGTGTCGATACCCCCGTCTTCCATCTCGCATATTGTCTCGATACCACGCCGTCTCACGCCGATCAGACTGACAGCGGCCAGTAGCTGCAATCACTTGCGCTCGGGCTGAGCTCGCAGATCCAAGACCATCACCTGGTGCTCGATGTGCCCCATGTAGAAGCGGCGACCAACCGGCTCGAAACCGAGTCGCCGGTAGAAGTCCAGCGCATGGGTCTGCGCGTTGAGCGTCACGTAGCGCGCTCCCTGAGCCTGGCTCCAGCGAATGAGGTAGTGCATGACGGCGCTGCCCACCCCGCGGCCGCGGTACGGCTTCAAGACTGCTACCCACGCGATCTGAGCCTCGTCACCGAAGAGCGTGACGCGGCCGGTGCCGACCGGCCGGTCATCGACAGTGGCAAGCACGGTCAGAGAGTAGGCGTCGTCCGGATCGTCGCGTACGTACGGGGTCAAGTGCTGTTCGTGATGGAATACCTCTTCACGGATCGCATAGACCGCTTCCTGATCATCTCGGTCGCGTACGGGCCGCACCTGCACTGCCGGCCGTTGCTCGCTCGAGGGCGTGTCTTTCAGCACAGTCACAGCGACGCTCCGGACAACAAGCGCGATTCGGCCGTCGTGACCCGTTGCCGCTCGACCTCGAGCCACACGATCTCTTCCGCCAGCCGCGCTGCTGCCTGTTCCAACGCCTGGCTTACCTGACCCGGCCCGGTACCCCCAGGCACCTCCCGCGCGCGCACCGCGTCCCATACCGTCAGTGGCGGGCGAGTCTCGGCCAAGAGCGGATGAAAGCTTGCCCACTCAGCCGCCGTCAGTTCCGGAAAGTCCTTCTTGTTCGCCTCGCAGTACGCCACCACCCGGCCCACCAGCTCGTGCGCCTCGCGGAACGGCATACCCTGACGTACCAGATGGTCGGCCAGGTCGGTCGCCAAGCTGAAGCTCCCGGCTGCGGCCTCGGCCATCCGGTCGGTTCGGAACCGGAGTGTTCGCAGCATCGGCGGGAGCACCCGCAAGATCAGGGAGACCGTGTCGAACGCGTCGAAGACTCCTTCTTTGTCCTCCTGGAGATCCTTGTTGTAGGCCAGGGGTAAGCCTTTGAGCACGGTGAGCAGGCCGGTCAAGTGCCCGACCACTCGCCCGGTCTTCGCGCGGATCAACTCCGCGACGTCCGGGTTCTTCTTCTGGGGCATGATGCTGCTGCCGGTAGCGTACGCGTCATCGATCTCGACGAAGCCGAACTCTCCACTCGACCACAGGATCAGCTCCTCGGCCAGGCGGGACAGGTGCATCATCAGCAGACTGAGGTCACCCAGGAACTCGACGACGAAGTCACGGTCGGAAACCGCGTCTAGGCTGTTCTCGCAGATTCCGTCCATCGCGAGCAGATCGGCGACGTACTGACGATCCACCGGATAGGTGACACCGGCCAGCGCGCCTGCCCCCAGTGGTGAGCGGTTGACCCGACGGTACAGCTCCCGTAGTCGTTCCAGATCACGGAACAGCATGGCGACGTACGCGTGGAGGTGGTGAGCCAGCAGCACCGGCTGCGCCCGTTGCAGGTGCGTGTAACCGGGCAGCACCGTTTCCCGGTGCTGGTCAGCCAGGTCGAGCAACGCCCGGACGACCTCGCTGATCCCTTGTCCAAGCGCGATGATCGCGTCGCGCGTCCACAGGCGGAGGTCGAGAGCGACCTGGTCATTGCGACTACGAGCGGTGTGCAGGCGGCCTGCAGCAGGCCCGATCAGCTCGCGCAATCGGCGCTCGACGCTCAGGTGGATATCTTCGTCTTCGAGACGAAAAGCGAACTCTCCTCGCTGCAGCTCACCCAGGA
>JADBJL010000056.1 GCA_014874455.1 Thermomicrobiaceae bacterium
GACGTGATCGGTCAGCAGCTCCTGGCACATACTGCCATGCACCAGGGGATCATCGCGGTGGAGCTCATCGCTGGCGAGAAACCATTGAAGCTCGATTACAACCGGGTTCCGGTCTGCACCTATTCCCATCCCGAGATCGCCAGCATGGGCCTGACCGAGCGCGAGGCCCGGGAGCAGGGCTACGAGATCAAGGTCGGCAAGTTCCCGCTGCGGGCGAACGGGAAGTC
The DNA here is from genome assembly GCA_014874455.1 of Thermomicrobiaceae bacterium. GTDB lineage: Bacteria > Chloroflexota > Chloroflexia > Thermomicrobiales > Thermomicrobiaceae > Thermalbibacter. Next base: position 228 of record JADBJL010000056.1, read on the forward strand.
GCTGATCGAAGGCGAGGCCGACGGGTTCGTCAAGATGATCGCTGACGCGGGGACGAACGATTTGCTCGGCGTGCACATCATCGGTGGGCACGCGACCGAGTTGATCGCCGAGGCAGCGCTGGCCAAGTTGCTCGAGGCGACTCCCTGGGAGATCGGGCAGAGTGTCCACCCACATCCGACCGTATCGGAGGTGATCGGCGAAGCCGCCCTGGCCGTCGACGGCATGGCGATCCACATCTGAGTCGGCCGGAGGCGGCTAGGCCTGTCGGTTGAACAGCGGGGCACGTGCGGGCAGCTCTACGCCGAAGGGCTTTCCGGGGCCGGGCGTATGAGCAGGAGCGGTTACTCCGCGCGTGTCCAGAGGCGGGGGTGTCGTCCGGGGAGGTGGTGCCAGTCGGCATCGAGCGGGTAGGCTGGGAAGGAGGCGCCGGTGCCAGCGGCCGTGTCGGTTCTCACCGACCTGCTGATCCTGTTCGTGGCCGCGAAGCTGGTCGGCGAGGTCTTCATCCGGATCGGCCAGCCGGCGGTGATCGGCGAGCTCCTGGTCGGGGTCGTGCTCGGCCCGTACGCGTTCGGGCTGATCGGTCGCCCTGGCCCGGAGCTACTCGAGCTCTTCCACGACGACCCCGCGGCGGCGGGCGAGGCGCTCCAGCTCGCGCTCGAGGTCTTCGCTGAGGTCGGCGTCGTTGTCCTGTTGTTCTTCGTCGGCCTCGAGACGCGGCTAGACGACATGCTCAAGGTCGGCTGGCGTGCTGCGATCGTCGGCATGCTGGGAGTGCTCTTGCCGTTCGTCTCCGGCACGGCGCTGATGCTCGCGCTGGGTGAGCCGGCGGTCGAGTCGCTCTTCATCGGCGTCGCGCTGGTGGCAACGAGCGTCGGCATCACGGCTCGGGTGCTGCGCGATCTCGGCGTGCTCGACGCGCGCGAGGCTCGGATCATCCTGGGCGCGGCGGTGTTCGACGATATCCTGGGGCTGCTCATGCTCACGATCGTCTCCGGCATCGGCAGCACCGGCGAGGTGAACGTCGGCCGGGTGGCGGCGATCGCCGCGCTCGCGCTAGGCTTCACCGCGGTCGTGGCTCTCGCCGGGACATGGGCGGTTCGACGCTGGTTTCACCTGGTTCACCACCTGCGGATCGACAGCGCGCCTGTGGTCGTGAGCCTGGCGCTGATGCTGGGCCTTGCCGTGCTGGCGGCCGCAATCGGCCTGGCCGCGATCGTGGGCGCTTTCCTGGCCGGAATGATGCTCTCGGAAGTCGCCGAGGAGTACGAGCTCGAGCGCCGTATCCTACCGCTCTACGAGTTCCTGGTTCCGTTCTTCTTCGTCATCACCGGCTCCATGGTCGATCCCCGTCTCTTCCTCCAGCGCGAGACGATCGGCCTGTCCCTGCTGGTGACGGCCGTCGCGATCGTGACCAAGGCGGTCGGCGCCGGGCTGGGCGGTCTGGGCCTGAGCGTCCGCTCGATCTCGATCATCGGCGTTGGCATGGTGCCGCGCGGCGAAGTGGGGCTGATCGTCGCCAGCATCGGCCTGTCACTGGGCGTCGTCGAGCACCGGCTCTTCTCGGTGGTGGTGGTGATGGCCGTCGCGACGACGCTCATCGTTCCCCCGGTTCTGACCTGGCTACTGCGGCCGCTGGTGGAGGCCCCGCACGAGGCGGTGGCCGAGGTGGCAGGGCCGGCCGATAGCTGACGTCTGGATAACCTAGCCAAGTAAACATTCTCTATACAGGCCGGTAGTTGACTCCGGCTCGGGCCTGGCTCTAAACTAGGGTCGATCGAGATCCCAGAGCTGAGGAGGCGAACCCGCCCGGAGGTGACGCCTCTATTCCAACCGGTACGCGCATTCATCGCACCCTGGTAGGTTCTGCCTGCGAGGGATTTGGGCTGCCCAGGGAAGGAGGTGACCTGGACGAGGATCCAGTGTGCGCCCATCGTGTCTTGCTTACGTTTAGATCGGCATTCCCAGTCACATCTTCGTGGCTGGGTCAAGGGAAGGGGGGAACGACCATGGAGAACCTGGTTGCTGAGATCATCGGAACGATGATCCTGATCCTCCTGGGCGACGGCGTCGTGGCTGCGGTCTTGCTTGCACGGTCGAAAGCGCAAGGTGGTGGCTGGATCGTGATCACCACGGGATGGGCTATCGCCGTGGCGGTAGCAGTGTACGCCGTGGGCCGGATCAGCGGTGCCCATATCAACCCGGCGGTCACCATCGGGCTGGCTTCGATCGGTAAGCTTCCCTGGTCGCAGGTACCGATCTATATCATTGGGCAGATGATCGGCGCCATCATCGGCGCGGTACTGGTCTGGCTGGCGTACCTGCCTCACTGGGCCGAGACGGAAGACCCCGACCTCAAGCGAGCCGTCTTCTCGACAGCCCCGAACATCCGCAACTACCCGATGAACCTGGTCACCGAGATCATCGGTACCTTTATGCTCGTCTTCGGCGTGCTGGCGATCCTGGCGAACGAGCTTGCCGCTGGCCTGGCCCCGTTCCTCATCGGGGCGCTGGTGTGGGGGATCGGCCTCTCGCTCGGTGGGCCGACCGGTTACGCCATCAACCCGGCTCGTGATCTGGGGCCGCGGATCGCACATGCCATCCTGCCGATCCCCGGGAAGGGGCACTCCGATTGGGAGTACTCGTGGGTTCCAGTCGTCGGCCCGATCATCGGTGGGATTATCGGGGCCGTGCTCTTCCAGGCGCTGCTGGGGTAGGCTAAGGGCGAGCCCTCTCTTGTGGAGAGCTACGGATCGGATCCCGGGCGGCAGGTGTTGCGGTCACCATCTCCATCCTGCCGACACGGTGGCACAGGTAGGGAGGACTGCCGTGAAGAAGCTCATCAACGACCCCTTGAACGTCGTTCCCGAGTCACTCGAGGGCATGGCCAGGGCGCACCCTGACCTCGTCAAGGTGCACTTCGAGCCCAACTTCGTCTACCGTGCCGACGCCCCACGCGAAGGCAAGGTGGCGGTCATCTCCGGCGGCGGCAGCGGCCACGAGCCGATGCATGGCGGGTTCGTCGGCTACGGGATGCTGGACGCCGCCTGTCCTGGCGCGGTCTTCACCTCGCCCACTCCGGATCAGATGTACGAGGCCGCCAAGACGGTACACGGCGGCGCTGGCATCTTGCTGATCGTCAAGAACTACGCTGGCGACGTGATGAACTTCGACATGGCCGCTGACCTGCTGCGCGGCGAGGGCTTCCAGGTCGAGAGCGTGCTGATTGCCGACGACGTCGCCGTGGAGAGCAGCCTCTACTCGCAGGGCCGGCGTGGCACCGGGACGACCGTGCTGGCCGAGAAGATCCTGGGGGCGGCGGCCGAGCAGGGCTACGACCTCCAGCGGCTCGCCGAACTCGGCCGGCGGGTGGCCGAGAATGGCCGCTGCATGGGCATGGCGCTGACCTCCTGCACCGTCCCGCACGTCGGCAAGCCGACCTTCGAGCTGGGCGAGGAGGAAATGGAGATCGGGATCGGCATCCACGGCGAGCCAGGGCGTTACCGCGAGCCGCTCAAGCCAGCCGACGAGATTGTGGAGCGCTTGATGGAGCCGATCCTGAGCGACCTGCCGTTCCGGAGCGGTGACCGGGTGATCTGCATGGTCAACTCGATGGGCGGTACGCCGCTGATCGAGCTGTACATCGTCTACCGCAAGGTGGCGCAGATCTGCGAGCAG
>JADBJL010000098.1 GCA_014874455.1 Thermomicrobiaceae bacterium
GCTCTTCCGATCTCACAGCGGTGACAGCCGAACCACGAGGGCGGTGCCCATGACGCCCAGGCTGCTGACCAGTACCAGCACCAGCCAGAGAGCGACGGCGATACTGACCGCGGTGGTGGCGCGCGCGGCCCGAGCCGAGACGCACAGGCCGATGGCGAGACTCGCCCAGCCGAGCAGGATCGTCAATCCGGTAAGCAGCAGGAGCGTGAAGGGGCTACGGTGCGAGCCCGCGATTCCCAGGAGCAGCCCGCTTGCGCCGAAGCCAGCGGCGACGGCCGCGGCGAGTGCCAAGCCGAGCCCGAGCGCCTTGCCCAGGTAGACTTCGATGGCCTCAAGCGGCTGTGACAACCAGAAGTCGAGCGATCCCCGCTCGCGTTCGCCGGCCAGGCTCAAGGCGCCCAGCGTGAGGCCCATCAACGGCACGAGCAAGAGCATCACGTTGATGATCCCGGCCGCAGTGCGCCCGAAACCGGTGGCCGGCCCGTATGCGGCGCCCGCCAGCACGAACACGGCCAGCGCGAGGCTCAGCGCCACCAGGCTCACCCCGTAGGCGATGAACCAGCGGTTGCGCAGCGCGTCGCGCACCTCTTTGACTGCCAGCAAGCGGACGGTACTACCACGCATCGGCCTCCTCCAGCGCGAAGTCGACAACTCTGATGCCGACCTGTCCCAGCAGCAAGAACGGTTCGGCCTTGCGATCCGGCTCCACCAGCACCCGGAGCAGGCGATCGTGGCGGTAGACCGTGAACCCGTGGGCCTGGAGCAGGTGGCTGGCGGCAACGGCCGCACCGTCTTCCAGTTCGAGCGAGAGCGCCAGGCGCCGCTCGGCAGGCGCTGAAGGCATGAGCACGCGTTGCTCTTGTTGCCGCCCGTACTCGAGGCGGATCACCCGGCTCGCTAGCCGCCAGACGTCCTCGTCTCGATGCGACGTGAAGACGATCGTGCGGCCCCCGTCGCGCAGCGCTTGCAGGTGGCGCAGCAGCTCCTCACGGCTCGTGGCATCCAGGTTCGCGGTCGGCTCATCGAGGAAGAGGATCGGCGGGTCACCCACCAGCGCCAGCGCCAGCGCGAGCTTCTGTTGCATGCCCCCGGAGAGCGATCGAATCGGCATCGCGCCAGTGTGGCCGAGGCCGAAGCTGGCAAGGCGCTCCCATGACCGCTGGACTGGCTCCCCGCGCAAGGCAGCAACCAGCTCTATCAGATCGCCGACCTCCAGGTCGAGTGACGGGAGCTGCTGGGGGACGTAGCCGATACGGCTGCGTACCCGCGCTCCGTCACGGAGCGGCGAGAGCCCATCGATGCGGATCTCCCCGGTGTAGGAGGTACGGCCGAGCAAGCAGCGTAGCACGGTCGTCTTACCAGCGCCGTTGGGGCCCCAGAGGGCTACTGCCTCCCCCTTGTGCACGACGAACGAGAGGTCGTCGAGCACCAGTCGCTTGCCGTAGTACTTGGTCACGTGCTCGACCTGGATCACGACCGGGCATCCCACAGTGCCAGGAGTCAACGGTGCCTGCCGGCGTAGCTCGACGCCCTGCGCAGATTGCTCGCCGCGAGCGCCGTTAGCTCCGATGGAACCTGCCTCGCCAGCGGGTACTGGACGCACGGTGGGCGCATGGATGCCCATGACTCCCGCCCTCCTGAACAGACGCTTGTGCCAGGGTACCGCCAGGCCGCTGGCGCCGAGAGCGAGCAGACCAACGGCCAGCAGCGCGTGCGGCCAGCGCGGTTGGCCGCTCGACCACGGTACGGCGGGCCATGCCCCAGGGGCGACCAGCGGTGCTGGATCGGTGACCCGGGGCTCGGGCCGGAACAGCGGCACGGCGCGGGCGGCCAGGTCGATGGCAGTCGCGGCCAGGCTGAAGCGGAAGAACTGGAGGATCGGGTACCGGTCGGTCATCGACTCGAACAGCGGCTCGTCCCGGTAGGGGATATCGCCGACGCCGTCGGCGTCGGCGTCGTATCCCGCATAGTCGCTCCAGAAGTTGCCGCGGCCGTCTTCTGTCCACTCCAGATCGACCAGACGACCCCCGCCGGAGACGGCTACCGTTTCGAGGTTTTCCAGGATCGTGTTGCCAGCAATCCGGTTGCGGCGCGTGGCCGGGGTGAGCAGCAGGCCGGTATCGTTATAACTGATCCAGTTGCCGACGATCCGGTTTTCGATCTCGGGGGAGAGCGGCGAGTTGTCGATGTAGATGCCGACGCGGTTGCGGTGGATCAGGTTCTGTTCGGCAACGACGCCGTCAGTCTCCTTGATCGCCAGGCCATAGCCTGACGGCCCACGGTTCGCCTGGAGCACGTTGAAGCGGACAGTCTGCTGCGCGCCGTACATCAGGTAGATCCCGACCGAGTTGTCCTCGATGACGTTCCGCTCGACCAGGCTGCGCTGGCTGTACATGAAGTGAAGCCCGTAGCGCGCTCGGGTAATATGGTTTCCCTGCACCACCGTGTCGTCGGAATACCAGACCAGGGCATCGCGGATGTCGTGCAGCTCGTTGTCGAGCACCTGCGCTCTGGGGCTGTACCAGATCTTCAGGCCGTCGCCGCGTGCCGGCTCAGGGAGTTCCTTGCCCACGATCAGGTTGCGCTCGACCCGGCTGTCGGGCGCGTTCTCGAGGTAGACGCCGAAGAGCGCGTCGAGTACCTGGTTGCCGACGATGGCCGCGCGCGCCGCGCGGACGCGGATGCCGCTGTCCTCGCGGTCGTGACTCGATCCGCTGCCACGGACGACGAAGCCTTCGAGCCGCACGTCCGGCGCGGAGATGGTGACCACGGTACCCTGGCCACCACCGTCGATGACCGGCCAGTCGCGGCCGATGAGTGTGAGCGGGCGATCGATGACGAGCGGGCCAGGATAGGTACCTCCGCGTACGTCGAGCGTCGCGCCGGCCGGCGCCTGGCGAACGGCGGCGTGGAGATCCTCGAGCGGGCACCCGGGACAGACAGTGAGCGTCGTCTGAGCCCGGGTGTCCGCCGCACCAGTAGGGAGCAGCAAGGTGATGGCGGTCAAGGCCAGGGCGGCTAGCCGGGCGACCCCGCTCATGACCGTCACCCCACTTCGACGCGGCGTTGCGAGGGCTGCCAGCGCCGCGCGATCGCGAGCGCGCTCGCCAACGCGGCCGCGAATGCCAGGTAGAGCCCGGGGCCGAAGCGTGCGATCACCGAGAACTGGCCGACCCGTCCTGTCCCCAGCACCGGTGGGGTGAAGGGCTTGATCGCACTGCTGAGCGCCGCCGTCGGGTCGAGATGATGTCCGAAGTACCAGAGCCAGTACGCCAGGTCGGCCAGGAAGATCAGCGGGAAGACGACGACGAGCACCGAGAGCAGCGCTGTCCAGCGCCGTCGCACCGCTGCCGCGAGCGCCGCTACTGCCGCCAGCGCAACGATGCCGAACGGCGCGATCGCCCGCTCGAAGGTCGCTGCCTCCTCCAGCTTCATCATCCCGATGTAATGGTTGAGGCCGTTGACTTCCGCCACGTCGCCGGCCAATCCCCGCGGGCCGAGATAGATCGCGACCTTAAGGCCGCCAGGGTACTGCGGCGCGAGGAGCGTCATCTCCCAGTACGGCAGCGCCAGCGAGACGAGCAGCGCGACTGCCGCCAGCGCGAACAAGATCCGGTCGTTCAGCCGGCTCAGCGCGACGCGTATCACGGGTCGAGCCCCCGCTGGTCGTTCGGTGACGACCGGTGAAGTCGTAACGATCCGCTCCATGACGAGGATCCTCTCGATCTCTGAACGGGGCGGGCGACTCTGCCCGCCCCGTTTGCCGTTACCGCTTCGGCTTGACCAGGAAGTAGCCCATCATCTCCAGGTGCAGCGCCGAGCAGAACTCGGTGCAGTAGAACGGGAACGTCCCTGGCATGTCGGCGACGAACGTGAGCGTCTGCGTCTCCCCTGGCTCCAGGCTGAGGTTGATGTTGTAGCCGCCCAGCGCGAAGCCGTGCGTCGCGTCCTTGGCGCGCTCGATGTTCGTCAGGTGCCAGATCACCTCGTCGCCTTCCTCGACCTCCACGACGTCGGGCCGGATCTGGCTCCGCAGGAGCACGCCCCAGATCTCGACCGTCTTGCCCCGGCGCTCGATCCGCTCCTCGCCTACTTTCAGCACGGCGTTCGGGTCGACGCTCTGGGTCTCCGGATTCCAGCCGACCTCCGGGTAGACGTCCCAGGCCTTGATCCGTTCGGCCTTGATGATCTGCGCATAGTGCGGCTCGCCGATCCCGATCGGTGAGTCGTAGAGCAGCCGCATCGGCCGGTCTGGGCCGATGTCGACGAGCTGGGCGTTCTGCGGGAGCAGCGGCCCGAGCAGCGAGAAGCGGTCGACCGACCACTTGTTGTGGGCCACCAGGAACGTGCCTGCCGGCTTCGCGGTATCGCCCTCGACGGCTGCCAGGTGGCCGATGTTGTAGTGCACCGGCAGCTTCTCGACCAGCTTCCAGCCGTCCTCTCGGTACGGCTTGCCCAGCGCCCAGCGGGCCACCGCGCTGTCGAGGAAGAGGCTGGTATAGGCGTAGCCCTGGTCGTCGAACTGGGTGTGCAACGGCCCGAGCCCGAGTTCGACCTGGGCCTCCAGGCACTGCTCGAACGGCAGGATCGGGATGCCGTACTCGTCGTGGTCGAACTGGCCGGCGGCGATCGCTTGCTGGATCTTTTCGAAGCTGTAGACCGTCACGTGCGGATCGAGCTTGCCGGCGACCACGATGTAGTCGCCCCGCGGGGTGACATCGACCCCATGAGGGCTCTTCGGCTCGGGGATCAGGTAGAGGAGCCCTTCCTCGACCGCTGTCTCGATGCGGATCAACTTGAAGCCCTGGACTTCCTCGTATTTACCGGCCGCGACGACCTGCTCCGCCTTGCGCCAGTTCACGACATGCAGGTAGTCCATGTCGCGCTGGGTGGTCGCCATCTCCATCGCTGGCCGGCCCTCGAGGATGCCCGGCACCGCCAGCTCGGTGTTGATCGAGTTCCAGAAGGCCCACCCTTCGGACGGGCCCTTGCCGGCGTCGGCCAGGTCGTGCCAGTAGGGCGGGGTCTCGATCGCGAACGACTCCTCGGGGACGATCCGGCCCTTCTGGCGGTCGAACTTCCAGAAGGTGAGCACGCCGCGGTACTTCTCCTTGTACTGGCTGAGCGGTGCGTACTCCCCACCGAGCGGCACCGGGTACTGGTCAGCTTCGAGCACGTACTCGGTATTGGGGGTGACGAAGCAGCCGCCGTGCTCGTTGACGAGCAGCGGGTTCTTGACGATCTGCTTGGTCTCGAAGTCGCGCAGGTCGATGACCGCGACGCGGCCGTTGGCCTTGTCGTTGATGAAGAGGAACTGGCCGTCGTACTCGCCGTTCGTCTCGCTCAGCGCCGGATGGTGCGTATCGGCCCAGGTGAGCGGCCGCCCGCGGAAGGAGCCGCCCTCCAGCACGCGGTTCGGCGAGCCGCCATAGCCATACCCCTGCCACGGCTCCGGGGTAAAGACCGCGATCACCTTCAACAGCCGCATCGACGGGAGCCCGTGGACGAGTACCTGCCCGCCGTGGCCAGTCGAGGAGAACATCAGGTACTGGTCGTACTTCCCACTCGGCATGTAGGTCATGAGGGCGGCCGTCACGTCCTCCGGGGTGAGCTGGCGCTGCTTGATTATCTCCTCGGCACTCGCCCCGAGCTTGGGGGTCTCCTTGCGCTGGAGTACGTTGCAGCTCCCCAGCAGCGCGCTCGCCGCGGGCAGGCTCGCGGCGGCGCCCAGCACGCCGAGGAAGCGTCGACGGCTCACTTTCCGGCGGCGGTCGTACGGTGGATTCGGACGCATCGGCTCTCGCATAGGACCCTCCTCGATGAAAACGATCCGGCTTCTGCCGGTCACGACCGTGTCTTCGATCTCCGAGCCATATGACAGCGCAACCGGCCAGCGACATCCACGCCCTCCCGGGTAGTTATGTCCTCTTCTCAAGGGTGGTTTGATCGCCTACCCCTAGGGGTGGGTGAGGAGAGGCACCTGTTCGCGACCACCAAAGCTTTTGGCGGGCGAGGTTCTCAGCTAGACGCCGGCCGGCGCTGGCAGGCGAGCGCTCCAGCCGAGGGCGAGGTTGACCAGGAATGCCAGGGCCAGCAGCACGATCCCCAGCGCGATCGCCAGCGCGAAATTGCCGCGGCCAGTCTCCAGCACGATGGCCGTGGTCAGGATCCGCGTCTGCCCGGCGATGTTGCCGCCCACCATCAGCGAGGCGCCGACCTCCGAAATGGCCCGTCCGAAGGCGGCGGCGACGGCGAGCAGTACCTGCGGGAGCGCGGCGCGCACCAGCTCCCAGCCGAGTGCCAGCCGCCCGGCGCCATCCACCCGCAGGGCGGCCAGGAGGTCGGGCTCCAGCAGGCCGAGCGCTGCCCGCGTGAAGCCAGCGGCGATCGGCGCGGCCACCAGGAACTGGGCCAGCGCCATGGCAGATGGGGTATACAGTAATCCCAGCGCTCCGAAGGGGCCGGTGCGCCACAGGAACAGCGTGACCACCAGCCCGACCAGCACCGGCGGCAATCCCATCCCTGTGCTCACGAGCACCTGGATCAACGCGCGACCGGGGAACTGGCCGATGGCCAGCGCGACCCCCACCGGCACACCCACCATAGCCGCCAGCGCGGTCGCAGTCAGCGACACCATGAGCGAGCGCAGGACGAGTTGCCGCAGCTCAGGATCGGCGCGGAGGATCAGGCGAACCGCTTCGATCAGCCCATCCCACAGCAGATCCATAGCGCGCTACCGGCCGAGCTGCTCTTCGGCCTTACCGGCGTCGGGGACGAAGAGCGGCTGGCCGAACTGCTCGCGGCCGAACTCGGCGATCGCCTGCTGGGCCTCCGGGGAGACCAGGAACTGGGCGAAGGCTCGACCGCCCTCGACGTTGATCTGCCCCTCGGGGAACCGCGCCGGGTTGATCGTGATCACATGGTAGAGGTTCAGCAGCATGGGATCGCCCTCGACCAGAACGTCCAGATCGACGCGCCCCCGGTACGCCAGGAACGTGCCCCGATCCGAGAGGGTGTAGGCCCGCTTCTGGTCGGTGAGGGTCAGCGTAGCGCCCATGCCCTGGCCGGAGGTGATGTACCAGGGTGCCCCCTTGGGGCTCAGCCCGGCTTCCCGCCAGAGCCGCTTCTCGAGCTGGTCGGTGCCCGAGCCGTCGTCGCGGCTGATCCAGGTCGCCTGCGCGGCCGCGATCTTCCGCAAGGCGTCCACGGCCGAGCGCAGGCCGCGGATCCCGGCCGGGTCATCCGGCGGGCCGAGAATGACGAAGTCGTTGTGCATCACCAGCAGGCGCTCCGATCCATAGCCCTGCGCCATGAACTCGCGCTCCGCCTCGGGCGCATGAACCAGTACCACATCGGCTTCGCCGCGCGCGGCCATCGCCAGCGCCGCGCCGGTTCCGACAGCGATCGGCTTCACCCGGTAGCCCGTCCGCTCCTCGAACAGCGGCACCAGCACGTCCAGGAGCCCGCTGTCCTGCACGCTGGTGGTCGTGGCCAGAATGAGCTCCCGGCGCTCGCTCCGCTCATGGCCGCGCGACCGGAGTGCGAAGAGGGCGCTGCCGGTGAGGATGACCGCGAGCACCACAGACCCCAGAACGGTGAGAGCGATTCTCACCGGCTTGTCTCTCACTGCCTTATCTCCTCTCTCATAGCCTCATCTTCGCGTGCCGACGGGGCACGTGCGTGCCGGGGAACGTGCTGCGCTCGAGCAGGGCCAGCGGCACAAGGATCGCAACCGTGGCCACCACGTGCATCAGGATCAGCGCGGCTGCAGTCGCGGCATCCTGAGCTGTGACCAGCGGGGGAATCAGCAGGAGCAGAAAGACGATCACGGCCAGCAGCAGGAAGACGCGCAGAGGCCTCCGGGTGAATCGGCGGAGGAGCCCATAGATGCCGGTCGCAATCATGAGGGGTACAAGTGAGAAGACAATCACTCCACCGGCCGAGATCTCCGACGGGTCTCGGTTCGGTGGCTGGACGACGAACGGCGTGCCGAGCGCTCTGGCAGCCACGTAGACGGCAACGTTGACCACCGCCGCGATGACAGCAGCCAACGACCCAGCCTGCCACAGGCGGTTCACCCGCCAGGCACGTCGCTCGCGCATCGAGGTGGCCATCGCGCGCCTCCTGAAGCTTCGCGTCCGCTGCTCGGCTCTTCGTGCTTATTCTAGTGTGCTGGAAAAGCGAAGAGCGACGAGGAGGCCCCGTGCCGATCTGTTGCACGGGGCCGGGCTCTCGATCGCGTCCTGATCCGGGAGTTACCTCCCGGGCTGCATCGCCATCAGGCGCAAGGCATTATGCTCCGAGCGGCGGCAGGGCTGCGAGCGCTTTCTGGATCTCCTCCTCCGGGTGCTCGTAGTCCTCGAGCCGGCCGGCCAGATAGGCCTCGTAGGCGGCGAGGTCGAAGTGGCCGTGCCCGCTGAGCCCGATCAGGATCGTCTTCTCCTCGCCGGTCTCGGCGCAACGGCGCGCCTCGTCGATCGCCGCTCGCACCGCGTGCGCCGACTCCGGTGCCGGGACGATGCCCTCGGCGCGGGCGAAGAGCACTGCGCCCTCGAACACCGCGTTCTGCGGCAACGCCACGGCCTCGATGATCCCCTGCTCGTAGAGCAGGCTCACCAGCGGCGCCATCCCGTGGTAGCGCAGCCCGCCGGCATGGATCGCCGCCGGGATGAAGGTATGCCCCAGCGTGTGCATCTTGAGCAGCGGCGTCATCCGCCCGGTGTCGCCGAAGTCGAACGTGTAGACCCCACGGGTCAGCGAAGGGCACGCGGTCGGCTCGACCGCGACGATGCGGATGTCTCGCCCCTGGAGCTTCTCGCGGACGAAGGGGAAGACCAGTCCGGCGAAGTTGGAGCCGCCGCCGACGCAGCCGAAGATCACGTCGGGGTAGGTATTGGCCAGCTCGAACTGCTTCTGCGCCTCCTGGCCGATCACCGTCTGGTGGAGCAGCACGTGGTTGAGCACGCTGCCGAGCGAGTACTTGGTGTCCTCACGGGTGGCAGCGTCTTCCACCGCCTCGCTGATGGCGATGCCGAGGCTGCCAGGCGAATCGGGGTGCTCCGCCAGTACGCGCCGGCCCGCTTCGGTATCGGGGCTGGGGCTGGGCACGCAGCGGGCGCCCCAGGTCTCCATCAGGATGCGCCGGTAGGGCTTCTGCTCGTAGCTGGCGCGCACCATGTAGACCTTCAGCTCGAGCTCGAAGAAGGAGCAGGCCATCGCCAGTGCACTGCCCCACTGGCCGGCGCCGGTCTCGGTGGTGAGGCGCTGCACGCCGGCCTGCTTGTTGTAGTACGCCTGCGCCACCGCCGTGTTCGGCTTGTGGCTACCCGCCGGGCTGACGCCCTCGTACTTGTAGAAGATACGGGCTGGCGTCCCCAGCGCCCGCTCCAATCGGTGTGCGCGGTAAAGCGGGGTCGGCCGCCACAGCCGGTAGACATCGCGCACCGGCTCGGGGATCTCGATCCAGCGATCCCGGCTCACCTCCTGCAGGATCAGCTCCATCGGGAACAGCGGCGCCAGATCGTCGGGGCCGACCGGCTGGCCGGTGCCGGGATGGATCGGGGGTGGCGGCAGCGTCGGGAGATCCGCCGCCAGGTTGTACCAGTGCGTCGGGATATCGGTCTCGCCGAGGATGAACTTGGTCTCTCTGTGATCCTTCGCCACCGTCGACCTCCCCTGCGTCTCGATCGACTCTGCCTGACCGGTTAGACCGCCTGCTGGCGCGGCATTCTACCGGATCTCTGCACCATTCGCACGGGGGTATGGTATGCACCTGGATTCAGCTCTGAGTGAGCCGGCGCTGACCGGGAGACCACTTGCGGTTCAGTTCGCTCGGTATGGGGACGAGGCAGGCACTCTGGCCCTCGGGTGAGTCGAGCGAGCAACCCCGGAACGGCTCGGGCAGGCGACGGTGCTGCTCCGGCTGAAGCGTGACGTGGGAGATGCCGAAGCGCTCGCGCAGCAGTGTGGCCAGCTCGACCAGCATCTCGTGCCAGTCGCGCTGGCCAGTGACCTCGACGTGCCCGCTCAAGGCGACGAGGCCCGAGGTAACAGTCCAGATATGCAGGTCGTGGACGCCCTCGACTCCCTCCACCCGCTGCATGGCGCGACGCACCTCATCGGCGTCGATGTGCGCTGGCGTCGCTTCCAGCAGCACATCGACAGAGTCCCAGAGCAGCCGCCAGGCGCTGCGCAAGATCAAGAGGCCGATCCCGATCGAGAGGATCGGGTCAGCCAGGTACCAGCCGGTGGCGAGCATGGTGATGGCCGCAAAGATGGTTCCGACCGATCCGAGCAGGTCGCCGATGACGTGCAGGAAGGCGCCACGGACGTTCAGGTCGTGGGCATGCATGCCACCGCGCGTCAAGACCCAGGCCGAGCCGGCATTGGCCGCGAGGCCGAGGACGGCGATGACGAGCATCGGAAGCGTGTCGATAGCCGGGGGCGAGATGAGCCGCCGGATCGCCTCCCAGAAGATGAAGAAGGAGATCACGATCAGGGTCGCCGCGTTAGCCAGAGCCGCCAGCACCTCGGCGCGGAGAAAGCCGAACGAGCGTCCCGGCGTCGCCGGCTGGCGGGCGAGCCAGGCGGCGAACAACGCCAAGGCGAGCGCCGCCGCATCGCTGGCCATGTGGCCAGCATCGGCCAGGAGCGCCAGCGAGTTGGTGAGCAGTCCGCCAGCAGCCTCGACGACCAGGAAGACCAGGGTGATCGCGAGGGCCAGCACGAGCGACCGCTGCTTACCTGGCATTGCCGGCTCGTGGAGATGGTTGTTGTGGTCACCGAGCATCTGTCGATCCCGCATCTCGACTCCAGCGGCGCGATATCGAGCCTCCGGCCTGCACCATTCTTAAGCGTACTCGATGTGCCACGCCAGACCTGCTCGAACGGACAGGGGCAGTCGTGGCAATCCGGAGCCTGGAGAGGATGGTCGGAACGACGAGCCGCGCCTTCGCGGAAGCCCGGCAGTCCCCGGGCCTCGAGCGTTCCGGATGCTCAGGGGTAATCCGGTTCGCCCGTCCGAACTTGAACGGTATCGACCGCGGGTTCGTCGCGCGGCGCTAGGAGAACAGCGCGGGGGTAGCGTGGCGTGAACGACGTCCGCGTCGCCGTGTCGTGGGTCAAGTGCCCGTTCCAGCCCCGAGCGGCTGCCGGTCGGCATCTTCGGTGCGAGACCCCGCTCGCCGCTGGCGCAGCCAGCGCACGAACTGCAGCCACGCGAGCTCGCGCTCGGTGAACCGGGGTACGTGTTCGGGATCGACAGGCGCTTCGAACACCGAGCGCCGTGGAAGGCAGAACATCAACTCCTCGGCCACGAGGTCGGCCCGCTCACCCAGGCGGGCGCGGGGCACGAGCGCCAGAGCGCCGCCCTCGACGAGGAGCGCGACACCTGTTTCCAAATCCGCCCAGCCGATCACCGGAACCCCTCGTCGCCACAATGAGGTAATCAACGCTGCTAATCCACCGATCAACATCAGTCCAGTCTTCCGCCCTCCGTTCACACCGGGACGGCTACGATGCACCATGTCCATCTGCGCTAATCTCGCTCGAACTGATCGCGGATACCCCGACGTCATGTGCGCCCATCCCGGTTGAAACCGCGTACGCTGCCTGCGCACGAACTCCGGTCGCCGCACGAGCGAGAGTACTACAGTATATAAGCATACACCGGCCGGGGCGTTACAAAGAATATCGGCAAGCCGGGCCGACTCCTCGAGGCTCGGCCAGCCCTGCCACGAAGCGCTCGTTCGCTTCGCGACATGACCTGTTCCCCCTGAGGCTCGCTCCTACCGCTATGCCCCGTCGACCGCCGCCTGGCGACGGTGCCATTCCTCGGCGAAGAGATTGAAGAAGATCAGGCGCCGCGGGTGCGCCTGGACCACGTCCAGATCCAGCTCCACGCCCAGCCCCGGCCCTTTCGGCAGAGCGAAGTAGCCGTCCACCACCTCGGGGTTGCCGGGAGCCGCGGCCTTCACGTAGTCCTCGACGAAGTCATTGAAGTGTTCCTGGATCTTGAAGTTGGTCGTACAGGCAGCGAGGTGCAGGGCTGCCGCCGTCGCGACCGGGCCGCAGACATTGTGCGGTGCGATCAGGACATAGTAGGCGTCAGCCCAGGCGGCCACCTTCTTGGTCTCCAGCAGCCCGCCGCAATAGGTGATGTCCGGCTGGATGATATCGGCCGCCTGGAGCTCGAACAGTTCGCGGAAATCGTAGCGCGTGTGGATGCGCTCGCCGGTTGCCACCGGGATGTCGACCTTCTCGGTAACTTTCTTCAGCGCCGCCAGGTTCTCCGGTGGCACCGGCTCTTCGATCCAGCCAGGCTGGTAGGGCTCCAGCAGGCGCGCCATCTCGATGGCGGTCGCCGGGTTGAAGCGGCCGTGCATCTCGATCAGGATCTCGACGTCCGGCCCCACGGCATCGCGTACCGCCTCCACCAGCTCGACCGAGCGGATCTTCTCAGCTCGATCCAGCTCGTAGAAGCCATGACCGAACGGATCGAGCTTGAGCGCCCGGTAGCCCTTCTCTACCACGCGTTTGGCCGCGGCGTGGAACTCGGCCGGCGTCCGCTCCACCGTGTACCAGCCGTTGGCGTAGGCCTTGATCTTGTCGCGCACCGCCCCGCCGAGCAGCCGGTAGACCGGTAGGTTCAGCGCCTTGCCCATGATGTCCCAGCAGGCGATCTCGATGGCGCTGATCCCGGCCATCATCATGTAGTCGGGCCGCGCATAGTCGTTGCGCATCATGCGCCGGACGAGATCCTCGACGTTGAAGGGATCGCTGCCGAGCACGTGGTTCGGCACCGCCTCCTGGTAGTAGCCGAGCAGCGCGTCGGTGTGGTTGAGCATCCGCACCTCGCCGACGCCGGTGATGCCCTCATCGGTGAATACCTGGACAAAGGTGAGGTTGCGCCAGGCCGTCCCCATCACGTGGGTCTTCACGTCGATGATGCGCACGCCGCCCCCTTCCGCAATGATGTCGTCGGACGATGGCTCGACCTCGAGAGGTCAGCATATCGTAGGCTCGCCGACGCGTCAGCACCTTCGACCTCGCTCTGCGCCTGCTGCCCGTGCGCAGCGCTCCCCGAGGGAACAGTCGCCGCCTCCGCGGTTTCTCACCGGGCGAGAAGCCGTCTGGCTGGGTCAGCGGCAGGCAACCTTGCCGCTCAATCTGTGCGGAGAGCTGCTGTTCAGGGCCGGTCGACCGGGCACCGGGCATCGAGGCTACCCGGTCGCCAGCGTTGCCAGGCCTGGATGAACTCTCCGGGCGTCAGGGGGGTAGCAGCGAGCCCGAGGGCGCGCGCCAGCCGGAGCGTCGCCGGCGGCTCGAGCCCGGCCTCGTGGAGCAGCTCCGTCCGGGCGAAGACCGCGCGCGTCGAGCCGGCGGCTAAGACCTCACCCCGCGCCAGCACGACGACCTGGGGGCAGTAGCTAGCCACGAACTCCATGTCGTGGGTGATCACGATGACGAGCCGGCCCTCGGCCTGAAGCTCCCGAACCAACCGGCCGATCCGCTCGACTCCCGGGTGATCCTGAGCGATCGTCGGCTCGTCGAGAATCAGGATCGGGGTCTGCATGGCCAGCACGGACGCCAGCGCCAGCATCTTGCGCTGCCCCAGGCTGAGGTCATAGGGGTTCTCCTCGGCCAGCTCGGCCAGACCGACACGCTCCAGCGCCGCGCGCGCCCGCTGCTCGGCCTCGCGCGGTGGCAGGCCGAGGTTGAGCGCGCCGAACATCGCCTCGTCGAGCGCCCGGCTCTTGAAGAGCTGGTCGTCGGGGTTCTGGAACACCAGCCCGACCGTCCGGGCGATCTGCGCCGCCGTGCGTCGGCGAATGGTCTGCCCGTCGATCAGGATCTCTCCGGCCTGGGGTCGGAGCAACCCGGCGACCAGCTTGACCAGTGTCGTCTTGCCCGCCCCGTTCTCGCCGATGAGCGCGATCGGCCCCGGGCCTGCCGCGACGTGTCGGGTGCCCGCGGCCCGAACTCCTCGCCCGGTGTCGCCCAGCGCCAGGCTCAGCCCCTCGAACACACGCGTGCCATCGGGGTAGGCGAACTGGACGTCCTGCAGCGCGATGGCCGGCGCGACGGCAGGAGGTGGGAGCTGTTCGTCCCGTCGCGCGGGGGGCTCCATCGCGTGCGCCAGGAGCGTGCCGCTCGCCTCGACGAGAGGTTGTGCCGCGCGCAGCGCGGCCGCGACGTGCTCAACCGTCAGGGGGAGAGCGCCGCTCGCCGTCCGGGCCGCGAAGTGAGCCGCGATCTGAACGTGTGCAGGAAGCGCGAGACCGCAGGCTTGGAACAGCCCCGACTCCAGAACCTCGCTCGGCGTACGACAGGCCTGGACTCGGCCTGCCGCGAGCAGCAGGAGCCGATCGGCGTGCTCCAGCAGCCGCTCCAGCTTGTGCTCGACCATTACGACGGTCAGGCCCCTTGCTCGAAGGCGGGCGATGCAGTCGAAGACCTCGATGGTGCCGCGGGGGTCGAGTTGCGAGGTCGGCTCGTCGAGGACGAGCACGTCCGGGCGCTGGGCGAGCATGCAGGCGATGGCGAGGCGCTGGAGTTCTCCGCCGGAGAGGAGGAACGGGTTCTTCTCCCGCAAGTGGGTGATGCCGACCTGCTCCATCGCCCATTCGACCCAATGCCGCATCTCATCTCGGGGCACGCCGAAGTTCTCCAGGCCGAAGGCGACCTCCTCCTCGACCGTGAGCCGTGCGCCCGAGAGCTGGGTGAACGGGTTCTGCAGGACAATGCCGACGCGCCTCGCCAGCTCGTGCACGGGGGTGTGCCCGGCGTCCATCCCGGCCACGACGACGCGCCCCTCGTACCGGCCCCGGAAGAACTGCGGCACGAGCCCGAGCAGCGCATAGCAGAGAGTCGACTTGCCGGCCAGGTTTGGCCCCACGATGCCGAAGAACTGGCCGGTCTCGACCGTGAACGAGACATCGTCGAGCGCGTTTGTCCGCCCGGTGGGATAGCGGTAGGTCAAGCCCTGGACATCGATGATGCCGGTCACCGGGCGAGCCTCCAGATCAGCGCCAGGAGCAAAGCGGAGACGGCTGCAAGCCGCGCTGGCCAGGCCAACCGGTGTCGCCACGGCAGCCGGTAGGAGGTGCGCGGCCCGGGTGCACCGAATCCGCGGACTTCGAGCGCCAGTGCCCGCTCCTGCATAGCGACCAGCGAGGAGATGACCAGTGGCCCGAGCACCGGTAGCAAGGCACGCACGCGCACCCACACCGGCCCCTCCGTCTCCATGCCACGGGAGCGCTGGGCATCCTGAATCACCGAGATCCGGGCAGCCATGGAAGGGATGATCTGGAGCACCGAGAGCAGCACGTAGCCGACCCGCGGCGGCAGGCCGGCCTGCACCAGCTCTTCCACCAGATCGGCTGGTCGGGTCGTGAACAGGAGGACGAACGCAGACAATGTCAGGTTAACGAAGCGCGCCGTCAGCCAGAGCGCGTAGGCCAGCCCCTCCAAATACAGCACGAGCGGGCCGATGCGTACGAGCGGCGTCACGTTCCCGGGGTAGACCATGCCTTGGACGACGAAGAGCGTTACCAGGAAAAAACCCACCCCAGCGAGCGCAATCAGGCCCTCGCGAAGGACTCGCCCGATGGCCAGCAGAACGACGTTGCCGACGATGACGACGAAGGCAACGCGCAGGTCGCCCGCAACGAACGGTACCAGCGCGAGGCAGACGGCGTAGACCAGTTTGCTGATCGGGTCGAGGGCATGGAGCGGGCTCCGCCGCTCGACGTACAGGCCGACGGGGCGCATCGATCCGCGGCGACTCAGGCGGTACGCCGGAGCTCACCCTCGCCGAGCTCGAACTGGCTAAGGAGCCGGCGCGGGAGCGCCTTGAACAGCCCGAACGCGATCAGGACGGTCAGCACCTTGTCGAGCAGATCGACGACCAGCTCGTCGAGGAAGGACGCCAGCCAGAGCGGCACGCCCCGCAAGGTCAGAGCCGTGAAGAGAGCGTCGCCCCACACGTTCCCGGTCTGGCCACCCCAGAGATAGATGTTGATCGGGAACGAGACCACGGTCGCCACCAGGGCGACGACCACTCCGGCGATGATCGCCCGCGCAGTCGAGCGGATGAACCCGAGCCGGGCCATGACACCTGCGACGAGCCCGATCCCGACGGACGTGATGAAGTACCAGAACGAGACCGGGTCGACGGTCAGCCCGTAGATGATGTTGTTGATCGCGCCGGTCAGTGCCCCGACCAAGGGCCCAGCGATAAAGGCGGCCAGCACCGTGCCGATCGAGTCGAGCCACAGCGGGAGCTTCAGCGCCTGAGCCACGTACTTTCCGACGAAGTTGATCGCGATGCCGACCGGGAACAGCACCAGGGTAAGCGTCGTCCAGCGAGTTGTCCAGATACTCGCTCCAGACTGGGTGCCTGTCGCCATCGTCGTCCTCCTGTCTCCCGTCCCGCTCTCGGTCTCAGCGGCACAGGATTCGCCGGTCACCCCCGTTCGCCTGCAGCGGGCCAGCGCTCGACCGGCGCGGCGTGCTCCTCGTCAGCTTCGAGGTCAGCAGTGCGAACCGGAGGTTGAGCACGGTACAGCCTGCGCAGCACCTCCCGAGATCCGGCTGGCGCGACGATCCTCTAACTGCGAGTATTGTAATCGATCAGCCGGGCGGAAACTCCACCGCGAGCCAGTGGCGAAGGTGCTCCAGGAGTCGATCGCGCACGGTGCGGAACTGGCGAAGACGCTCCGTCTCGTCCCCGCTCGCCGCGGAAGGGTCGGGCAGCGACCAGTGCAGTCGTCGGCCCGCGCCCGGGAAGACCGGGCACGCTTCGGCTGCCTGGTCACAGACAGTGATGACCCAGTCGAACGATTGCCCGAGGAAGCGCTGGAGGGACTTCGACTCTGCTCGGCTGATGTCGATCCCGAGCTCGGCCATCGCCCGCACCGCGAGCGGGTGCACCCGCGACGGCTCGGTGCCGGCCGAGTAGACCTCGACGCGCTCGCCGGCCAGCCAGCGCAGCAGCGCCTCCGCCATCTGCGAGCGTGCCGCGTTGTGGGTGCAGAGGAACAGGACGCGAACTGGTCTGCTCGTGCTCTTATGACTCGACTCCATCGCTTGGCCTCCTCGCCTGGCTGGCGTACGGGCGCTCCGTCGACGATTCTGCACCACGATGCCACCGCGAGCGTTGACCTGGATGAACCTTCTCTGAAGCCAGGAGCAGGATAGAATGGATACGCGCAGGAGAAGTGTCCTCGAAGGCCGATTCGACCTCGTGCATGGCGCTCAGCCGGGGGGTGCGGTATGGGACGACCAGCCATCGACGGCTTGCTGATCGACGTCGAGGGCGTGCTCCATATCGACGGCCAGCCCATTCCTGGCGCTGTCGAGGCCCTGCAGACGCTCGCTGAAGCTGGGCTCCCGTTCGTCCTTCTGACCAACACTACAAGCCGGACTCGCCGGCAGCTCGGGGCGTTGCTCCGGCGGCTCGGTTTTCCCGTCAGCGATCAGCGGATCGTGACTGCCGCGACGGCCACCGCCGACTACCTCCGCCAGCAGTATCCCGGCGAGAGCTGTTACCTGCTCGTAGAGGGCGATTTGAGCGAAGAGTTCGCTGGCATCCGGCTCACCGAGGGGTACGATGCCCGAGTCGTCGTGATCGGCGGCGCGGGCGACTGCTTCACCTACGAGCGGATCAACCGTGCCTTCCGGCTGCTGCTCAGTGGGGCGGCCTTCGTCGCCATGCACAAGAACCTCACCTGGGAGCGCCAGGACGGGCTGTACCTCGACTCCGGTGCCTATATCGCCGGCCTTGAAGTCGCCACTGGCCGGCAGGCTCACGTCGTCGGAAAACCGGCGGCGGAGTTCTTCCAGGCAGGCCTCCGCGTGCTCGGTGTGCCCAGCGAGCGGGTAGCGATGGTGGGGGACACCCTCGACCAGGATGTGTTGCCGGCCCAGCGGCTCGGAATGGCTGGCATCTTGGTTCGTACTGGCAGGTATCGCACACGAGAGCCCGACACAAGCCAGCCCGACGCGATCCTGGGCTCGCTGGCCGATCTTCCGGCCTGGCTTGGCCTGCAGCGAGTCAGGTGACTGGCGAGCTGACCGCCTGGAGATGCCGCAGCACGGCGTCGGCCGCGCGGTATCCGCTCGCCAGCGCACCGTGAACCGTCCCCGGCTGCGTCACGCTGGTCGCTTCGCCAGCGAAGAAGAGGACGTTGCAGACCGGCTCGCTCAGCCTGGCCCGAAGCCCGGCTGCCCCAACCGGAGTAAACGAATAGGCGCCGAGCGAGAAGGGGTCGCGCGTCCAGTCGATCACGCGCGTCTCGGTGACCTCGCCGCCGAGCTCGCGGCCCACCACCTTCGAGAGGCGGGCGAGGATCTCCCGGACCGCGCCGTCCGGGCCGAGCGCCGAGAGCCGTCCGGCGTCGCGACCGCCGACGAGGGCGGTGAACACCGGTCGCCGCGAACCGTAACCCAGCCCAGGGCGCTCCCAGACCCCCCGCGGCTCGGCGGTGAAGATGCAACCCACCTCCTCGGGCCAGATTTCGGTGCGGAAACAGAAGGCAACGCGAAACGCCCGCCCCGGCCGCAGCCCGTCGATCGCCTCCTGGAGGGACGGCGGTAACGGGGGATCGAACTCGACGGTGCCTGCCTGCAGCACCCCGAGCGGAAGGGTCACGATCGCGTACGCAGCATCGAACGTTCGGCCAGCGGCAACGACCGTCACCCCTCGCTCGTTCCAGCGGATCCGCTCGACCGGGTGGCTGAGGCGCAGGTCGAGACCGCGACTGGCTAGCCCTTCGACCACGCGGCTGTACCCCTCGGCGACGCGGAAGTTCCGCTCACCGTCTCCCTCGGAGGTCTCCTCCTCCGTGCCCTGGACGCTCAGCTCCTCGAGGTCGGCTGACCAGCCGATCGCCGCGAGCGTCGCCCACAGACGCCACCAGCGCTCGCCAGCCGCCAGGCCATGCCGCTCGACCCACCAGCGCAGCGCCTCGGCCAGGCTGGTATCGGGGCGGCGCGCTGCCACCCACTCCGCTCCGGCTGCGGCGAGCGCTCCCCACAGGCTCCCGCCGAGCGGCGGCTCGAACGCGCTGGCATCCAACAGCAGATCGTCGAGCGCGAAGTAGCGGCGGTACTGGCTGGGATCCTCGAAGGCATGCAGGCCGAGCTGGCGGACAAGCTCCCAGGTGATCACTCGATCCCCATGGATGAACTCAGCCCCGAGCTCGACCGGAAACGGGGCGAGATCGTACGCGGTCAGGATGCGGCCGCCTACTCGATCGCGCGCCTCGAGCACGGTGACGGGGATCCCGTGGTCGTGTAGCCGCCTCGCGGCCGCTAGCCCGGCGGCTCCGGCGCCGATCACCAGTACGCGCCGCACCGTAACGCCATGCTCGCTCATGAACCACTCCTGTGGCTTCAAGCTGACACCGGCAGCGGGTAGGAGCGCCATAGCACTCGCGGCCAAGCGATCGGTCTCATCAGCGGTAGCGCGTCTCGATCAGCCTGCGCAGGCGCTCGACCGCCTCAAGGATATTCTCGAGCGAGTTGGCGTAGGAGAAGCGCAGGTATCCCTCGCCGCCTCGCCCAAAGCCAGGGCCTGCCAGCACGGCGACGCCGGCGTGCTCGAGGAGGTCGCGTGCGATCGCCTGTGCGTCTCGGCCCAGCCCGGTCACGTTGGGGAAGACGTAGAACGCGCCGGCTGGGCGGAGACAGCGCACGCCCGGCAGGCTATTGAGGCCGTTGACGATGGCATCTCGCCGCCGCCGGAACTCGGCCACCATGTGAGCAACGGCGTCCTGTGGCCCGGTGAGCGCTGCTATCCCGGCGAGCTGGACGAAGCCAGCCACGCAGGAGTGGCAGTTGACGGCCAGCCGCGTGACGTGCTCGGCGAGGGCAGGCGGCATTACGCCGAAGCCCAACCGCCACCCGGTCATCGCGTAGGTCTTGGAGAAGCCGTCGAGGATGATCGTCCGGTCGAGCATGCCAGGGAAGCTGGCCACGCTGACGAACTCACCCTCGTAGAGGATGCGCGAATAGATCTCATCGGAGAGCACCAGGAAGTCGCGCTCCTGAGCGAGTCGCGCCAGCTCCGCGAGCGCCTCCCGTCCGATCACCGCGCCGGTCGGGTTATGGGGGGAGTTCACGATGACCAGCCGCGTGCGTGCGCTGACCAGCGAGCGGAGCTCGTCCGGGTCGAAGGCGAAGCCGTGCTCTTCCCGCAGCCTGAGTGGTACCGGCCGCGCTCCGGCGAACCGGATCACGGACTCGTAGATCGGAAAACCGGGGTCGGGGTAGATTACCTCGTCGCCCTCGCCGGCCAGCGCCAGAATGGTGAAGAACATGATCGGCTTGCCACCCGGCGTGACGACGACCCGTTCCGGCCCCACCTCGATGCCGCGGGTGCGGCTGATCTCTCGTGCGATCGCTTCCCGTAGCTCGGGAAGGCCGGCTGCCGGGGTATAGTGCGTGTGGCCGGCGCGCAGCGCCTCGACCGCCGCCTCGACGATGTGCGGCGGCGTATCGAAGTCGGGCTCGCCGATCTCGAGGTGGATCACCGATTTCCCCTGCGCCTCGAGCGCTCGAGCACGCACCAGCACCTCGAACGCGCTCTCAGTGCCCAGCCGGCTCATTCGCTCGGCCAGGCGAAGGGTGAACGCTTGCCCGGCATCACCGATGGTCATGCTCGCTGTCCTTCCCTGAAGCCGCGCGAACCGATTCCGTCTCGCCGCGGCCCGCTCACACACCCGGCTTCGCCGGGTCGGCTGGCCGCGCCTGGCGCTACTCAAACATACTCGCGTGCCTCCGGCAACCGGTCACGGGGCGCTTGCGTGACGAGACAACGCAGCCCATAATCGCAGGCGAGCGCACGCGGCGAGCGGTCTCGCCGCCGGACGGGACTGGTGGGAACTCGAGCGCTTCGGTGGAGGAAGTAAGAAGCATGCAGAAAGGGCAGAACCTCAAGCTGGCGGTACTCATCCCACTCGCCGCGATTCTTGTCACTGTCGTTTCGATCGTCGTCATCGGCGAGCTGCTCCTCTTCGTCAGCTCGACCATCGGTGGCACGGCGGCGATCCTGGTCGCCGTCGCCATTATGGCGGCGATCGTGGTTGTCGCGACGCTTCTCTCGCGCTCGCGCGGCGAGAGCGTGCCGCGGCGCTCATAGAGTCTCTCCGGCGCTTGCCTCAACGGCCCGAGCCCCGACAAGCACGCCCAGCGATCGCACGATGCGCGACCGGGAGCGAGCAGCGGTAACGGTCTGAGCCGTGGACAGGGACAGCGTGCACCGAGATCTCCGTACCGGGGAGGCCGTGGAGAGGAGCGTCTCTGCCCCATCCATGCCGCGACCGGTCTGGAGTGAGGGACTCCGGCCGAGGCCGGTTCGAGCCCTAGCCTGGCAGTTGTGCCTCCGCAGCTTGACGGCGTGATTGACACGCAGCGCAGGTGCCGAAGATAGCGAAGTGGTCCATGCGGGCCACGAAGCCGTAACGCTCGAGCAGCGCTGCTCGCAGCGGTTCGAGTAACTCGTCCTCAAGCTCCGCGACGGCGCCGCACTGCTGGCAGACGAGATGGTGGTGCCTCGCTGCCCGGACGAGCTCGAAGCGCCGGATGCCCCCGCCCAGGTCTGTCTGGGTCACCAGGCCCAGCGCGACTCCCAGATCGAGGTTCCGGTAGACGGTCGAGAGGTTCACCTCCGGGTACTGTGTGCGGACGAGTTCGTAGATCTCCTCGGCTGTGCGGTGGCCACCGAGCTGGGCAAGCGCGGCGAAGATGGCAAGGCGCTGCCGTGTCACTCGCTGACCCGATCCTCGAAGCCGCTCGCTGACCCGGCGGAGTTCGCCGCTCGAAAGGTCTCCGGTCATCCCTCGTGTCGCTCCCGATGCATCGCCCTCGTACGACCGGCGGGAGGTTCCTGCAGAGCGGATAGCGCATCTCGAACCCTCGTTGACCACGCTTACCGCCGAGGATGGTACCGTCCGCCCGGTGAGGTGGCAACCAGCGCTCGAGCGGTCGTCACGCTGCTCGGGCCCGGTGAACCAGCATCTGTGCGCCAGCCGCGGCGGCGACCTGCTCGAGCCAAGGCAGGAGTACTGCGAGCTCTCTTCGGTCGAACAGTTCGACACGGACGATGCCGTCGTCAGCCACACCGCGGTCGCGATACAGCTCGACCGCCAGCCAGCGGTTTGCCCAGCGGGCGCACGGACGCCCGTTTCCTCCAGATCCGGTCGCGAGCGGTACCCGCCGCAGTCTGTGCCGGAGTTCGGGCACTGAGATCCCAGTGGAGCGGACGATCAGGTAGACCGATGTCTTGCTGATCGGTTGCCCCAGTGCTGCCAGGGCGCGCGGCACCTCTGCATAGCTCAGCCCCAGGAGGTAGAGCAGGAGCGAAAGGCGGCGGAGTCGCAGTGAGGTCTGCGTCGGGCCGATGCCGCTGGGATAGACGCGGAAGGTTCGGCCGCAGCGCAGGCAGCCGTAGCGCCGCGCGATGACGTGCCTGAGGAACGGGTCGCGAACCGCTTTCGAGACGAGCTGCCGCAGCAACACGTCCTGGCTGCCGCAGCGCGGGTACGGACAACGCACGGGCTCGTGAAAGTCGTAGGGTTCAGGTGCCGGAAGCCGGAACACGATCCGCTCGACCGGCTGCTGGTCAGGAGCAGTTTCCCAGCGTGCGGTATGCGGCAATGCCGAACGATGCCTGCTCGGAGTCATGGAACTACTCTCCTCTTGTCCCTCTTCACGCTCGTTTGCGCTGTGCGAGTAGCTTAGGCGGCATCGAAAGCGCAATACAGATCACCTTTTGACCATTCGTTGCTCACTCCCTGGTCAGTCCGTGGTCGAACGGCCTCTGTACCTGTTAGATTCGGAATGCTCACAGCCGCACTTCCCCTCGGGCAGCCGGCGCCGCGAGAGGCGTGAACCCTGTTGCCTGGCCAAGCCCTACCCCCTCGTTCGAACCCGTCGATGTTCAGCCAGCGGTAAAACCGGGTGGGCACAGTTATTGACACTCGGGAGCTCCCCGGCGTAGAATCGGCCCGACGGTTACTGCAAGCTTTTGCAGCTACGGATGGTGAAGGGGATCGTAGCGGCTGGAGAATGGCCGATCCACTCGGCCAGAAGCCCGACGGCGCGATCACTCCGAGCCCGTGGGACGAAGCCGCGGCCCGGTCGCTCGCCAGCGAGCAGGAAGAGCCGGCGATGCATATCCCGGATGGCTACATCAGCCCCGCGACCGCGCTCGCGTTCTACGGCGCGGTACTCCCCTTCTGGTGGGCCGCTGCTCAGCGGCTCAAGCGTGTCCTCTCCGGCCAGCTCGTCCCGGCGCTGGCGCTCTTCTCCGCCTTCACGTTCGCGGTCATGATGTTCAACGTCCCGGTGCCCGGCGGTACCACCGCCCACGCCGTCGGGGGCACGCTGGCTGCGGTCGTCCTCGGCCCCTGGGCAGCGGTGATCGCCGTCTCGGTCGCCCTCATCATCCAGGCGCTCTTCTTCGGCGACGGCGGCATCACCGCCATCGGAGCCAACTGCTTCATCCTCGGGGTCGCCTTGCCGCTGACCGGCTACGGCGTCTACCGGCTGGTCAGCGGTCGATCCGACCCGCTGTCGCGACGCCGGCTGCTCGCCGCCGGGATCGGGGCCTATCTCGGGATCAACCTCGCCGGGCTCCTGGTCGGGCTGGTGCTGGGTATCCAGCCCATCTTCTGGAGCGAGGACGGCCGAGCGCTCTACTCGCCGTATGGGCTACGGGAAGCTGTGCCAGCGCTGCTGGTCCCCCACCTCACCATCGCTGGGGCAGCCGAGGTGATCGCCACCGTCTTCGGGCTGGCCTATGTCCAGCGCGCCCATCCGGAGCTACTGGAACGGCGGGCGGCTACTCCGCGAGCCGCCCGACCAGCCCGGCGCTGGACAGCGGTGATCGTCGCCTTGCTGGCGTTGCTGAGCCCGCTCGGCCTGCTCGCCAGTGGGAGTGCCTGGGGTGAGTGGGGCAGCGGCGAGCTAGCCCAGCGCGTCGGCTATGTCCCGCGCGGCCTCCAGGAACTCGAGTCGCTCTGGAACGCGCCGCTTTCGGGCTACACGCTTCCCTGGATGTCGAAGAGCGCGAGCTTCGGCGAGCAGGCGCTCGCCTACATCCTCTCGGCTGTGGTGGGTGTCGCGCTGATCTTCGCTGCCACATTCGCCCTGCGTATCCTGCTCCGGCCGCACCAGGGCCAGCAGGCCGGCGCGGGCAGCTAGGAGCCATCATGACTGTCTCGCCCGTCCGCCAGCGTCACCGGAAGCGTAAAAGCTTCGTCGAACGCACGATCACCGGGGTCAGCGCCGCGGTCGAGCAGACCGTCTACAGTGAGACCTATGCGCGCCAGGACGGCTTCCTGCAACGGGTCGATCCCCGCGCCAAGCTCGGCCTCTTCGTCCTCGCGCTCCTGGTGGTCGGGCTCGTCCACGACCTGGCGCTGCTGGTCGGCCTCTGGCTGGCGCTGCTGGGCCTGGGGCTGGCGACCCGCCTGCCCTTCAAGGTGATCGCCCTGCGGACGATGCTGGGCGTCCCGCTCTTCGCCGGAGTCGTCGCGCTGCCTGCGCTCTTTTTGATCGATGGTCGCCCGCTCTTGTCCATCGGGTCGCTGGGGCCGGTGACACTGGCGGTGAGTGACCGGGCAATTCTCAGCGTCACGACCTTTCTCTGCCGGGTGAGCGCGTCGGTGACGCTGGCGGCACTGCTCGTGCTGACCACGCGCTGGGCCGACCTGCTCAAGGCGCTCCGCGTCTTCCGGGTACCGGACGTCTTCATCGTCGTCTTGGGTATGACGTACCGTTACGTCTTCCTGCTGCTCCGGCTGACCGAGAACCTCTTCCTCGGCCGCGCCAGCCGCACCGTCGGCACGACGTCGGCTGGTGAGCAGCGTCGCTGGGTCGGCGCCAGCATGGGGACGCTGGTGAGCCGGAGCCTGAAGCTGAGCAACGACGTCTACGCCGCGATGGTCGCTCGCGGGTTCAGCGGGGAGGTGCGGACACTGACGACGTTTCGCATGCGCGATGAGGACTGGCTGTTCGTCTCGTTGGGCGTCGTGCTCCTGGGGCTGGCCTGGCTGGTAGATCTGAGCCGGTGATGGAGAGCAGCGAGCCGGTCTTCCGGCTGGAAGGCGTCTCGTACCGCTATCACGGCCGCCACCTGGCACTGGATCGAGTGGATCTGGTGGTCGAGCCGGGAGAGCAGCTCGTCGTCCTGGGCGCTAACGGCAGCGGCAAGTCGACCCTGCTCAAGATCCTCGACGGCCTCTATCGCCCCACGAGCGGTCGCATCTGGGCTTTTGGCGAGGAGATCACTGATGTCGCCGATGATCCGGAGGGGGCGCGCTGGCTCCACCGCCGCGTGGGCCTGGTCTTCCAGGATCCTGACGTCCAGCTCTTCTCGCCCACCGTCTACGACGACGTCGCCTTCGGCCCACTCCAGCTCGGCTGGCCCGAAGAGCAGGTGCGCGAGCACGTGGAGCGTGCCCTCCGTGCGATGGAGGTGGCGCACCTGGCCGACCGCGCGCCCTACGAGCTGAGCGGCGGCGAGAAGAAGCGCGTCGCGATCGCGACCGTCCTGGCCATGGATCCGGAGGTGATCCTGCTCGACGAGCCGACCGCTAACCTCGATCCCCGCACCCGGGCAGCGCTGGTGCACCTGATCCAGGGCATGCGCGCGCTCGGCAAGACCGTGATCCTGACGACCCACGAGCTGGACATCGTTCCGGGTATCGCCACCCGCGTCGTCGTGTTCGGCGACCAGGAACGCCGGCCGGTCGCCTCGGGCCACCCGGACGAGATCTTGAGTGACGTCGAGCTGCTGGTACGGACGAACCTGATTCACGAGCACCTGCACTGGCACGGCGAGCTCGCCCACACGCATCCGCACGGTCACGAAGGCGAGCACCTGCACGAGCACCGCTGAGCGCCGCTGGCTGCGGCACGGCTCCGGTGTCGGGCGTGCCCGGCTGGGTGAGGAACTGGGGCGGTGCGAGCCGAAACGACGAAGCCCCGGAGGAATCACCTCCGGGGCTTGCCGGTTCGCTTGCTCGCTTCGAGCTCGATCGCGCTTAGGCCGCGCTGGCGAGCTGGCGCAGGTCGGAGTTGCGGAGCTTGGCCAGCGCCTCCTTCTCGATCTGGCGCACCCGCTCGCGGCTGATCCCGTAGTGGTCGGCGATCTCGGCCAGCGTGCGCGGCTGCTCGCCGCCCAGGCCGAACCGAAGCATCAGCACGCCTCGCTCGCGCTCGGTGAGCTGATCCAGGCTGCGCCGGATCTGCTCCCGGATCGCATTGGTCAGCGCCTCGTCGACGACCTCCTCGCTCCGCGGATCCGGCAGCAGGTCGCCGATGGTGCTCTCGCCGTCCTCACCGATCGGCTTGTCCAGCGAGGATGTCCGCGGGATGGACGAACGGGCCTGCTCGATCCGGCTGACCTCGATGCCGAGCTGCTCTGCCAGCTCCTCGTTGGTCGCCGGCCGGCCCTTGACCTGCTCGATCTGCGCCTCAGCGCGGCGGATCTTCGCGATCAGGTCGTGCATATGCACCGGGACGCGGATCGTTCGGCTCAGGTTCGCCACGGCCCGCCCGATCGCCTGCCGGATCCAGAAGGTGGCGTAGGTGCTGAAGCGGTAGCCCAGCTCTGGGTCGTACCGCTCGACCGCCGTCATCAGGCCGATATTGCCTTCCTGGATCAGGTCGATCAGCGGCAGCTCGCTCGAGCGGTAGCGCTTGGCGATCGAGACGACCAGCCGCAGGTTATGCCGAATCAGCTTCTCCCGCGCCTCCTGGCCCTTGCGTACCAGCTCGCGCAGCTCATGCGAGTCCTCGCCGGCCTCCATGCGCTTGCGCGCCTCGAGACCCGCCCTGACCGCCCGCGAGTACTCGATCTCCTCGGCGTGCGTCAGCAGCCGATGCCCACCGACCTCCCGGAAGTACCGGTACACCGCGTCGTTGGCCGCCTGGTCGATGAGGTCGGCCGACTCCTCGATCTCCTCGATCTCCTCGACTTCAGCCTCCTGCACCAGCTGCTCGAGCTCGAGAAGCTCCTGGATCTCTCGCTCCGTCATTGGTGCCGTCTTACCTCCACTGCTGTCCGTACACCTTGTTCGGACAGTCTCCGTCATCGTTTATAAACCTTGGTATTGTAGCACGTCTCTGACGCTTTGTCAACTGTGTAAAGCATCACGATCACGAGCCTGTCCGTCCCTCCAGGACTACTCACCTGTTATACGGCCGAATCCTCTCTTTGGTTCCGCTCCCTGGTGCACGTCCTTCCACACGGCGGAAAGAGCAGCGGTGGCACATGGCGACGCCAACCGCGTCGAGAGCTGGCTACGGCGCTTGTGCCGGCCAGCTTTCGAGCGTCACCGTGACCTCCTGTCGCTGTCCACCACGTACGACCGTGAGGTGGACGGTGTCACCCGGCGAGTGCCGGCTGATTTGCTCGACGAGCTGATCCATCGTCTCGACCGGCGTGCCGTCGATGGCGACGATGACGTCACCGCCCCGCGGCACCGAGCCGTCACCGGTGTCCCGGCCGCCCCGGAGGCCGGCCTGATCCGCCGGGCTACCTGGCACGACCTGGATTACGAGGACACCCTTGTCGACCGAGAGCCCCTGCTCCTGGGCCAGAGTGGCGTCCACCGTCACCCCGCTGATGCCCAGCCAGGCAGGCTGGAGCCGTGCCCCCGCCTCGAGCTGCGGCAGCAGGCGGCTGGCGGTATTGCTGGGAACCGCGAAGCCGATTCCGACCGAGCCACGGATCGGGCTCTCGATCATCGTGGTGATCCCGATGACCTCACCGTGCACGTTGAAGAGCGGCCCGCCGGAGTTGCCCGGGTTGATCGGCGCGTCGGTCTGTAACAGCCCCGTCCTCGTCCGGCCATCGCCAGGCTGCCAAGTGCGGTCGACTGCGCTGATGATCCCCTGGGTGACCGTCCCCTCGAGGCCGAACGGGCTGCCGATCGCGATGACGATATCGCCGACTCGCACCTGGTCGGAGTCGCCGAGCGGGGCGACCGGGATACCCTGCGGCAGCTCCACCTGGAGGACAGCGAGGTCGTTCCCGCTGTCGGTTCCGAGCACCTTCGCCTGGCGCACCTCGCCGTTACTGAAGCGGACGCGGACGTTGTCGACGCCCTCGACCACGTGGGCCGCGGTCAGCACCAGGCCGCGCTGGTCGATCACGACGCCGGAGCCGGCCCCGACCGGCGTCACCCCTCGCCGACCACCGGCCGAGGCGATGATCTCCACGACCGCGTCGCCGACCGCGTCGTACACTGCACCGGCCACATTTCCGGGCGCTGTAATCTGGTTCGCGACCGGCCGCGCAGTCACCGCCGACGCTGGCGCTCGGGTCGGCTCCGGCGCCAGCCACCAGGTGCCGAGCGCGGCTCCCGCGAACCCGACCACGAAGACTGAGAGCAAGAGACCGATCACCACCAGCGCGAGGAGGCCAGAACGCCGCTGCCGGTGCTGGCTCACGCTCACTCCCTCTTCGGGCTGCTCCGATACTTTTGGATCCAGGTCGGACATCGATGACCTCCCTCTCACATCCCACGAGTCCGTTGTCCAGTGGACAGCGTAGCCCGCGAACTTGAAGGCACCCTAAGCCGGAGCTGAGAGAACGCTCAGGTAAACCTAAGAGTTCCCGAAGAGGTCGTCTGTGCCCCTGCAGCCGACACTCGCGCGGTGGCCAGGGGCGGAGGACTCATTCACTGCCAGGCGGCAGGCTGGCTCGTGGGAGCACAACTGTGAAGACGCTACCGCGGCCGAGCTCGCTCTGCACCGTGATCGTGCCCTTCTGGGCTTCGATAAGCGACTTGGCAATCGCGAGGCCAAGCCCGGTGTTCTGGCCGCTCCGCGACGAGTCGCCGCGGTAGAAGCGCTCGAAGATGTGTGGCAGGGCAGCCGGGTCGATGCCCACGCCGGTGTCGTGCACGCTGATCGCGACCTGCCCGTCGTGCGGGGCCGAGGTGACCGTGATCTGCCCTCCTTCCGGCGTGTACTTGATGGCGTTGTCGAGCAGGATGAGCAGCACCTGCTTGAGCGCGTCACGGTCGGCCAGCACGGCGGTGCTGGTCTGGTCGTCCCAGCTCAAGGCGCGGCCGTCGGCGAGCACCAGCGCCTGGCGGCACACCTCGTCGACCAGCGGGCGCACCGGCACCGGTTCGGTTCTGAGCGGTAGACCGGCGTCAGTGCGAGCCAGGAGCAGCAGGCCGTTGACCAGCCGGATCATCCGCTCGATCTCCTCGGCCACGTCCTGCAGCACGGCGACCCGATCCTCCTCGCTGATCGGTGGATCACGCCGCAAGAGGGCCACGTTACCGCGAATCGTCGTGAGCGGCGTGCGAAGCTCGTGCGAGGCGTCGGCCACGAACCGCTGCTGTGCTTGGAGCGACTGCTCCACCTGCCGGTAGGCAGCCTGCAGCTCGGTCAGCATGGTGTTGAACGTCGTCGCCAGCGAGCCGATCTCATCGCTCGGCCCCGAGTACTGGACGCGGCGGCTGAAGTCGCGCCGCGCGCCGATCTCCTGGGCTGTCTGGGTGATCCGGTTGATCGGGCGCAGGCTGAGCCCGGCGAGCCCCCAGCCGATCCCGAACGCAGCGATGGTCGCCAGCCCGGCTCCGACCGTCAGCGCCCACTTCAAGGCACCGAGTGCCCGATCCTGCTCGGCGAGCGAGCGGGCGACCTGGAGGATGCCAGCGCTCTGGCCCGGGAACTGGAACGGCTTGCTGTACACCAGCAGCCGTCCGTCGCCAGTGGAGACCGCCTCTGTCCAGGCCTTCGCCTCACCGGAGCGCAGCCGCTGCAGGCCCTCGTCGCTGAGCGGCAGGGTAAAGCTTCCGAGGTTGGGAGACTTGCCGGCCACTTCGCCATCGAGCGTGCGCACCTGGACGTATGTCTCCGGTACCGCGATCCGGCCGCGCGGCGTCTCGATGACCGTGAGCGTGAACACGCCCTGCGCGAGGATCTGGGTCGCCTCCTCGGCCAGCGCGTTCTGCTGGAAATCGAGCAAGATGCGTGACACCGTGATGTAGGTCGTCACACTGAAGACCACCAGGGTGAAGACCAGGATCGTGCTGTAGAGGAGTGTCAGCCGAAGCCGGATGGACATGGGTCGTCAGCTCTCGCGCAGCACGTAGCCGACCCCGCGCACCGTGTGGATCAAGCGCGGCTCACCGCCGGCCTCGGTCTTCGCCCGCAGGTACCCGATATAGACGTCGAGCACGCTGTCGTAGCCGTCGAAGTCATGCCCCCACACCGCCTCGAGGATCCGGCTCCGCGGCAGCACCCGGCGGGGGTTGCGCAGGAAGAAGGCGAGCAAGTCGAACTCGCGCGGGCTGAGCGTGAAGGCCCGATCGCCGCGCCGCGTCTCCCGCGTTACCGGGTCGAGCCAGAGGTCGGCAAAGGTGAGCGGCTTCTCGTCGGCGGCTGGCTCGGCCCGCCGCAGCAGCGCGCGCACCCGTGCCAGCAGCTCGGCCGGGGCGAACGGCTTGACCAGATAGTCGTCGGCGCCGCTGTCCAGGCCCGCGACCCGGTCTTCCACCGCGTCGCGCGCCGTCAGCATCAGCACCGGGGTCGTGTCACCGGCCATCCGCAGCCGCTGGATCACCGTCAGCCCGTCCAGCTTCGGGAGCAGCCAGTCGAGCACCACCACGTCCGGGCGCTGCTCCTGCACTCTGGCAAGCGCCTCCTGCCCGTCGGTCGCGGTGACGACCCGATAGCCCTCGTAGCTGAGCGTCCGCCGCAGCATCTCGACGAGTCGCACGTCGTCGTCCACGATCAGCACCGTCGCCATGTCCGCGTACCCTCGTGACTCGTCTTCGCGTCACAGTGACGCGTGACCGGCCTGCATATTCCGTGCCGGGCATCAGGAAATGGTACCACGCCGCCGATCCAGCGCTCGGCCGGGAGCGCCAGCTCATGGCGGGCGAGCCGCTGTTTTAGCCTTTTCTTAGCTCCGTCTTGGGTACGCTTTGGTTGCCTCAGGGTAGCATAGGGCGATGCTGAAGCTCAGCGCAGCGACATGCTCCGCAAGCGAAGGCGGCAAAGAAGGGGGAAAGAGGTGCTGGTTCGGGAGGTGATACGCAGGCTGCGGCTCCTCGCGGCGGTGCCGCTGCTCGCATTGGTCTTGGCTGCCTGTGGCGGGCAGGAGAACTCGACGCCCGCAACGAGCCCTACCGTCACGATCTCGGAGGCAACGGCGGCCACGGCGACGATGCCCGCGCCCCCTCCCGAACCGTCGGGCACGGCAGCCGCTCCGGCTTCACCGGCCGCAGGCGGCGAATCGTCCACGACCGGAACTGTCCGGCTGGTACTGGTTCCCGAGGAGAGCGAGGCACGTTACCGCGTGCGCGAACAGCTCGCCAACCAGTCGCTCCCCAACGATGCCGTGGGCGGCACGAGGGAGATCAGCGGCGCGGTCGTCCTCGCACCTGATGGCACCATCGTGGCGGAGGAGTCGCACTTCGAAGTCGACCTCAGGACACTGCGGAGCGACCAGTCTCGGCGCGACAACTACATCCAGCGGAATACCCTGGAGACGTCGCGCTTCCCGACAGCGGTCTTCGAGCCACGCGAGGCGAGCGGCCTGCCCTGGCCGCTACCGGAGAGGGGCGAGTTCACCTTCCAGCTCACCGGTGATCTGACCGTGCACGGAGTCACGCGCCCGGTCACCTGGGACGTCACGGCCCGAATCGAAGGCGGCCGGCTGGTCGGTACTGCCGTCACTCAGATAACATTCCAGGACTTCGGTATGGAGCAGCCGCGAGTCGCCGTCGTCCTCAGCGTGGAGCACACCATCCAACTGGAGCTCGACTTTACTTTTATCCAGGAGCGATCACCATGAGCAGCTCGTCTCTCTCCGCCCGGTTCCACGTCGCCGTAGCTAGCTTCCTGCTGCTCGTCGTGAGCGTGCTGGCTGCCTGCAACGGGCAGGGCGAGTCGTTCCCGCCCGCTGGCACCGCGACGCCGCGTCTCGCGCCGACGGTCGGCGGCCCCACGCCGCCCGCTGGCCTTGGCGGAGGCGCAGCTCAGGCGACGCCGGTTCCACCCACCCCGATTAGCACGACAGCGACCCCGGCCGCGATACCGTCCCCGGATCCCCAGCCCACCCCAGCGCCGCAACCGACCGCGACTCCCGAGCCGACTCCGACGCCGCATCCCCTGGCGGACTACACGATCGATGGGCTGCGTGGGCGCCAGTACCCCGGCGGCGCGATCGAGATCCTCGGCATGCTCGATACCACCGATGCCTATACCCGCTACGCGATCGCCTACCCGAGCGACGGGTTGCGCATCACTGGCGTGATGCACGTGCCCCACGGCCAGGGCCCGTTCCCTGTGGTGATCCTCAACCACGGGTACATCCCGCCTGACCAGTACTGGCCTGGCGCCGATACCTGGCGCGAGGCCGACTTTCTCGCCCGCCGAGGCTACCTCTGTATCGCGCCTGACTTTCGCGGCTGGGCTGGCTCCGACCAGGGGCCCAACTATTTCCGCACGGGCATCGTCATCGACGTGCTGAACCTGATCAGCTCCCTTCCCTCAGTCCCGCAGGCCGACCCGGAGCGCGTCGGGCTGTGGGGGCACAGCATGGGTGGCGGGCTGGTGGCCAAGGCGATCACGATCGACCCGCGGATCGACGCGGCCGTGCTCTATGGGCCGGTCAGCGCCTACGACCTCGACAACATCCAGAAGTGGGGCGACGGGCTACCGGAAGACAGTGACGACCCGCTGGCGCCCATCTACCGCGAAGCCGCCCGCGACCCGGCCTTCATCCGGCTGACCTCCGCCACGTTCTACTTCCACTACGTAACGGCCCCCGTGCAGATCCACCAGGGCACGGCCGATACCGTCACGCCGCCCGAGTGGGCGCGCGCGATCCGCGATAGCCTGCAGCTCGCTGGCAGGAGTGTGGAGTACTACGAGTACCCGGATGAGGGGCACGCCTTCCAGGGGCAGAGCTGGCAGCTCTTCATGGAGCGCACGGCCGCGTTCTTCGATGTCCACCTCAAAGGCACGGTCACCTAGCTGGCACTGATGTGCGTCGACTGCCCCACCGGCGGGCCGGCTGGCTGGGCAGTGCAGGCGACCCGGTCGCCAGTCTCCCAGTACGGTATACTGGGAGACTGCAGTAGGAGTTTTGCGATGCATCTCGAAGCGTCTCTGCGACGTATATCCCAGTGCGGCGGGTTCTTTCGGCTCGCTGCCCGGACAAGCCAGATGACCGGCGAGCTGCAGCGCCTCGACGATACCGAGCTGGTGACGCTGACCGGCCAGGGCGAGGTTCGGGCGCTGGAAGTGCTCTACGACCGGTATGCCCGTGCGGCGTTCGCCTTCGCCGTCCGGATCGTCGGTGATCCGCTGGAAGCCGAGGAAATCCTGCAGGAGGCGTTCTTGCGGGTGTGGCAGCAGGCGAACCGGTTCCAGCATGCC
Organism: Thermomicrobiaceae bacterium; assembly: GCA_014874455.1. Taxonomy (GTDB): domain Bacteria; phylum Chloroflexota; class Chloroflexia; order Thermomicrobiales; family Thermomicrobiaceae; genus Thermalbibacter. The sequence goes on from JADBJL010000098.1 coordinate 33,421, forward strand.
CGAGGGAGCTTCGCGAGCTGGCTGTTGAGCATCACGCACAACCTGGCGATCGATACGCTGCGGCGACGACAGCGGCGTCCACAGCGAGCTGATATGGTCGACTTTCTCGAGGTGCTGCGTACCGAGGTCGATACTGCCGTCGACCTCGAAGAGGCAGCCGCAGTCGCCGAGCTGCGGCGACACGTGCAGGAGGCGATGGCCCAGTTGCCGGAGCGGCAGCGCGAGGTGCTGGAGCTGGCGTACTTCCAGGGGCTGACCCAGCGCGAGATCGCCGAGCTGCTCGACGAGCCGCTCGGTACAGTCAAGACCAGGATGCGGCTGGGGCTGCAGAAGCTCCAGGAGGCCCTGCAGGCGCAGAGACCGGAGTCTTCGGGCTCATGAGTGCCGGATCTGATCACGACCGGGGGCACATCGACGAGCTGATCGCTGCGTATGCGCTCGATGCGCTCGACCCCGACGAGCTGGAAGTGGTCGAGCGACACCTGGAGCTCTGTGCCCGCTGCCAGCGAGCCGTGGCGGAGGCACGGGCGGCGGTCGACCTCCTGGCCTACCTGCCGGAGCCACAGCCGGTTCCGCTGCGCGCTCGTCTGCGGCTGCTCTCGCGCCTGCGAGCCGAGGTGCCAGCGACGACCGAAATCTCCCCCGGTCGCCTGCGTGGCCGGCTCGGCTGGGCAGCCGCCGCCGTCGCAGCGGCGCTGGCCCTTGTCTTCGCCTGGCAGAGTCTCCAGTCGCAGGCTGAAGTGCAGGAGCGCGAGGCGCGGGTGCGCGAGCTGGAGCAACGTGGCGAGGTGCTCGCCCAGTTCGTGAACAGCCGGCCGCAGGGCTTCGTCATGCCGATCGAGGGCACTGCTGCCGCTCCGGGAGCGCGTGGCGGGATCATCCTGGATCCGACAAGCAACGCGGCCCTGGTGATGATCGAGGGCCTGCCTCGCCTGCCGGCCGGGCAGGCGTACGTCGTCTGGCTCGTCGAAGGCGACCGCTACATCAACGCTGGCGTGTTGCCGGTGGACGACCAGGGCCGGGGCGAGCTGTACCTCACGCCGCAGCAAGCGCTCTCCACGTTCACGGGCATCGCCATCACAGTCGAAACCGGAGCTTTGGCGTCCAGCCCCAACGGCCAGCCGATCGTCCAGGCCAGCATCGGCCGCTAGACCACGATCTGGCCGTCCTTCATGAAGAGCTGCCCATCGACCCAGACCTCGCTCCGCTCGCGCAGGTCGCAGATCATGTCCCAGTGCACCGCCGACTGGTTGCGACTGCCGGTCTCCGGGTAGCCGGCTCCGATGGCGACGTGGATCGTCCCGCCGATCTTCTCGTCGAAGAGGATGTGACCGGTGAAGCGCGTGATCTTCCGGTTCAGCCCGAAGGCGAATTCGCCGAGATAGCGCGCTCCCTCGTCGGTCTCCAGCATCCGGTGCAGGAACGGCTCGTTGCGGGCAGCCACGGCCTTGACTACGCGCCCCTCCTCGAACCAGAGGCGGATGTCCTCCACGCGTCGCCCGTTCACGATCGACGGGAAGGTAAAGCGGATGTGGCCGGTCACCGTGTTTTCGACCGGGCCGGTGAAGATCTCCCCGTCGGGGAAGTTCTTGCGACCGTCGGCACTGATGAACGTCCGCCCGGCGATCGAGAGGCGGAGGTCGGTGTCGGGCGCCAGGATGTGAACCTCGCGCTTGTCCTTCAGCCAGTCGATCAGGCGCCGCTGCTCCCGGCCCTGGGCCTGCCAGGCGGCCACGGGGTCATCGGCGTCGAGCATGCCCGCCTGGAAGACGAACTCCTCGTATTCCGCCAGCGACATCTCGGCCTCCTGGGCGTAGGCGTCGGTCGGGAAGAGGGTCAAGCACCAGTTGAGCTTGCCTTCGGCCGCGCGCTGCAAGTAGATCCGGCGCAGCTCGGTGCGTGCCCGCTGGTAGACCTGCTGGCGCTGCGGGTCGATGCCGGTGAGCGCGCGCGTGTTGCTCTCCCCGAGGATGCGGAGCAACGCGTCTGCCTGCTCGGGCCCCAGGCGCTCGTCGGGCGTAATGTACTCGAGCTGCCGGTCGCTCGCTGTGCGGAAGAAGACCTCGGTCAAGCCCGGTAGCGAGACCTGCACTGCTGGGTGCGCGCCGCGCTCGAGCACGAGGCGGAAGGCCGCCCGGATCAACGGCTCGGCCAGCGGCGTGCCGCCGATGACGACGAGCTGCCCGGGCTGCACCGCCAGCGAGTAGTCCACCAGCACTCGCGCCAGCTTCTCGATGCGTGGATCGGCCATCGTCCTCCCTCCTCTGCCTCTGTGGGATGGTACCGCAAGAGCGCGCGTGACGCCCCGGAACGTGCGGGCGGATTGGGCTGGGAGAGAGGGAGTACTGGACAGAACAGAGTAGTACCTTTGGCCCTATCCACTCTCCCCCAAAAGGCATATGCTGGAAGTCAGCAACGGGCCTGCCGGATGAGGACGGTCTGAGGTGGTAGGTAGGGGACGTCTACCAGGACTGGTACCACATAGGCGGCGTCGGGGTCAGGCGCTGGTCGAGTTCGCGCTGCTCGCCCTGATCCTGGTGCTGATGCTGGCCGGCGCCGTCGATTTTGGCCGCGCCTTCTCCGCCTGGATCGCGATGGGCAACATGGCCCGCGCTGGCGCGCAGTACGGCACCATCGTGCCCCTGGTGGATCCCTCGTCCAGCGACGGCATCAGCGTGAGCGAGATCCAGGCAGACATGGTTGCGGCGGCGTTGACCGAGCAGCCGAGCATCTTCGGCTCCGTTCCGACAGTCAGCGCCGAGTGGATCACTGGCAGCGCCTGCCTCGCCCGGGTGACGGTGACGTACAACTTCGAGCCGCTCTTGCAGATCCCGCCGATCCCCAGCAGCATCACGCTCAGTCGCCGGGCCCAGATGCGGATCCAGTACGTGCCACCTGGCTATTCGTGCTCGAGTTGACGAGGAGATCGACGTGCCCGGGCGACGCCTGTTCGGCCAGTCCACCGTCGAGTTCGCGCTGATTGCGCTCCCATTCTTCCTGATGGTCTTTGGGATCATAGAGGGCTGGAGGCTGGTGTTCACCTAACACG
>JADBJL010000024.1 GCA_014874455.1 Thermomicrobiaceae bacterium
CGACAGTACCTATGAGGGCTTGAAACAACGTGGAGCTGGGGGGGTTCGCTCAGCGGAACCCGCGTTCCGACAGTACCTATGAGGGCTTGAAACGCCGCTGCTCCCAGTCGCCAGCCGCTCCAGCCCCAGTTCCGACAGTACCTATGAGGGCTTGAAACGCCGGACTCCAGCCGGCTCAGGAACCCCGGCGTCATGGTTCCGACAGTACCTATGAGGGCTTGAAACAAAATTCGATCTCGATGTCAGCCGTCCAACAGGGTGGTTCCGACAGTACCTATGAGGGCTTGAAACACGCCGATGCAGCTCGGGCTGCCCGCCGAGCTGGCCGGTTCCGACAGTACCTATGAGGGCTTGAAACCTCTTGATCTCGACCATCGACGAAGACGACTGCGTCGTTCCGACAGTACCTATGAGGGCTTGAAACCTCTTGATCTCGACCATCGACGCAGACGACTGCGTCGTTCCGACAGTACCTATGAGGGCTTGAAACCTCGCTCATGTTTCCCTCCTTTCCGTCCAGGGTTTCGGTTCCGACAGTACCTATGAGGGCTTGAAACGCCACTCCCCATTCGGAGTGGCCCCACGTACCGACGAGTTCCGACAGTACCTATGAGGGCTTGAAACCAGGCATTCTTCAACATCGCCGCAGCACTCATGCCTCGTTCCGACAGTACCTATGAGGGCTTGAAACCAGGCACTGCCAGACCCGGTCTGCCTGGGCGAGGTCGTTCCGACAGTACCTATGAGGGCTTGAAACACCACCTCGGCGCAGGAGCGGAGCCAGGCCCGGTCCGTTCCGACAGTACCTATGAGGGCTTGAAACTCTCAATCGTCTGCGGCGATTTGATATGTCTCATCGGTTCCGACAGTACCTATGAGGGCTTGAAACCGCCGTTTCCAGGATGCGCGAAAGGTACAGGTCCAGCGTTCCGACAGTACCTATGAGGGCTTGAAACAGGTTGTAGTAGAGCACAGTACGCTCCTTTCACTACGGTTCCGACAGTACCTATGAGGGCTTGAAACCCAGGTATGACCGCACCCGGTGCAGTAGTACCGCACGTTCCGACAGTACCTATGAGGGCTTGAAACCAGGGTGTCGGCATAGCCACGGCTGAAACCCATTTGTTCCGACAGTACCTATGAGGGCTTGAAACAGCACCTGGTCGGGGACAGCTCGCCGGGTGGTCCTCGTTCCGACAGTACCTATGAGGGCTTGAAACCCGATCAGCTCCTCAGCGAACTCGTCCAGGAACCCTGAGTTCCGACAGTACCTATGAGGGCTTGAAACAAGAGTAGCCCTCCCAGGCCTGGCTGAGCTTCGGGGCGTTCCGACAGTACCTATGAGGGCTTGAAACGCGCATGGCGATCGCGCCGGACGGCACGGTCTACCGTTCCGACAGTACCTATGAGGGCTTGAAACGTAGCTGCAGTGCAGCTCCAGGCCAGGCTTCCAGGGGTTCCGACAGTACCTATGAGGGCTTGAAACAGCCTAGAAAGGGAAAGAGAGATGCTGAACTGGGCGTTCCGACAGTACCTATGAGGGCTTGAAACCCGAGGCCAAACATGCCGATCATCGGCTTGCCGTCGTTCCGACAGTACCTATGAGGGCTTGAAACCGCCGCGCGACGCAGGAGCACACGGAGATGCTTGGCCGTTCCGACAGTACCTATGAGGGCTTGAAACCCTCATGCCCCCCACCGCCCTGCCACGCACTGCTGCGGTTCCGACAGTACCTATGAGGGCTTGAAACGCGAGCGCCAGTCCCGCCGCTGTCCCAGCCAGGAGGTTCCGACAGTACCTATGAGGGCTTGAAACGCCGGCCGGCCGGCTGCCGGAGAGCCTACGCGTGACCTCTGCTGACAGCATCGATGAACACTCGAAACCCCCGAAGAGGCGTGCCCGCAGTCGGGTCGACCTGCTCCGACAGTACCTCTCCGCATGCTTGCAGCCCGCTCAACAGGCGCTCGCATGGCTGACCGGCGCGGCAGCCCCGGATCGCTGGCGTCACCTGGTCAGCGGGCCTGGCGACACGACCGGCGCTGTTACGTGTTGGTTCCCTTCGCTCGGCGTCCTACACTTATCCACACGGCTCCGGGGTGCCGGAGCGTCGTGCCGAGGTGGGTTCCAAGGCCATGGGACTTGTCCGAGAAGCCCGGATCCTCAAGCGCGGCGAACTCTTCGTCGTCAGCGACGAGCGCGGCGACCTGCGCCGGCAACTGCCGGGCGCCGGGGTCTACTACCGCGATACCCGCTACCTGAGCGAGTACTGGCTCCTCTTGAACGGCGAGGAACCCGAACTCTTCGACTCCTCCGCCGAGCGGATCTCCAGCGGCCTCTTCGAGTTCGGCAACACGCTGTTCCGCTCCGAGGACGGACAGGACGTGCTGGCGCACACCATCAGCCTCAGCCGCTGCCGCTCCGTCGACCAGCGGCTGGAGGAAGAGCTGGTGCTGCGCAACTACAACCGGTTCCCGGTCACGGTCGAGCTGGCGCTCGTGCTGGCGGCCGACTTCCTCGACATCTTCGAAGTCCGCGGCTTCCCGCGGGAGCGGCCACGCGGGCGGATGTTGCTTCCCCGGCACCGTGGCCGGGAGCTCTCGCTCGCCTACCGCGCGCCCGACGACCTGTTGCTCGAGACCGAGATCCGCTTCAGCCGGCCCCCAGACGAGCTGACGATCGAGCCGGGGAGCGGCGACCTCGCTGAGCTGGTGCTCCCACGCATGCTCCTCCCAGGAGGAGACCAGCTCGTTCGCGCCCGCGGCGCAGCCCGGCCGCCGCGCGTCTTCGCGGTCTTCCGTATGCACCTGCCTCCGCAGGCGAGCGATCGGCTCACCATGCGTCTCGCCCCGCGGCAGCTCGTCCAGCGGCGCGAGGTGGTGCGGATCCCCGATGTCTCGATCATCGGCGAAGCGCCGCAGGCCCAGGAGATCCGGTTTGCGCGTGTGCGTACCGACCACGAGCTCTTGAACCTGGTGCTCGAGCGCAGCCTGCGCGACCTCCAAGCGCTGGTCACCCCCTTCCCCGGCGGCCGGCTGATCGCTGCTGGCATCCCCTGGTTCGTGGCGCCCTTCGGCCGCGACAGCCTGATCACTGCCCTGCAGATGATGATGTTCTCCTCCGAACTGCCTCGCGACACCTTGCGCTTCCTGGCTCAGTACCAGGGCAAGAAGGAGGACGACTGGACGGAGGAGGAGCCAGGCAAGATCCTCCACGAGCTGCGCTTCGGTGAGATGGCCCGATTGGGCGAGTCGCCCCACACACCGTACTACGGTACCGTCGATGCAACGCCGCTCTTCGTCGTCACCTTCTGTGAGTTCATGGCCTGGTTCGGCAGCCCACACCTGTTCGAGGAGTTCTTACCGCCGGTCGAGGCCGCGCTCCGGTGGATCGACCGGTACGGCGATCGCAACCGCGATGGGTTCGTCGACTACGGCCAGCGCTCGCCGCGAGGGCTGGTGCACCAGAACTGGAAGGACAGCTACAACTCGCTCCAGTTCCCCGACGGCACGCCGATCTCCGCGCCGGTCGCGCCGGTGGAGGTGCAGGGTTACGTCTACCACGCCAAGCTCGCTCTGGCCGACGTGCTCCAGCGCTACGGCGACGAGGCGCAACGGATGCAGGCTGTCCGCCTCCGCAATGAGGCACGGCAACTTCAGGAGCGGTTCGAGCGGCGCTTCTGGATCGAGTCGGACGGGTTCTACGGGCAGGCCATCGACGGCTCGGGCCGTCTGGTGCCAGCGATCAGCTCCAACCCCGGCCATTGCCTCTACAGCGGCATCGTCCGCCCCGAGCGCGCGGATCGAGTCGTTCGCCGGCTGCTGGCGCCAGACCTGTACTCCGGTTGGGGCATCCGGACGCTGAGCAGCGCGATGCCGCACTACAACCCGATGAGCTACCACAACGGGAGTGTCTGGCCGCACGACAACTCGCTGATCATCGCCGGGCTGCGCCGCTACGGTTTCGAGCGCGAGGTGTGCCGGCTCGTCACCGACCTGCTCGAGGTCGCCAGCGCGTTCCCCTACTATCGCCTACCGGAACTCTTCTGCGGCTTCGGCCGGGAGGAGTCGAGCTGCATGATCCCCATCTCTTACCCGGTAAGCTGTAGTCCACAGGCGTGGGCTGCGGGCACGATGCCGTTCCTCCTCCGGGTGCTGCTCGGCCTGCAGCCGCAGGCGGCCGACCGCCGTCTGATCCTGCGACCGCTCTTCCCGGACTGGCTGAACGAGGTCACGATCGAAGGGCTCCCCTTCGCGGGGCGAACCCTCGACCTGAATGTCAGACGGCAGCAGGGCCGGTATACGCTCGAGTACCGAGCCGATCCGGATCTAACAGTCGAGCTGGCGAGCGGCGTGCTGGTCGGGCCGGCGTGAGGCGGCAGTCGGCTGCGTGCCTCTCGGTCGACCGAGATTCAGCTCGCCGGTGACGTGTCGAGGAAGATTCTGGTGGGAGCGGTGCGCACGCGGTGGCGCTGGGTGGTCTTCGTCCGCTCGGTGCTCTCGACCATCGAGAACCCTGGCGGGCCGCTCTTCCGCGCGCTCGGGCGGGCACTGGTGCGCCGGGGCCAGGAAGTGCTGTTCCTCGAGGAGCGGGGTAACCAGGCGGTACAGGCGCTTCTCCGCCAGCGGGGCGCCGCTGGCATGGCGGAGCTGCGCGAGGGCTGGCCCGAGCTGGCCTACCAGACCTACGAGCGACGCTTCGGCGCCGACCTGGTCGAGTGGCTCGGCCGCACGCTGGCGACCGCCGACGTAGCCGTGGTCGAGCTGGGAGTCGACCCGGATCTTGCCTACTGGGTCGGCGAGCTGACCCGGCCGCACCTGCGTACTTATCTGCTCGACCTCACGCCCGAGGCGCCGTCGCTGGCGCTCCTTCGCGAGCGCGTCGATCCCGCCCGCTACTCCGGGGTGGTCTGCTCGTCTGACGTAGCGGCGCAGTACGAGGCCCGCACACCCCCGGGGCGGCCAGTGCGCGTGCTCGACGTCAGCGACGAGCCGGTCGAGCGCGTGGCGGATCGGCTAGCGGATCTACTGCTCGAGCTGGTGGGCGCGTCACCGCCGGTCACGCCGTAGCAGGCCGCGCTGTGTGGTCGGAATACGCAGTCAGCTCGCCGGGTTCCATTACAGGAAGAAGGGATTGAGCGGGCGTACCGGAGGGGGCCAGCCTTCGCCGAGCGCGACGCCGCACGCCTGCACCTCCTGGCTGCGGCGGACGAGGAGCGCGAACTCCTCCTCGGTCAGCGTGAAGGTGCAACGGCAGTCTGGACAGGTGACGACGAAGACGCAGTCGTTGCGCGCCTCGCACCACTCGGTGACGTCGCCGTACAATCCCTTGCCGCAGAGGTGTGCAAGTACCTGTTCGACGACGTGAGCTGCCACGTCCATACGGCTCTCCTCTGCTGACCGGCTCTAGTGGTGTGCTCTATTTTCGCGAGCTTTGTCGGATTTGTCAAGTGTTGACCAAGGTCGAGACGAAAGGGTGAGCGGTGGCTGAGACGATCTCCCGCTGGCCCGCGGGGCGGGTGGTGACGCTCGCCGGGGGAGTCGGCGGCGCGAAGCTGGCGCATGGGCTGGCGCTGGCCGGCCTGGACGACCGCCTGGACGTGGTCGTCAATACCGCCGACGACTTCCAGCTCTATGGCCTGCACATCTCGCCGGATCTGGACACGGTGATGTACACCCTGGCCGGCATCGCGAACCCGGCCACCGGCTGGGGAATCCTCGGCGATACCGCCGCGACCCTGGGCATGATCGGTCGCTATGGCCGCTCCACCTGGTTCTGGCTGGGTGACCGGGATCTCGCGACGCATCTCCTGCGCACCGAGCGGCTGCGCGCTGGCGCCCGGCTGACCGAGGTGACCGCCGAGCTAGCCGCCGCGCTGGGAGTCACCGCCCGTATTCTCCCGATGTGCGACGAGCCGGTGGCTACCCTGATCGAGACCCCGGCCGGACGGCTGGAGTTCCAGGACTACTTCGTGCGGCGGCGACAGCGCGATACCGTGCTCGCGGTCAGGTTCGAGGGTATCGAGCAGGCGCGCATCACGCCCGAAGTCGAGCGCGCCCTGGCGGAGGCGAGCGTCGTCGTCGTCGGCCCGTCGAACCCGCTGGTCAGTATCGGCCCGATCCTGGCAGTGCCGGGGTTCCGCGAGCGGCTCCGGGCGTTCCACGGGCCGGTGGTGGCCGTGAGCCCAATCGTCGCTGGCCAGGCGCTCAAAGGGCCGGCCGACCGGATGCTAGCCTCGCTCGGCCATGAGGTCTCGCCGCTCGGGGTGGCGCGGCTGTACCAGGACTTCCTGGATGGTATCCTGATCGATCAACTGGACGCTGAGCTGGCGCCGGCCATCGCCGAACTCGGAATCGTGGTGAAAGTCGCCGACACGATCATGCGTACCAACGACGACCGCCGGCGGGTTGCCCGGGCCGTGCTCGACCTCGCCCGCGAGCTGATGGGAGCGGCACCCTAATGACCGCGCTTGCGCTCGTGCCGGTGCAAATGCTCTCGCAGGCCAAGAGCCGGCTGGCGGCGCGGCTCGGCCCGGAGGCTCGCGAGGAGCTGATGTGCCGGTTGGTCGAGCGCCTGCTGCGCGAACTGCAGGCGGCTCGGCGAATCGGCCGTATCCTGGTCGTATCGCCTGACCCCGCAGTCCTGGCACTGGCTGAGCGAGCCGGTGCCCGGGGCGTGCTGCAGGCAGGCACCGGGCTGAACGCCGCGGTCGAGCTCGGCCAGCGCTCTGCGGTCGCCGAGGGGTGGGCTCGGCTGGTCGTGGTGCTGGCCGACCTGCCCCTGCTGGCGGCAGAGCAGGTCGACCGGATGCTGGCGCTGGGGCGCGAGGGCAGCGTCGTCATCGCGCCCGACCGGCACGGGCTGGGGACGAACCTGCTCGCGCTATGGCCGCCGGACGCGGTCGAGCCAGCCTTCGGCACGGCGAGCCGGGAGCGGCATGCGCGGGCGGGGCGGGTGAGCGGGCTGCGCGTGCTGGAGTACTGGTCGGTCGGTACCACCGTCGACCTGGACACGCCGGAGGATCTCGATGAACTGCTCGAGCGCTGGGGTTGGAGGCCCGATTGGTGGCTCACCGGGAAGGGGGTGACCGGATGGCGGAGCGGAACAGCCGGGTGACGAGCTGGGGCGTGCTGGTCGTAGCGCTGGGCGCGTCCCTGTGGGCGGTCGACGCGCCGATCCGCAAGCCGTTGACCGAGCTGCTGCCGGCAACGTCGATCGTGCTGGCGGAGCATCTGTTTCTGGCGCTGTACTCGCTGCCGATGGTCGTCGTCGCGCGGCGGGTCTTCTCGCAGCTCGGTGCAAGCGGCTGGCTGGCGCTCGTCGTGATCGCCTGGGGCGGTTCGGGGCTGGCGACGGTACTCTTCACCCAGGCGTTCAAGATCGGCAACCCGACGACCGTCATCTTGCTGCAGAAGCTCCAGCCGTTGATCGCGGTGCTGCTCGCCGGGATGATCCTCAAAGAGCGGCTGCCGCGACTCTACTGGCCCTGCTTCGCTGTCGCCCTGGTGGGCGCCTATCTGGTGTCGTTCGGCCGCCAGTCGCTCGAGCCGATCTGGCGGCTGCCGCAAGACCGGGTGCTGACCGCCGTGTTCGCGGTCGGCGCAGCGATGCTCTGGGGCGGCTCGACGGTCTTCGGCCGCTACCTGCTCCACGGGGTGAGTTTCCCGACCCTGGCTGCCGCGCGCTTCCTGCTGGCGCTGCCGTTCCTCGTCGGTCTGGCCGCCGTCCAGGGCGCGCTGGGAACGACGTTCCAGGTGGGGATGGCCCAGGAGCCGGTGCGGCTCTTCATCCTGGCGCTGATCCCTGGCCTGGCTGCCATGCTGGTCTACTACCTCGGCCTGAGCCGAACCCGGGCCTCCTACGCCACCCTCGCCGAGTTGAGCTTCCCAGCCATGGCGGTGGTCGTAAACTGGTTCGCGCTGGGCGCCCGCGTCGATGCAGTACAGGTGCTGGGCTTCGTGGTGCTCTGGTCGGCCATCACCGCGCTGACCTGGATCCCGTCGCCGCGGCCGGCCGCCGAGGCGCAGCCGGTGACCACCTAGGGACGAGACGATGGAAGCGTGTCCGTCCGCACTCCTCATACCCGGCGAGCGCAGGCTCGACCTGCCGGAACTGATCCGCGGCCGGCGCTCGGTTCGCCGGATGCGCCCTGATCCTGTCCCGCGCGAGGCGATCGAGGCGGTCATCGAGGCGGCGGCCTGGGCACCCTCGCCGCACGGGGCGCAGCCCTGGCGCTTCGTCGTCCTGACGAACCCGGAGCGCAAGCGCGAGCTGGCCGACGCGATGGCGGAGACCTGGGAGCGACAGCTCGCGCTCGACGGACAAGACGCAGACACGATCGCCAAGCGGCTGGCCGGCTCCCAGCGGCGCCTGCTGGAGGCGCCGGCCCTGATCCTGGTCTGCCTCTACCTGGTCGACCTCGACCGCTACCCCGATCCCGAGCGCCAGGCCGCCGAGACGACGATGGCGATCCAGAGCCTAGGTGCGGCCGTGCAGAACCTGCTGCTGATGGCGTACCGGCTGGGACTGGACACCGGGTGGATGTGCGCGCCGCTCTTCTGCCCGGAGGTGGTGCGGGAGACGCTCGGGCTGTCCCCCGACCTGATCCCGCACGCGCTGATCACGCTGGGCTACGCCGCGGCCGATCCGAACCGCCGGCCGCGTCGCCCGCTCGGCGAGTTGATCGCCCGCTGGGACTGAGCAGGCACCGCCGGTGCTCGTTATCCTCGCGCCGTGGAGAGGTGAGCACCGAGCCCCGGGCGACGCTCAGGTGGACGGAGTGCGCACAGGCCAGCGAGAGGCAGCTCGGGTGATGGACAGCAGGCGACTGGTACGCGCGCCACTGCTCCGTGCCGCTCTCGTCGTCCTCACGACGGTCTTCCTCGCGCTCGCAGCGTGCGCCCCAGGAACGCCGACTCCGGCGGCGTCACCGCGTTCCTCCTCTGGAGCCGCGATCGCTGGGACGCCGACGACGGCAGGTGAGGTGATGGCCCCAGCATCTTCGCCGACAGGCCAGGCCGCGATCCCGGTGTCCTCGCCGGCCGCCTCTGGAGGCGAGGCCCCTTCTCCGGCATCGAGCGCGCTCCCACCCGGTATCGCCGGAGAGCCCGCGACGGTCGTCGAGGTCATCGACGGCGACACCGTCACCGTGCAGCTCGGCGGCCGGCGCGCGGTCGTCCGGCTGATCGGCGTCGACGCGCCGGAGTCGCATGGCCCGTACACCGATCCGGAGTGCTACGCGGCCGAGGCGACAGCCACGCTGCAGAACTTGCTCGCCCGCTCGGGTGGGCAGGTCGTGCTCGAGCGCGACCGGAGCGAGGTGGATCGGTACGACCGGCTGCTGCGTTACCTGTGGGCGCCGGCCGGCGACGGCTGGGTGCTGCTGAACGAGGAGCTGGTGCGCCAGGGCGCGGCGGTTGCCCGTCGCTACCCGCCGGACGTGAAGTACGCCGAGCGGCTGGAGGCGGCCCAGCGGGAGGCCCAGGCTGCCGGGGCCGGGCTCTGGGGCGCCTGCCGGCAGCCGAGCTCGACCGCGCCGGTCGCTCCGGTGCCGATCGGGTCACCGTCTCCGAGCACCGGCACCGAGCGCCAGGGGTGCGATGCTGCCTATCCCGATGTCTGTATCCCGCCCCCGCCGCCCGATCTCGACTGCCCCGACGTGCCCTACCGGCGCTTCCGCGTGCTGCCGCCCGACCCGCACCGCTTCGACCGTGACGGCGACGGCGTCGGCTGCGAGGGCTGAGTGCCCCGCGCCTTGCCCTATCTGGTGGCATCGGCGAGCATAGGGGAGAGCGAGCCTCTCTTTTCGCGCGAGGCAGGGATGGAACGGAGCGCGTTCGAGCTCGAGCCGATCGCACCCTTCCGGCTCGACCTGACAGTCTGGATCCTGCGCCGCCGTCCGGACAACGTCGTCGACCGCTGGGACGGCTGGGTCTACCGGCGCGTACTGGTGCTCGACGGCGAGCCGGTTGAGGTGGCCGCCCGGCAGCTCGGGCCGGTGGATGCCCCGCGGCTGGCGGTGGAGCTCGCCGCCGGGCGCCTGCCGGCCGGGGCCGAGGAGCGCGCTGGCGAGCTGCTGGCCCGGATGCTGGGGCTTGGGGTCGACCTCGGGGGCTTCTATCGGCTCGCCGCCGGAGACCAGCGGCTGCGCGCGCTGGTCGAGCGCTTCCGCGGCGCCAAGCCGACCTGCTACCCGACCGTCTTCGAGGCGCTGGTGAACGCCATCGCCTGCCAGCAGGTCACGCTCAGCCTGGGTATCCAGATCCTGAACCGGCTGGCGCTCGCGCACGGCCTCCGTTATGAAGACGGGGACGGCTCGTACCCGGCCTTCCCGTGCCCGGATCAACTGGTGGGGCTGCGGCCGGTGGCGCTGCGAGCGCTCGGCTTCAGCCGGCAGAAGGCCGAAGCGATCCTCTCGCTGGCCGAGGGGCTGGTGGCCGGCGATCTCAGCCTCGACGATCTCGAGCGACTCGACGACGCGGCAGCGCAGGAGCGGTTACGCGCGCTGCGGGGCGTCGGACGCTGGACAGCCGAGTACGTGCTGCTGCGTGGCCTGGGGCGACTGCACGTGTTCCCCGGCGACGACGTGGGTGGCCAGCGGAATCTCCGGCGGTGGCTGGGTCTCGACGGGCCACTGAGTTACGAGCGCGTGCGGGAGACCCTGGAGCCCTGGCGGGCATACAGCGGCCTGATCTACTACCACCTGCTGCTGCAGCGGCTCGCGGAGCGGGGCGTACTGTGACCGGCCCGGATGATTCGCCTCGAGAAGGGCTCGTCATCTTCACCATTGGCCACTCGACGCGCCCGCTGGAGGAGTTCATCGGACTTCTCCGGGCGCATGGGGTGACGCTGCTGGCCGACGTGCGGACGGTGCCGCGCTCCCGCCGCAACCCGCAGTTCAATCGCGAGACGTTGCCGGGGGCGCTGGCGGCGGCCGGGATCGGCTACCGGCACCTGGCGGGCCTGGGCGGCTTGCGGAGGCCGCGTCCGGATTCGCCGAACCTCGCCTGGGAGCACGAGGGCTTCCGCGGCTTCGCCGACTACATGGGCACCCCCGAGTTCGAGGCGGCGCTCGACGAGCTGCTGGAGCTGGCCCGCTGGGAACGGGTGGCGATCATGTGCGCCGAGGCGGTGCCCTGGCGCTGTCACCGCTCGTTGATCGCCGACGCGCTGGTGGCTCGCGGGGTGAGGGTGGAGCACATCCTCGGCCCGGCCCGTCGCCAGCCGCACACGCTGACCCGCTTCGCTCGCGTCGAGGGCGGGCGGGTCGTCTACCCGGCGACCTGACGCGCGGTGCCGGGTGCGCCTCAGCCCCGGCTGAGCGTCCGCTCGGCGATGGCCACCACGTCAGGGTACGGGTTGTAGCCCAGCGAGGCGCCCTCGTAGCGGTAGAGCAAGTCTCCCCGGCGCACCAGCAGGACGGCGACGATGAAGGTCGTCCCATCGCTCTCGACCGTGCCCTGCAGCGCCGCTGTCTCGTCGCCGAGCGGCGGTGCGCTGACCTCGGCCAGGTGCCAGCCCTGGCGGGCTTTGGTGGCCTCGCGCTGGAAGCGGAGCGCCTCGCCGGTGGACTCTGGAGACCCGTAGCGGCTCACCTGGGCCCGGAAGATGATCATCCGCTGCAGCGCGTCGTTGATGCCCGGCGAGGGGATGGTGAACTCGCGGTAGGCGGAGCCGGCGAAGCCCCAGGCCTGGAGCCGGTCGAGGTGGGCGTTAGGATCCGGATAGTTGGCCGCGATCTCCGGCGCGGTGACGTCCGGGTCTTCGTAGTCGAGCGCGAAGCCAGCCGGGAGGTCGGCCAGCCCGGGCAGCCGGTCGAGCAGGCCGACCGGCGCGGGCGTGGCACCCGGCGTGGGCGGTGGGGGCGAGGGGGCGGGCGTCGGGAGCGGCAGTGGCGTGATGCCTGAGGCGGGTGCCGGCCGGGCAGCGGTAGCGGTGGCCTGGATGGCCGCGACGGCGGTGAGCTCGGCGCTGCGGGTGGCGGTCGCGGCGGGGTCGGCCGCTGGCCGGGCCTGGCAGGCGGCCAGGAGGATCGCGCTGAGCAGAAGCAGCAGGCGCATCGTCGCCCTTCCGACGTCGGGGTACAGCCACACCGGCTGCCATCTTATCGCGCGGGGCGCGCCCGCCCATACCCGAGCTGCGGCACTTACTCTCACTCGCCTAGCTATTCGGCCACTGGTGTCCGACGATTCATGGAGCCTGCTGGCCGGATCTCGCTGCTGAGGCTTCCAGATGCAGGTGCAGGTACTTGCGGGCGAGGTAGAGTGCCTGATCGGCCGGTAGCGCATCCTCGGCAACCTGCTCCCCGTGGAAAAGCCTGTCCCTGATTCGCTTTACCTCCTTCATAGTTTCAAGATCTCTGTCGGCTTCATTAGGAGCGAGCTGGACCGCGCTGGCGGCGAACTTTTCATTCAGACTGTACTTATCTTCCATCACATCTCGTATCCGCTCGAGAAAAGTTCTCAGAGCAGCTTGTGGCTCCTCACCAAGCAAACGTTCGAAGAAGTGCCGCTCGTACTCAGGGAACAGCTTATTGATTAAGATTTCGAGCGCTGCCCATGCAGCAAGAAATGCACGAAGCCGATCCTCGCGAGTCTCCTGGGCGGCTCGCAGTAGTTGCTGAACACGCTGGAGTTGACTATCTGCTGACAACAACATATAGTAGTTGATGGTAGTTTTCTCTATTCCCGTTGGGATGGGCTTTAGTATCGATAGAGATGCCGTTCCGTGGCTGGTGAGGGCATAGACGGGTTTCCCATCGGGTCGTTCGAACACGACGGAGTCGTGTACCTTCCGCATCGTCTCGATATTCTCGATGCTCAGGATGACGGCGTTCACGGCTGCTGTTACGGCAGGGCGGAATCGTTCACGAATGGTATCCTTGTCTACCGCGTCGAGGCAGAGGACGAACGATTCGTTTTCTCTACAATGATCAGCCTCCAAGAATTCAAGTTCACTCTCCGCCTCCATAGTGATAACGAGTGCCGGAGTGTTACCAAGCTTTTGCTTGCGCTCCGCTCGGATCTGCTCAACCCAGGCAGCGATTCCATCCTCGATATCGTCTGGCCAGGGAATACCACGGAAGATGAAATCGAGAATCATCGCGCCGAGAGCTGCAGCGCGGTCCCCATGCAGGGTGTATCGATCCAGGTCCAGCGTGAGGACGGCTCGGACGCCGCGCCCGGGGTCGTTGATCAGCTCGAGGTCTCCGTCTTCCGGAGCTAGCTGAATGCCGGTAATTCCCCAAACGGCTGTATATTTTGCTTTCACGACGCGTTTCCTCCGGAGTGCTCACCTTGCCGGCATCGGTCTCTGTGGCAACGGTACTCTCTAGAATTGTATAGCCTGGACTCGTGAATAACAAGTAATCGGTTGTACGGCCGGCGCTGCGGGTTCTTCGGGAAGCAGCAGGACGGAGATAGCACCCCGACTAGGAGAGCAGCGGGCGACGGCAGATGACTATCCAACGCATCGCGGGAGTGTATGAGACCTCACCCTATCGCGCTGTAGGGGCGACCGGCCGGTCGCCCCTACCGGGTATTTCGCCCACCCTCGGCGATAGGGAGATCGCTAGCTGAGGGATAAGGCGCGGCCCCTGCCGTAGGCGTGCCGACAGCAAGCCGCACTTCAGTCATCGCTGGCGGGTGGCTCTCCACTCACTTGGAGGGTTTGGCGTGACATCGGCACTGTGCGGCTCGTCGCCCTCGGTCACCGGACGCCGAGGGCTTCACCGAAGCCCCTCCTCCGCCATACGGGGCCGGGGGTCTCCTGCTACATTATTATGTCGACCTGAGACTACCTCTCGGACAGCACCTCTTCAGCCAGCGCCCGCACGACGGTGTGGTGTTCACTCCAAGCGCGCCAGACCTGCTCGGCCCCGTGCCGCACGGGCCCTTGCACGAGTGCGCGGCTCGCCCGTTGTGACCCGCTTGGCCCGGCCGACGTTGATGCCGTGGATCAACGCGCCCCTGCGATCATTGCCCACCTGGCTACCCTCCGCCTTGATCAACAGCCGGCCTGGGCGAACTCGGGCGCGTAGCGCACCAGCCCTTCCACCCCGTGTAGCGCGCCCGGCTGCAACTCCAGCGCCATGAAAGCGTCGCCCGCCCCGTACTCGTTGCTCAGCCGATAGGTGCTCGCCGGCACGAAGCCGAACCGCCGGTAATACCGCGGATCGCCGAGCAGCACCACGAAGCCGTAGCCGCTCTCCCGGCAGGTTTCCAGCCCCTCGCGTATCAGCCGGGAGCCGATGCCTCGCCGCTGGTACGCGGGTAGGACACCGATCGGCCCGAGCGCGAGCGCCCGTCTTGGCATGGCGGGCGCAGGGACGATCGTGACCGGCGAGAACGCCACATGGCCGACGATCAGCCCGTCGGACACCGCGACCAGCGAGAAGGCCATCCTGCCCGCCCGGCGGAGCAGTTCCACCAGATGCGCCTCGTTAGGGCTCGGGTAGAACGCCTGCTGGTGAACTGTCCGGATGGCAGCGCTCTCCTCTGGCCGCTCGGCACGGATCTCGGTCATGACCGCCTATCCCTCCAGCGATCGGCTCAGCGCGGGTGCTCCTCAACGGCCGGTTCCGCAAAGGGGGCCGCCCGTCGTGTCCACGACCCCGAGTATGGCCGAACCGTCGCCGGGCAGCACGCTTGACCAGGCAATGACGCGAGCCTACACTGGCCTGGATGCAGGCCAGCCTACAGAGTTATCGGGGGCGGCGATGAGCGGGCAGCACGCGGAGACCTCCACGGGCGAGCGAACGTTTTCCTGGTTCCAGGCGGGAGAGACGGCCGAGGCATACGTCGAGGCGCTGGTCTCCCAGGGGGTGTCGTGTCTCTTCCTGAACCCCGGCACCGACACGTTCCCGGTTCAAGAGGCGGTGGCCAAGCGCCAGGCCCTCGGCCGGCCGGTGCCGAGGGTCGTCCTCTGCCCCTTCGAGATCACCGCCCTGGCTGCGGCGCATGGCTACTACGCGGCCACTGGACGCCCGCAGGCGGTGCTCGTGCACGTCGACGTCGGCACGCAGAACCTCGGCTCGATGCTGCACAACGCGCAGCGCGGCCGCGCCGCGGCCGTCGTCTCGGCTGGGCGGGCGCCCTATACCACCGACCGCGAAGTGCGCGGCGCGCGCGACTCGTACATCCACTGGCTGCAGGAGCAGATGGACCAGCACGGGATCGTGCGCAACTACACCAAGTGGGACTACGAGCTGCGGCGCCCCGATCAGGTCGGCGAGGCCGTCGCGCGCGCCTTCCAGGTCGCGGCCAGCGATCCGCCCGGCCCGGTCTACCTGACCCTGCCGCGCGAGGTGCTGATGGCCTCCCCCGGCGATGTGCGGATCTACCGCCCCGAGCGCTTCCCGCCGGCCCGCCTCGGGGCCGGCGACCCCGAGGCGCTGCACGAGGTGGCGAAGCTGCTGGTGCGAGCCGAGCGACCGGTCGTCCTGACCGGCAGCAGCGGCCGCAGCCGAGCCGGCTTCGAAGGACTGCTGCGCCTCGCCGAGCTGCTGGCCTTGCCGGTCGTCGAGTGGCGCGACCGCACCAACTTCCCGGCCGACCATCCGTTGCACCAGGGGTACAACTACGGCAACGAGCCGCTCATCGCGTCGGCCGATGTCGCTCTGATCCTCGATCACGATGTCCCGTACATCCCGACCCGAACCGACCTCTCGCCCGAGGCCACTGTCGTCCAGGTCGACCTCGATCCGGTCAAAGAGCGAGTGCCGCTCTGGACGTTCCCGGTGGATCTGCCTGTGAGGGCGGACACCGGTCGAGCGCTCGATGTGATCGCGAGTTACGCCAGCGAGCTGCTTACAGATGCCGACCGGCGGCGGGTCGAGAGCCGGCGGGCCGAGCTGGCGGCCAGCCATGCCCGGCTGCGCCAGCAGTGGAGCCGCGCGGCGCTGGAGCAGGCGAGCGCCCGGCCGATCGCCCCGGAGTGGCTCGGCTACTGCCTGGAGCAGCTCCGCCGCAAGGCTCCCGAGTTCGTCTTCGTCCTGGAAGCGGTGACCAACGCGGTGACAATCGCTCGCCAGGTTCAGGTCGCCGAGTACGGTACCTGGTTCCAGAGCGGCGGCTCCGGCCTCGGCTGGGGCATCGGCGCGGCGGTGGGGATCAAATTGGCACAGCCGGATCGCCCGGTCGTCGCCGTGGTGGGCGACGGGTCGTTCCTCTTCGGCGCGCCGGTCGCCACGCTGTGGACGGCGCTGACGAGCGGGGCGCCGGTGCTGGTCGTGATCTGCAACAACGCTTGCTACAACGCCACCAAGCAGCCGCTGATCGCCGCCTATCCCGAGGGGTACTCGGTGCGGCTGGATCACTTCGTCGGGATCGATCTCGAGCCGGCCCCGCGCTACGACGTCCTGGCGACCTCGGTCGGGGCGTACGGCGAGCGCGTGGAGGATCCGGCCGAGGTTCTGCCGGCGCTGGAGCGGGGGCTGGCGCGCGTGCGGGATGGGCAGTCAGCCGTCCTCGATGTGATCCTGGCGCATCCGTAGCGACGTGGCGTGGTCGCCGAGCTGGTGCCCCCGGCCGGCTCGCTCATTCTGCTTTCAGCGGATCCAACTGATCCGCAGTCGGCTCCGCTCAGCAGAACCACGATTCGGTGAGGCGTGGTGGCGGGGGACGATGCCTGCGTCGCGGCGGATCTGCCGGAGGCTCGATTCCGGCAGCCGCGCAGGCGAGCGCTCGCACGGCGGCGAAGGTTGCGTAGTTGTCCCAGCCTTCGCGCGTCGCCCGCTCGACCAGAGCTGCCACCTCACGCTGCAGGCGATCGACGCGTGGGTCGGGATGCGTCCAGGTATAGGTGAAGGCAGCCTCGTCGAGCGGGCCGACCCACTCGGCTGCGTCCGGCCGGTCGAGCAGCGCCGAGCCTGGCGGCACCAGCAGGCGGATCGAGAGGTGTACTGGGTCGACGTGCTCGATCAACCCCTGTTCCTCGATGAAGTCGAGCAGCTCCAGGTAGTCCTCGAGCGTCGTCCACGGCGTGAACGGGAGCAGCGAGGGGCGCAAGGCGATGCCGGCCTCGTCCAGCACGCGCAGCGCCTCGACGACATCGGCCTTGCGGTGGCCCTTGTCGATCTTCTCCAGCACCAGGTCGCTCGCCGATTCGACCGCCGAGACGACGAAGACGCACCCCAGGCGCCGGAACTCGGGGAAGAGCTCGCGGTGGCGCAGGATGTGCTCGATCCGGGTGGTGAAGTCGAAGGTGACGTGCGGGAACTCCTCGTGCAGCGCCTGGCAGACGCGCAGGCTATGCGTGGGGCCGTTGAGGAAGTCGGGGTCGCCGAAGGTGATGTGGCGCACCCCCTGCCGCACCTGCCGGCGGATATCGGCCAGCACGACCTGGCGCGGGATGGCGAAGAAGCGCCCGCGGTAGACGGGCACGATCGGGCAGTGCAGGCAGGTGTGGTGGCAGCCGCGGGTCGTCTCGGTGTAGCCGGCCGGCACGGCGCGGCCGTCCATGACCAGGTGGGCGTAGTGCCGCGGCGGCGGCAGATCGGAGCGGTCAGGCTCCGGGAAGTCGATCCGGGCGAGCGACGGGCCGGCCCGGTAGGCGCGGTCACTGACGCCGGGTACCGGGCCTGGTTCGCCGCGTTCCAGCGCCTGGATCAGGGCGAGCAGCGGCGCCTCGTACTCGCCGCCGATGACGAAGTCGGCCCACTCGCGGAGCAGGTACTCGGCGTTGAGCCAGGCGTAGAGGCCGTAGAAGCAGAGCAGCGCGCCCGGGTTCCGGCGCCGGATGCGCGCGGCCAGCTCGATGCCGAGCCGGAGCGCGGTATGCATCGGAACCGAGATGGCGACCAGCCGCGCGGCCGCAATGGTCGCGTCGTCCGGCGGGGCGACGGCCGCGTCCACGGCGACCGGCCGGTAGCCGGCACGGCGCAGGTAGGCCAGCGGGAAGGCGAGGTTGAGCGGCTGGTGGCCCAGCTCGTAGCAGGAGAGCAGCAGGATCGCCCCAGGCGCTTTCAGGTCGAGCGGCATCGGCTGAAGCCGAGCGACCGGCTGGCTGGCAGCGTCTCTGGTTGTCGTCGACAGCGAGGCCATGCCCGGACTCCTCGACGATGAGCGCCGTCGGCACCTAAGGGTAACAGCCGGGGAAGGCAGACCCAAGGGGCGTCAGGTCGGGATGCCGGGGCTGAACTCTTCTCCGGTGACGACCGCATCGCCACCGGAGTAGCCGGCTGCGGCGCCGTCCGCTCGCCAGCAGGCGCCCCCGCGGAGCAGGCCGGTCTCCTGGTCGATCAGGATGCCGTTCATCCCGCCGGCGACCTTCGGAACGATTTGTACCGTGTGCCCGCGCCGCTCCATCTCGGCCGCCAGCTCCGGCAGGCGGTCGAACCCGTGCTCGAGCTCGAGCACCGGCCCGCGGTCGAAGAGCCTGGGTGCCTCCACCGCCTCCTGCACGCTCATGCCGAAGTCGATGACGTTGACGATCGCTTGCAGCACCGCGCCGAAGATGCGCACACCGCCGGGCGTGCCGATCGCCAGCAGTGGTTTCCCCGCTTTGAGGACGATGGTGGGCGACATTGAGGAGAGGATGCGCTTGCCCGGGGCGATCGAGTTGGTGCGGCCTGGGGCCGGATCCATCAGCTTCATGCAGTTGTTGAGGAGCATCCCGGTTCGGGGTACTGTGACTTTCGATCCGAAGGCGCCGTTCAGCGTCTGCGTCGCCGAGACCACGTTCCCCTCGGCGTCCACGGCACAGCAGTGGGTGGTACAGGCTCCCTCCCCGTCCGGCGCGATCCCGGCCGCGTACTGCTGCGCCCGGCGCAGGTCGATCTGCGCCCGCCGCTCGGCGGCGTAGTCTTTGGACGTCAACCACTCGACCGGTACCTGTACCCGCTCGGGGTCGGCGAGGTAGCGGGCGCGGTCAGCGAAGGCGATCTTCATCGTCTCGGCGATCAGGTGCACGGTGTCGGGTGTGCTGAAGCCCATGGCCGCGAGATCGAAGCCCTCCAGGATGTTCAGCATCTGGACGATGTGGACGCCGCCAGAGGAAGCTGGCCCCATCGAGACGATCTCGTAGCCGCGATAGGTGCCGCGTACCGGCTCGCGCTCGTAGAGGCGGTAGCGCGCGAGATCGTCCAACGTGACCAGCCCACCGTTGAGCGCCATGTCGCGCGCGACTGCCTGGCCGAGTGGGCCGTCGTAGAGGTAGCTAGCACCCTCCGTAGCGATCCGCTCGAGGGTGGCTGCGTAGTCGGGGCGGCGGAGGATAGAGCCGACCGGCGCGGGCACACCCCCTGGCAGGAAGACCTCGGCCGAGGCGGGGAAGCGACGGAGCTCGTCCTCGCACAGCCGGATGAACCCGTGCAGGTATGGGCTGACTCGGAAGCCCTGGCGCGCATAGCGCACCGCTGGCTCCAGCACGACCGCCAGCGGGAGGCGTCCATAGCGCTCGAGTGCCGTCGTCCAGCCGAGCAGGCTGCCGGGCGTGGCCACGGCCAGATAGCCGGTATCGTTGAGCCCGCCTTCCACCTCGTTGTCCAGCGAGCCGGGGATCGGCACGTACATGTCCTCGCGCGCCGCCAGCGGCACGACGGCATAGTCGTCGATCGTCACCAGCCTGCCGTCGGCGAGCCGGATAGTGAAGAAGCCGGCTCCGAAGATCGAGACCATCATCGGCTCGACCACCGAGAGCGCGAACACCGTCGCCACAGCGGCGTCGATCGCGTTGCCGCCCCGCATCAGCATCTCGAGGCCGGCCAGCGAGGCCAGCGGGTGGTTCGAGGTCACCATGCCCAGTGAGGCGATCGCCTCGCGCTTGATGGTCGGTCGGCCAGTTGCGAGCTTCTCACTCATCGTTCGTGCTGGACTCCCTCGCAGGACTCGTCGCCGCGCCAGTCGTGCCAGTGCACGATACGCCTTGAAGGCGCGGCGGGCAAGACAGCGTGGGTCACGTTTCCGGAGAGGCGGGAGCCTGCGCGTGCAGCAGGCCGCCTGAGAACGCCAGGATGGTACGATGGCAGCGGAGCGGGCTGGCAGGCGTACGACGTGCGAGTGGAGATCGCGGATGGGCGACACGACGCGGATGGAGCCATCGAGGCGGGCGCGGCAGTTGCCGCCCTCGCCGATCCGGGCGCTGGCCCCGCTGGCCGAGGCGGCCAGGAAGCGCGGCGTGCGGGTGATCCATCTCAACATCGGCCAGCCTGACCTGCCGCCGCCGGCCTGCGTGCTGGAGGCGCTGGGACGGGCGAGCCGGCTGCCGCTGGTGTACGCGCCGGCCCGGGGCCTGCCGGAGACGGTCGAGGGCTGGTGCGCCTATTACCGGAGGCAGGGGATCGAGGTCGAGCCCGACGAGGTGCTGGTTACTGCTGGCGCCAGCGAGGCGCTCTGGCTCGCGCTGCTCGCGACTGCAGACCCCGGCGACGAGGTGCTGGTGCCCGAGCCGTTCTACGCGCCCTACCAGGGGCTGCTGGCGGCAGCGGGCCTCGCGCTGGTGCCGGTACCGCCCGGCCCTGGCCTCGGCCCGCCCGATCCGGCCGAGCTGCGGGCGAGAGTCACGCCGCGCACCCGAGCGATCTTGCTCTGCAGCCCGGCGAACCCGTCTGGCGCCGTCTGGGATCGGGCGGCGTTGACGGCGGCGGGCGAGCTGGCTCGCCAGGCCGGTCTCTATCTCCTCTCCGACGAGACCTATCGGGAGATCGTCTTCGACGGGCCGCGCGCGACGAGCGTGCTCGAGCTGCTGGGCCTCGAGGAGCACGCCGTCGTGATCGACAGCCTGTCGAAGCGGTTCAACGTCTGTGGGCTCCGCATCGGGAGTCTCACGACCCGCAACCGCGCGGTGATGGCCGCGGCGCTGGAGCTGGCTGAGCTGCGGCTGGCGCTCCCGGTCGTCGACCAGCTCGCGGTCGCCGGTGCGCTGGCCGCCCCGCGCCCGTACGTGGACGAGGTGGTGGCGGCGTACCGTGCCCGGCGCGACGCCGCGCTGGCAGCCCTATCGACCGTCCCCGGGGTCGAGGCCCACCGGCCGGGCGGCGCATTCTACATCGTCGTGCGTCTGCCGGTGGACGACGCCGAGCGCTTCGCCGCCTGGCTGCTGGCCGAGTTCGAGCACCGGGGTGAAACGGTGATGCTCACGCCGATGCGCAGCTTCTACGCCACGCCAGGCGCTGGCTGCGACGAGGTGCGGCTGGCGCTGGTGCACGGGCCGGAGACACTGGGGCGGGCGGTCGAGATCATGGCTGCCGGGCTGGCGGCCTACCCGGGGCGCACCGGGTGAACGCGCGGAGAGTGGCCGGGTGCCCGTCCCTACGGCGTCGACGTGGGGTAACCGGTACGCCGACGCTCTCGGCGGGAGGGTTGCTGGCGTGGCTCGCGGAACATGTCGAGTAACAGCAAGCCCTCGATCTCGTAGAACTCGTACATCCGCAGCATCTGCTGCAGCTCCGGGTCGGCGTGGCGGTACAACCCTTCCATCAGTCCCTGCGCTACGACTGGCTCGAACATCTTCGAAAACTTGTTGTTCTGGATCGCGATGAACAGCTTGTAGAGGTCGATCAGCTCAGTCGCCGAGAGGCGGGTATCGCGGTCGGTCTTGATGACGCGGCCCGAGGCCATGCGCACGCGCAGCCCGTGCTGGAGGGCGAAGCGGTTCAACTGGTTTTCGAACTCGAGCGCGATCCGCGCGTAGTCGAAGAGGATCAGCTTGAGGTAGATCGACTCGACTGCGAGCGTGAAGAGCTCGATGATTTTCTCGCGGTTCGGCGGCACCGCTTCCACGTAGCCGCCGCGGGCTAGGTGATACAGGGCACGGGCAGCCTGGAACTGGGTAATACCAGCATCGCGCGCGATGGCGGCCACGTCGCGCTGGCCATCGACGAGCCGGAAGACCGGCAGAAACTCCTCAGGCACCGGCTCGATCGGCATCGGGGTACGCCGCCGGAAGATCACGTAGACCGACGGCACGACCGGGCTGATCTCGATCCACTCGTCGACCCGGCGCGTGCCCTCGATGATCAGTTGCATGCTGTCGATGCTGACCGGTACTCCACCTTCGTAGACACAGTGGCCCGACGAGAACGTGAAACGGCAATTCCGCCAGAGAAAGAGAGTGTAAATCGAGATTTCCAAGAGCTGTTCCTGGCAGGCCTCCAGGTCGGCATCGGTGATCGTCCGGGTGACCTTGAGGTGGCGGATGATCGCGTCCTCGGTGCGGATGCCGCGGCGCCGCAGCTCTTCCAGGTGCGAGAGCTCGACTTTGCCTGTGCGGATCAGGAGATCCGGGATACTCGGCAAGCGCGAGCCGGCTGCCACGTAGGTGATGTTGCCCTGCTCGAAGGTGATGGTTCGCGTGTTCCAGCCCTGGATCAGCGTGAGCGTGCCGGTCTTGCGCAGAAAGCTCAGCATCTGGAGAAGGTCGGAGAGCGTGAAGACGCCCAGCCGCCCCAGCAGGTCGTACTCATCCGTCGTCGCCAGCACGGAAGTGTTGAACCGGTCGGTCATGGGGTGCCTCCGAACGGGATGACCGTCACCTGCGCTTCCCCAACGTGGCCAGCGACGTCGTACGCCCTGACGAGGAGGGTCGTCTGAGCGGTGGCACCGGCGCTGTCCCAAAGGGCCAGCCAGACGTGCTGCTCAGGGTGATACTGGAGCTCGACCGGTGGTCGATCCCCTACCAGGAGTTCAACACGTGCGACGCCGACGTTGTCGGTCGCCTGCACCCGCACGGTGGCGAAGCGTCGCGCCAGCGGCCCCGCCGCCGGCCGCTCGATCTGCACGCTGGGTGGTTCGGTATCGATGCCGAGCGCTTGCCAGACAAGCCGAGCAATCTCCTCGTACCCCGCGTTCGTCGGGTGCACATCGGCAGGGTACCACGTCCATTCCTGGATATGACCGCGAAAAGCCGGCTCCAGATCAGCCACGGGCGCACCGTACCGGGCCGCTGCCTCGCGGATGACCGCGTTGAACTGGGCGACCCACCAGGCGTCAGTCTGCACGGCGAAGGGATCCCCCTCGCTCAAATCGTACACCGTCGTCACCACGAGAGGCGACTCCTGGCCGAGCACGTCCCGGATAGCAGCGAGCGCCGCCGGATAGTCTTGGCGAAAGCGATCGAGCCCGGCCTGGCGTTCCTCCGGAGACGCGTCGAGCAGCTCGAGCAGGTCGTTGCCTCCCAGGCTGAGCATTACAGCACGGATCTCGGCCTGCTGCGAGCGAAGACGCGCCACCTCGTCGCGGAGGCGAGCGAGTTGCTCACCCTGGAGGAAGGACCGGGTCGTCTCGCCTGGCACGGCGAGGTTCACGAGCCGGGTCGAGCGGGCCGTCGCCTGAGCCAGCAGGTCGCAGACAAGCCGCGGATAGGCGCGCTTGCGCGGCAGCGTGGTGCCGATCCCGGCGCTGAGCGAGTCACCCAGTGCCAGGCAGACCGGCTGTGCCGCCGCGCCCACCTCGCGGCCGGTCATGGCGGGCAGGCCGGCCAGCGCGGCGAGCGCCAGGGAAGCCAGCGCCGCTAGCCATCGGTACCGGCTCATCGGGAGGCTCCCACCGGGAGGCCGAGCCGGCCGAGGGCCGTGCGCAGCAGCTCGCGGGCCGGCTCATGGGTCAGCGCGAGGGCCGCGTCGGCCGGTTCGAGCAGCACCGTGTCGGTCTCGAGGTGTCGCTCGAAGCCCGGCTCTGGCTCGGCAGAGACGATGAGGTAGGCGACCAGCCGTTCCCGGCCCCCGGCGTCAAAACGGAGCGTCCCGGCCCAGCCGATCACCTGCCCGCGCAGGCCCATCTCCTCGTGTACCTCGCGCAACGCGGCCCGGTAGGCTGGCTCGCCCGGCTCGATGTGCCCCTTGGGTAGGACGATCGAACCGTCCGAAGCGCGGCGGAGTGCGACCTTGGTGTGGCCTTCCAAGAGAACGATCGCCCCGACCTGCGGCACGGCCTGGTCGCGCTCGCCACGGGCGAGGGCCGAGAGTTCGAGCTCGGCGCGCAGCTTCGCATAGGTGACCGGGATGAGTTCGGGCAAGACCATCGTATTGGCGAGGATCGGCATGAAGTTGGCGTCGCCCTGCCAGCGCGGCACCACGTGGATGTGCAGGTGGTCGCTGATACCGGCGCCAGCGACCGCCCCGATGTTGAGCCCGATATTGAACCCGTCACAGCGCA
The DNA here is from genome assembly GCA_014874455.1 of Thermomicrobiaceae bacterium. GTDB lineage: Bacteria > Chloroflexota > Chloroflexia > Thermomicrobiales > Thermomicrobiaceae > Thermalbibacter. The sequence goes on from JADBJL010000024.1 coordinate 24,090, forward strand.
GGACGCGACGCTGCGCCTCGGTGATCCACGGCAGGAGGCCGAACAGCTCGGCGCTCGCGGCCGGGTCGAGCTCGTTCAACTCGGCGACGTGCGCGAACGGAACCACCATCACATGCCCGGTGTTGTACGGGAAAAGGTTCATGATCAGGTATGCAGCCTCGCCCCGGTAGAGGATCAGGTTCTCCACGTCGTCACCAGCGGCGGGCTTGGTACAGAAGATGCACCCTTCATGGTGCACGTCGCCTGCCACATAGCGTAGTCGCCAGGGTGTCCAGAGTCGCTCCATCGTCATGCCTGCACAGATGCTCGTCTCCGCGAAACGCTCGCTAGAAATCGTAACACAGCCGCACTTTCCCCTCGCCCGCTGGTACCTGTGGCTGGAGGGAGAGCACTACCAGGTATTTCTGGCTAGAGCGAGTGTAGCCCTTCGGTAGGGTGACTTCCAGGTATCCCCGCCTCCCCGCGCTGAGGCGAGTTGCCGAGCGCCGCGGGGATGTTGCACGGCGAGCCGTGCGGTGGTTCCGACGTGCGGCTGGTTGCCTGCGTACGATCGCGGTAGAATGAGCTATCGCCTGTGGGACGGGTTGACGTCGTGGCTTTCGCTGCACCATACTACGCCAGCGGGCGTTGCCTCGGGGGAAACGTCGTCATCGAGGAGATGAGCACTCGCATGGCAGCGCTGAAGAATGGGGGCGGGGGAAGGGATTCGACCGGCAAGGGAACCGCCGTCGTCACTCCCAGTCGCGGCCGCTCCAAGGTCGCACCCCGGATTCCGCGCGTCGTTCAGGTGGCCATCGATGCCGGGTTGATCGCCGTCGCGTTCTGGCTGGCGCACGTGTTGCGCTACCAGGCCGAGCTCGGCGGTGACGTGCCGGAGCCATTCATCCAACCACTCGGTACCTTCCTCGACAAGGTCGTGCTGCTCGTCCTCGCGGCGCTCGGCATCTTCGCCGTGCGTGGCCTGTACCGGCTACCACGGTGGACGAGTCTCCTGGACGAGGGCTCGATCATCGCCAGCGGCGCGACGACGGCCATGGCCATCGTCATCCTGTACAGCTTCCTGCTCCGCTTCTCACCCTCGCGCCTGATCTTCATCTACGCCTGGGTCTTGATGATCGCGTTGCTGATCGGCGAGCGCCTGCTGGGTCGCTGGTTGAAGGCCCAACTCTGGGCACGCGGGATCGGCGTCGACCGGGTGCTGGTCGTCGGTGCTGGCCCGGCCGGCCAGAAGATCATGCAGTACCTCTACAACCATCCCCGTCTCGGCTATCGGGTGATCGGGTTCGCCGACGTGCAGCCGCCTGCGGAAGAGCTCGCTCTGGCGACCGAGCGACGCGTGGTTCATCCGCCCTACCTCGGCAATCTCAGCCAGGTGACCGAGATCGTGCGCGCAGCCCAGATCGACGAGGTGATCGTAGCGTTGCCGCCGGCGCACCACGACCAGATCCTGGAGATCGTCGAACAGTGCCGCGAGCTCGACGTCGCCTTCTCGCTCGTGCCCGACCTGTTCGAGCTCGCGCTCGACCGCGTGCAGATCAGCGAGGTGGCCGGCCTTCCGCTGATCGGGATCAAGGAAGGCCAGATCCGAGGCTGGAACTACGGTATCAAGCGTGCGATGGATGTCGTCATCTCGCTGGTGGTGCTGATCGTGGCCGCGCCGCTGATGGCGTTGATCGCGCTGGCGATCAAGCTCGACTCGCCGGGGCCGATCTTGTTCCGGCAGACGCGCGTGGGCAAGGGCGGGCGGCATTTTACCCTGTACAAGTTCCGCTCGATGGTGGACGGAGCGGAGCAGCAGCAGCCGGTGCTCCAGGAGGCGTACGGCCGCAGCGCGCTGCTCTTCAAGCTGCGCGACGATCCCCGCGTGACCCGGGTCGGCCGCTTCCTGCGCCGCACGAGCCTGGACGAGTTGCCCCAGTTCTTCAACGTGCTCAAGGGCGAGATGAGCGTGGTCGGGCCCCGACCGCCGGTGCCAGCGGAGGTGGCGGAGTATGAGGACTGGCACCTGCAGCGCTTGATGGTGACACCCGGGTTGACCGGCTTGTGGCAGGTCAACGGGCGCAGCGACCTCAGCTTCGACGAGATGGTGCGGCTCGACCTGTATTACGCCGAGCACTGGTCGCCCTGGCTGGATATCAAGCTGATGCTCCGCACTGTGCCGGTCGTCCTCACCGGCCGGGGAGCCTACTGAGCCTCCCGCTGGTCTCCAGCAGAAAAAGCAGTCCAACGGCTCCTCAACCGGCCCCGGCGAAGGCCTGAGGGCCAGAAACGCAGGTGCATGGCCGTCAGCGCGTGCGCGGTGCCTATCGGCCGACATCCGACTTGCCAGGCTGACTCCTGTGGGCAGGGGCAGAGAAGGGCCTGGAGCTCGCGTCGTGCAGTTCGATGGCGCGGGTCGGTACGGCCTCGGCCTCTGCCAGCGGGCGCTGCGCCGACACGTGTAGCCGCGCGGCACCGTCCTCGCCTCGAGCCGTCAGTCGCAAAGACGCGCGGATTCAGCCACCGCAACCGGCGCTGCCCGGCGCTCCGCTATTCGACCAGCCAGACGGCCGGTAACTCGATGTCGACGTACTTCCTGTACCTGACCTCAGCATCGGTATTGCCGTTGTTCCTGAGCTGGTCGACGATGAGCTGGCCCTCGGCCCAGGTGCCGGAGACGTTGCCGCTCAGCTCGAGCGGGGCGTCGGGCAGGTAGACGATCCCCTGGATGAACGTCCTGCTGTTGCCGACCATCCGGAACGTCGATGTGTTGCCGCGTTCCTGGAAGATCGTCAGGCCGGGCTGCATGCCGGGGTACAGCGGCGTCGTCGAACCGGCCAGGCGGTAGGACGTGTTCCCGACCACGTCCATCCGGGCACCGTTCGCCAGGTAGAAGAGCACGTCCTGCCCGGCGATAGTCTGGTTGCCCTGGAGGCGGAACGTGCCGCCGTCGAAGTAGTAGAGGCCGGGGAACAGCGTGGTGTCGCTATTGCCGGTCGTCGCGAAGTCGCTGTTCTGCATGTAGAAGCTGATCTGGCCGGGCGATGTTCCGCTGAGCTGGACGTTGCCGGTATTCACGAACGAGCTACTGATGAAAAAGAAGTTGTACTGTCCGGAGAGCAGGCGCACGGTAGCGTTGCCGGTGATGCTGAACGCCCCGCCTCGGAACACGTACGTGCCCGGGTGGAGCACGAGCGTGGCGTTGCCCGAGACAGAGAAGCCGGAGTCGAACTGGTAGAAGCCAGGGTTGAGCGTGACGGTACCGTTCCCGGTATAGCTCACGGCGCGTTCGAACCGGTAGGTGCCCGCCTGGAAGGTGAGATCCCCATTCCCCGAGCAGCTCACGTTCTGGCGATAGCGGCCAGGCGGAAAGTTCCACGGAGCTGGGTTGCTGCACGGGTAGGGCGGGTCGACCACGGCTGGGTTGACCGGGCCTGGCACCGTGGGCCTGGGGGGCGGGGGCACGTTTCGTAACGGATCCTCGACCACCGGCATGCCGCCGTTTCGACCCCGTGTGCCCTGGAACTGGCAGTTTCCGGTCTGCGAAAAGCCGGGCACCAGGTGCGCATCGACCGTGCTGTCAGCGTGGAGCGACCCGTTGCCCACGCACCGCATCCCACCGTTTGACATCGCGCCACCGTTCACGACGTGGAGATCAACGTTGCCGATCAGGTTGATCGCCGTGGGGTTATTCTCATCCAGCGCCAGCAGCGCGTAGTCGCCCGGCTCGGCCCCCACCTTGGCCACGGCCTGCGCGCTGGCCTGCCAGTCGCCCGTGTAGACGACACCGATGAAGAAGCGCTCCACGTCGGCCGTCAGGCGCACACGCACCGTCCGGGCCGAGCGGTCGATCTGGACGTTAGAGGCGTTCAGCGCGCCCTGGTAGCCGTTGCGCTGGGCATAGTCGGCGGCCGCCGCCACGATCTCGGCATCGCTCCGGTTCGCCAGCAGCAGGCGAGCGCCCGCCAGCGCGGCGGCATCCGCGGCGTTCTGAACCATCCGGCGCTGGCCCAGCAGGTACCCGACGTCGACCGCGAGCGCGGTGAAGCCGAGCATCACGACCATGCTGATCGCCATCAGTACCAGGACTTGACCCTTCAAGCGGCCGAAACGTCGTTGAACCATTCTGCGCACCTCGTACCTGGAGTAGGACAGCGCACCTCACTCGCTCAGTAGTGCACACGCATCGTGCTGCTCGCGCTCAGGTTCACCTCCGTGACCGGGAGCGCGTAGCCGATCAACGGCTGGAACGGATAGCTGACCTGCACGCGGATTCGCTCGTCGGGGTCGGGCTTGCCGTTGACGTTGGCGTCGTTGACGACCTGGAGCGTCACCACCAGCGCGTCGGGGTTGGGCAGGCGTACCCGCCCGAGGATCTGCTGCCGGACCAAATCGGTCGTGGCGAGCTGGCAGGGCGGGGCCGCCTCGCAGCGCGTGCCGTGGACGGCAGCCCAGCGAGCGCCCTCGCGCGCCGCGTTCGTCACCTGGTGATCAACGTAGAGCAGCCAGCCGAACTCGAGCGTCCCGAACAGGAAGAGCAGGAAGATCGGGATGACGAGGGCGAACTCGACCAGGTTCTGCCCATCGTAGCGGTGGTAGCCGAGGTAACCGCGCATCATCGCAGCACCATCATCGTGACCTCACGCTCGATCGGGATGGCAGCGGGGATCGGCGGGAACTGGATGAACGGCTCGAAGTCGAGTCGGGCGGTGACCGTCACGTACATGTAGGACTGCGAGTTTCTCGTCTCTGTCCCGGTGGTGCTCTGGATGGTCGGGGTCATGCCGAAGATGGTGGTACCCTCGCTGAGCGCAGCGTCACGGATGCCGGCCGAGTCGACGGCTGTCGCGGGCGAGATGGCGCCGTAGCGGGCGCCCTCGCGCGCCATGTTGCCCAGCTCGATGTAGGCGGTGAAGGCGCGGCCGACGTCCGCGGTGATGGCGACGAGGAGTACCAGCAGCGGGAGGGCCAGAGCAAACTCGACCAGCGACTGGCCGTGCAGGTACCTCAGCGAGCTGGGCGAGTGGCGGGAAGACGCAGGGGCAAACATAGCGCGCTTCTCTTCACGAGTTAACGAATCATGACGAATGACTCAGGCAGTGAGAATGCTTCAGACAAAGATCGCCGCCAGCCTTGCCTTCAAGCTACAACCATTCTCTCGCGCTGTCCAGGTACTCTTGTACAGTACATACGTACGGGATATGGTGGAGCACTCGTGTATGCGAGTGCTAGGCTGAGCTGTACTCGAGACCTAGGACTCGGCTTCTACCCCTGAGTGGCCTGCGGCCCAGAGCCAGGGATGAGCAGAAGGAAGACGAGGAGAGGAAGCTGACCGGATCTCGGCGTGAATCAGCGGCTGCCGCTGGCCTGCTACGGCGGCTCAGGGCAGATGGCCCTTTACCACAAGCGGTCGACGCGCACTCCGCTCCTGGTGAGCAGCGTGCGGGCATCGTCTGGCGGCAGTTCAGCCGGACTGGCCCAGTGCCCGCACCTCGTCGGCGCTCAGCCGCAGGTGTACCGCCTCCTCGGTGATCGACGACACCCAGTCGATCGGAACCCGGACGTCGCGGTGGAAGAGCACGCCGGCCCGGACGACGAAGGCGACCACCTCACCGTCCTCGTTGGTCTCCACCTCGTCCACGACCCCGACCTTCTCCCCTTCGCGGTCGAGGACGTTGGTTCCACGGCTGAGCAGGAGCGCGTCCGCAGGCAGGTTGGATTCCACCTCAAGTACCGCCTCCGGCGGAACCGCTGGGCTGAACAGACCGCTGGTAGCCGGATCGAACTCGTGGTACGGTAGCTCGGCTGCCGGTTGCCGGGGGGCTGGTGGTGCCCACAGGATCGCCGGGCCGGTGGCGCCTGGGATCCCGGGGAGCAGATATGGCAGCGAGCGCAGGTCATCCTCCGTTGGGTGGATGAACTCCGCCTCCACGAATTCAGGCAGCCGCTCGACTTCCGCTGCTGTCACCGTAAGCCGAACAGTGCCGTCTGGGTCGACCCGTTCGATCAGGTCGCGGTCGACGATCCGATCCCGCGTGAGCAGCACGCCCTGGTGCACGATGACCTGCTTGACCTCACGCGTGTCGTAGTCCAGCGCGATCCGGTCGACGCGACCGACACGCTCGCCGTCCTTGCTGACGACCGGCTTGCCGAGCTCGATCTGCATCGTCCGCTCCTCTCTGCTCACGGTCGTCGCGACTCTGGGCGATCGAGAACCGTACCACCAGCGGTCACCCGGTGCGGCACGGGGTGACCGAAATGCCGTGATAACCGGAGTATACCGTACAGGTGAACCACGATCCTTCGCGCCTGCATATGTGCGTATAATCGGGAGAGGAGGGCCATGAACAGTGCTGGCGGAACCGGAGATCATCGCGCGGATCCAGGAGCGCGGGCTGCGGGTCACCCGGCCGCGCCGGCAGATCGTCCGGGCTGTGCTTTCTCAGACCGGGCCGTTCTCGGCCGAGGAGCTGCTAGTCCGGCTGCACGGGAACGGCATCGCAGCCGGGCGGGCGACGGTCTTTCGCACGCTCGACCTCCTCGTCGAACTCGGCGTGCTCGACCGCGTCCATCATCCTTCCGGGCTGCACCGCTACGTGCTCGCGGGGCTCGACCATGGCCACTATGTCGTCTGCTCGCGTTGCGGCGCGGTGGCAGACTTCAATGGCTGCAACGTCGATGACCTGATCGCCGCAGTGGTCGCTCAGACCGGCTTCCGGATCGACGGTCACTGGCTAGAACTCTTCGGCCTCTGCGCGGTCTGCCAGAACGATACCGCTGCCAACTGCTCGGCGGCCGCTGCCGGTTGAGTGTCACGCTTTCGAGAGCGCCGGCAGCCGGGGATCTCCGCTCCGAGTTTGCTCAAGGCGTTACCGCTCTAACGTCAGTGTCGTGTTCAGCCCGTGCCGGATGATCGTGTGCTCGGCCTTGCAGCGAGTTACTGAGACACGGTATCGTTTACTCGGCTGCGCTGGGAGCGCAGAAGAGCCGAAGACTGGTCGGGGCGAGGCGGGCGATGGCACAGGGAGAGCGATGGCTGGAACAGGTGCGGCGAGCCGTGTTACTGGCGCTCGTCGCCGTGGTGCTGCTCGTCGCCTGCAACAGGACTGCGGCTCCCCCGCCGCCAGAGGCCAGCCCGGCGACCACACCAGCAGCCGCCAAACAGGTTCGCGTCGTCGTCAGCCTGCCGGTCTTCGTCTCCCTCGTCGAGGCGGTCGGCGCCGACCGCGTGCGGGTGAGCTCGCTCGTACCCGCTGGCACTGATCCTCACACCTACCAGCCGACGCCCCGCGATGCCCAGGCGCTCGCCGAAGCCGACATCGTCTTCGTCAATGGGCTGGGGCTGGAGGGCTGGCTCGGCAACCTGATCGCCTCGGCCGGCCCCTCGGCGCGCGTGGTCGAGCTGGCCGAGGGACTCCAGACCATCCAGGACGAGCAGGGCACGCCTGAGCACGCCCACGAGGCTGGCAACCCCCACCTCTGGCTCGATCCCGACTACGCCATCGAGTATGTGCGTCGCATCGCCCAGGCACTGGGGGAGATCGACCCTGGCGGCGCGGCGACCTACCAGACGAACGCCGAGCGCTACATCGCCGAGATCCACGCCTTCGACGCCTGGGCGAAGGAGCAGGTGCAGCGGATCCCGCCTGAACGCCGCAAGCTTGTCACCTTCCACGATGCCTTCCCCTACTTCGCCGAGCACTACGGGCTGGAGCTGGTCGGGGTAATCGTCCTCAGCCCGGGCCGGGAGCCCTCACCGCAGGAGCTGGCCCAACTGGTCGATCTCATCCGTCAGCAGGGCGTGCCGGCCATCTTCACGGAACCGCAGTTCAACCCCAAGCTGGCGGAGACCCTGGCGCGCGAGGCGGGCGTCAAGGTATTGGAGCTGTACAGCGATACCCCGCCGGCCGGCGAGGACTACATCGGTATGATGCGGCGCAACGTGGAGCACGTCGTCGAAGGGCTAGCCTAGATGCAGGTGCAAACGGAACTTCAGCCTTCAGCGGTGACGACCGGTGAGCCGGTCATCGTGGTGGATCGCTTGACGACCGGCTACTACCGCGAGCCGGTGCTTCAGGAGATCAGTTTCGCGGTACCGCGCGGCGCGCTGGTGGGCGTGATCGGGCCCAACGGCGGGGGCAAGTCGACCCTGTTCCGGGTCATCGTCGGGTTGCTCAAACCCTGGCAGGGCCGCGTGCTCGTCGGGGGCCGATCCGCGCGTCCCAGCCCTGACATCGCCTACATCCCGCAGATCCACGCGGTGGATTGGGCTTTCCCGGTGACCGTGTGGGACGTGGTGATGATGGGCCGGTACCCCCGGTTGGGGCTCCTGCGCCGGCCAGGCGCGCGGGATCGCGAGCTGGCCGAGTGGGCGCTCGAACGGGTGCGCATGCACGATTTCCAGGCGAAACCGATCGGCGCGCTCTCCGGCGGCCAGCGGCAGCGGGTGTTCCTGGCCCGTGCGCTGGCCCAGGAGCCGAGCATCCTCCTCTTCGACGAGCCGGTCAGTGGCGTCGATGCGCCGACACAGCATTTCATCTTCGAGCTGCTGGAGCAGCTCTGCGCCGAGGGGCGCACGGCGCTGGTAGCCTCGCACGACCTGAGCTGCGTCGCGCAGCGCTTCAGCCAGGTGCTTCTGCTCAACCGGCGGATGTTCGGGTTCGGCCCACCCGAGCGCGTCTTCACTGAGGAGCTGCTCAACCAGACCTTTGATACACATCTACTGCTCCTGCGCTACGGTGACCGGGTGATCGTAGTCGAGAGTCCGGAGGACGGTACGAGTGCTTGTTGATCTCCTGCTCGAACCGCTACGCTACGGGTTCCTGCTGCGTGGGCTGGCTGCCGCGGTGCTGATCGGAATCATCTGCGCGGTGATCGGAACGTATGTCGTGCTCAAGGGTTTCGCCTTCATCGGCGACGCCCTGGCCCATATCGCCTTCACCGGCATCGTCGTCGCCTTCCTGGCCGGCTTCGTCTTCTACCTGGGAGCGCTGGTGGCAGCGGTGGCGGCCGGCCTGGGGATCGGCCTGATCCAGCGTCGGGTCGGCCTGCGTACCGATACCGCCATCGGCATCCTCTTCAGCGGCATCTTCGCCTTCGGCATCGTGCTGATGAGCGTGGGCATCAAGACCTACACGGTCGACCTCTTCAGTTATGTCTTCGGCGATATCCTCTCGGTGCGGCCGCGCGATCTGCTGGTGATCCTGGGGCTGGGCGGGCTTGTCCTGCTGCTCATCGGGCTGCTCTACAAGGAGCTGCTGTTCGTCAGCTTCGACCCGGTGGCCGCTGAGGCCAACGGCCTGCCGGGAGGCGCGCTCCAGCTTCTCCTCTTGACGCTGCTCTCGATCACCGTCGTGGCGTCGGTGCAGGCCGTCGGCGTCGTGCTGGTGGTCGCCATGCTGGTGACGCCGAGCGCCACCGCGTACTTGCTGACCGACCGGTTCCACCGGATGATGCTGCTCGGAGCCGGGCTCGGCGCTCTCTCGGCGCTGGTCGGCTTTTACCTGAGCTATTACCTGAACGTGCCTTCCGGTGGCACGATCGTGCTGGTGGCCAGCGCGCTTTTCGCGCTGGTGGCGCTGCTGTCACCCCGGCGCGCCCAGCTTCGACTGCTGGTTCGTGGATGAACGGTTGGCCGCGCTCTGTTGAGCCGGCAGGATCGAGAGATAGCGGTACCGTACGGATACTCCGGGAGGATTTGTCCAATGAAGGTCGCGTACATCTTCGCGACGCCCAGGGCCGCGAGCTACAAGCTCGGGCAGATGGTTCTGCCACAGCTCGAGGCTGGGACGCACGGCGTCGAGGTCGTCGGGATGTTCTTCTTCGACGACAACGTCTTCGTGCTCCGCCGCGGCGATCCGATCGGCGAGCGGCTGGCGAAGGTGGCTGCGGAGAAGGGCATCCTGCTGATGATGTGCGACATGTGCGCCCTGGAGCGCGACCTGGCTGAGGGCCAGCCGGTCTGGTGCGACCCGGCGACCGGCCGGGGTCGCCAGGAGCCAGCGATCTGTCAGCCCGTAGGAACGGTCGAGGGCGTGCGCGTCGGCTGCTTCCCCGACCTCTACGCTGCCCTGGGCGCTAATCCGCCTGATCAGGTGATCACGCTCTGATCTGTCTCTGTCAATGCCCGCTCAGCGCCTACTGCCGCACAATCGGGTTGCGGTTGAGCGAGGCTGGCAACGAGAGAGGCCCTGCTGTCGTCCGGCAGGTGCCGGGCAGTGTCCGCGATCGGTGAATGGGAGAGGCAGGTCAGGGCGCCGGTAACCGTCGAGGGGCGATCGGTCTGCTGAAGAAGTCGACTATGCCAGGGTAACCTTCGCCGGCACAGAGTGAATGATATCGGCGAGGCGAGCTCGGAGGGCTTCCTCATCGAGCAACCCGGCCTTATACTCGATAATGGCGTGTTCGAGATCGGCGACCAGAACTGTACTGAATGCCGCGCTATGCCGGCTCGACGACCTCACCGAACGGGGTCAGCAGGCCGATGCCGTGCTCGCGTGCTGCCCTGTCGGTATCCTGGTAGATCATGCGCCCGAACGCGTACGCCTTGACCGGTTCCCTCACGCCAGCGGCTCGGAGACGGGCTTGAAAATCGGCCCGGCGGAGCTTGCGCGCCCACTGGCGGATGTCGGATGCCCGGAGCCGCGCCTTCGCTTCGACCAGCATCCAGAGCTCTCGGCCGCTGGCATCCCGTACCGCTACAGCCACGTCGATCTCACCGTCGACGCTGAGACTCTGCGGATGGCCGAGGATCTCGTAGCCTCTTGCACGCAACGTTTCGAGCAGAACCCGCGCCGCGTCCACCTCCGCTCCCGCGCCGACGAGGGCCGAGAGAGCACCGAGGTGCTGTCGAGTGGCCCGCCCGTCACGATCGAGTCGGGCCAGCCAGGCGGCCTGGGCCCGGGTGATCTCGGTGAGCTCGGCGACGGAGGCGGCGAGACGGTCGAGCCGGGCATCGATCGTGTCGAGGCGAGTGGCGTGCGCACGGGTAACTTCGGCCAGCTCAGCCATCCGCCGCGCCAGCTCGCTGAAGGAGCGCTCCATCTCGGCGCGCAGATCCCGCACCTCGGCCGGCAAGGCGAGCAGCTCGCGGCTCAGGACGTAGCGGCGTAGCTCGTCCTGCCACTCCGGGTGCTGCTGGAGCAGTCTGATCAACTCGTGAAAGTCCTCGGCCCCGAACGTCACGATAGGTTCCTCCATGCCCCAAGCCTACCACACTGCCGGTGAAGACTCTGCCCGGAGTTCGAGGTCGAGGCTCGGCAGCCGTCCCGCGGCGTGTACGGGGAGTCCTCGAGGCCACGGGGGAAGCGACGCGACACGGCGGTACGCGGTCAGTGTGCTGCTGGAAGCGTGAGCTCGCGTGTCGAGAGCTCCTCCCAGCGGAGGAGCTCGCCCCCGAGCTCGGCTTGACGGGCACGGGCCGCCTCTTCGCTGGCGAAGGCCGCGATGCCCCAGCCCATCGGGCTATGGATAGCCGGCGAGAGGAGATACCAGGCGTCCTCGGCGCGGAGCCACTCCTGCGTGTTGAAGTCGTGCACCCAGATCACAGCCCAGTCCGGCTGGTTCTTCTTGCGATAGGCCAGCAGGTCACCGATGTCGTCGAAGAGCGCCATCGTGCCGTCCGCGCTCGCTGCCGCTGCGGCGAAGCGGGGGTCGCTGATGATCATCCCGCAGCGGGCACAGGTATCCCGGCCATAGCGGATCTCCGGCGGTTCGAGCTGGCCGGACTCCCGCCCGCAGCTCGCAAGGAGCAGGAGGATGCCGAGCAGCACGAGCAGACGAGGCCTCACCGCAGCGCCTCCTTGCGAAAGATCAGGTACCCGAAGCCGAGGCCCAGGCACGACCAGAGCAGCAGGCTGCCGAGAAACGTGGCAGTCAGAAATGGCCCGAGCGTGTCCTGTGCATAGAGCCCGGCAGGCCCCAGCAGCTCGAGCGACTCGCTGACGAGCTTCAGCGCCATGATCCGGTAACTTTCGACCGGATTCGCCAGCGCTGTCACCAGGAGCCACAGCGGTGACAGCCGAACCACGAGGGCGGTGCCCATGACGCCCAGGCTGCTGACCAGTACCAGCACCAGCCAGA